>DASXDV010000167.1:0-20674 GCA_036490465.1 Candidatus Tumulicola sp. | reverse complement strand
GCTTCTGGGCGAATGTTGCCGGGCTTTCTTATCTTCGTTCAAGATTTGGAACGAAGCGACCGTCGGCGGGAACATCGTGATGTCGCTGCCGGCGGGTCCGATGATTTCCCTCACCGTAGCGCTCGAGGCAACCTACACGCTGCTGCCTCGCGACGGAGAGCCGCGGGAGGTCCGAGCCGTGGACTTCGTTAGCGGGAACCACGCAAACGTACTCGAACGGGGCGAGCTCCTTCGCAGTATCCACATTCCAGTTACGGCCTTAGCGAAGTCGTTCGCGTTGCGCCGCTCCGAACTCACTCACCTCGGACGCTCGTCGGTTCTTCTCATCGGGACGTCCGGCGAATCGCGCGACGGTCTTCTCCTCACCGTAACGGCCGCCACCGTCAAACCGGTTCAGCTAGCGTTTGAGGCGATGCCGACGACCGCGCAACTGCGCGACGCCATCGACGCCGGCATTCCCGATTCGCTCTACCTGGACGACGTGCACGGTTCGCCGGCGCATCGCTGGCATCTCACCTATCACTACGCGGAGCAGATTCGCCGGGAGCTGGGCGCGTGAACGTGCAGGTCAACGGCAAGAGTTTTGCGGCGACCCCCGCGCCCGGCGAGTGCCTGCGGGTGTTCCTTCGGGATCTCGGCTGGTATGGGGTCAAAAAGGGTTGTGACGGCGGCGACTGCGGCGCCTGCACGGTTTGGGTCGACGAAAAGCCCGTGCACAGCTGTTTGTATCCGGCGTTTCGTGCCGAAGGTAAGGCGATTACGACGATTGAGGGACTGGCTGAGAACGGCAAACTACACCCGATGCAGCAGGCGTTCCTCGACGCGCAAAGCTTTCAATGCGGGTACTGCGCCGCCGGCATGATTATGACCGCCGCATCCCTCACCGACGAGCAAAAGCGCGATTTACCGCGGGCGTTGAAAGGGAATTTGTGCCGCTGCACCGGCTATGGCTCGATCCGCGATGCGTTTGCCGGAATTAAAAACGTCGCCCCCGACGAGGCCGGCACATCGAGCGGTACGAGCGTGCCCAATCCATTCGCTCGCGACATCGTCACCGGGCACGCGCGTTACACCAGCGACGTTCCGCCGATGGACGGACTTCTTCACCTCAAGGTTCTACGCTCGCCCCACGCGCACGCCAAAATAATATCGATCGACCGCACCGATGCAATGGCCGTTCCGGGCGTCGTCGCAGCGTTCACGTGGGAGGACGTTCCGCGTCGCCTGTACACGACCGCCATTCACGAGGATAATCGCGTCGATCCCGACGATACATACATGCTCGACAACGTCGCGCGCTTCGTGGGTCAACGAATTGCCGCCGTCGTCGCCGAAACCGAAGGCGCAGCGGAGGAGGGTTGCCGCAAGCTGAAAGTCGAGTACGAGATTCTGCCGGCAGTCTTCGATCCAGAGGAGGCGATGGTCCCGGGTGCGCCGGTTCTGCACGATCTGCGTGCCGGATCGCACATCCTCCATCCCGACCGGAACGTCTTCGTCGAGATTCACGGCGAGGTCGGAAGCGTCGAGGATGGTTTTGCCAAGGCGGACGCAATTTACGAAGAAACCTACGACGCACCGCGCCAACAACACGTGCATCTCGAAACGATGCAATCGATCGCCTGGCGCGGTGAAGACGAGCGCTGGCATATTCGAACGAGCGTTCAGGGTCCGTTCATCGTCAAAGGAAAGCTGTGCTATCTCTTCGAGATCATGCCCGCCGACTTGCACGTTTTCACCGAGCGGGTCGGTGGGGGTTTCGGCGGCAAGCAAGACATGATGAGCGAAGACCTCCCGCTCTTGGCGGCGATGAAGACCGGGCGCCCCGTCAAATGGGAGTTCACCCGCGAAGAACAGTTTATCGGCGCGACGACCCGTCACCCCATGAAAACCCACGTAAAGCTCGGCGCAAAGAGGGACGGAACGCTGACGGCGATGCAGTACCGCATCGTGTCGAATACCGGAGCTTACGGAAATCATGGCGGCGAGACGCTCGCCAACGGCATGTCCGGGCCGTGGGCGATCTATAAGTGCCCGAATAAAAAGGGGGACGGTTACGCCGTCTACACCAACCTGCAGTGCGGCGGCGGATTCCGCGGGTACGGATCGACCCAGCCGACGTTTGCAATCGAATCGGCGATCGACGAGTTGGCGTTGTTGCTGGATCTCGATCCGATCGCGATGCGCCGCAAGAATATGGTCGGACCGAGCGACAACTTACAGTCGGCGTTAGCGGAGATTTCCGACCTCACGATGGGCAGCTACGGGCTGGACCAATGCGTCGATGCCGTCGAGGAAGCACTCGCGAGCGGCCGTGGATTGCCCAAGCCCGAGGGCGACGACTGGCTCGAAGGCAGCGGGGTCGCGATGTCGATGCTCGACTGCGTTCCCCCGACCGAACAGCGCTCGGGATCCGAAGTCTCATTGCGTGAAGACGGGGGCTATCATTTCACGGTGGGCTCGGTGGAGATCGGCAACGGTTTGGTGACGGCGCAACAACAAATCGTCGCACAAATCATGGGCTGCCCGACGGCGCGCGTGTCGTTCGTCAACGCCGATACCGACAAGACGCCCTACGATAGCGGAACCTTCGCAAGCGTCGGCATGATGGTGCCGGCCAAGGCCGTCGAAAACGCCGCCAACGCACTTCACGAAAAGATTCTCGCGTTTGCCGCCCGTACGAGCGGCGTGCCGCTCGACGGCTGCCGCCTAGACGACGGGGCGGTCGTTTGCGGCGAGCGCCGGATTTTGCTCGCCGAACTCTACGCGACCGCCGAGGAGGCGGGCGATCCGCTCGCCGCCTTCCGTAAGGCTTACGGTTCGCCGCGTACCGTGTCGTTTATGGTGTACGGCGTTCGGCTGGCCGTCCACCGCGTAAGTGGCGAGATTCGTATTCTGCACAGCATCGAAGCCGTCGACGCGGGCGTCGTGATGAACCCCAATCAGCTGCGCGGCCAGGTCGTCGGCGGCGTCGTCCAGGGCGTCGGTTACTCGCTGCAGGAGAAAATGGTCTACAACAGCGCCGGCGCGGTCGTCAATCCTACGTTGCGAAACTACCGCATTCCGGCCTACGCCGACGCACCCGAAACCGACGTGTTCTTTGCCGACACCTACGATAAGATCGGACCGCTCGGGGCGAAATCGATCGCGGAAAATACGATCAATCCCGTCGCGCCCGCCATCGGTAACGCCCTTCGCGCGGCTACCGGCGTGCGCTTTACCGCCCTACCATTTACCGAAGATCGAATTTTCGCGAGCCTGCAGGGTGTACCGGCGGGCTAGGCCGGCGGCCGTTACAGGATTCTCCAGAGCAGCAAAATCTCCAGCGCATAGCAGCATAGGAGGAGCAGAAACGTGGCGGCCACCACCCGGCGCGGCCGCCCCTCGGGGAAAAGCCACGGGCGAAATGCGCGAATCGCCAGCGGCATGAGCGGAAACGTCGTCAGCGTTACGCTGATGGCGTTGCCGAAAAAGGTCGCGAGCGCCGGCGGCCACGAGCGCAAGTGCGGGTTGAGAAACTTGAGTTCCAGCATGACGACCGGGAATAGCGTGAGCAGGACGAGACAGGCCGTCTTCCACAGGCTCGGCGGTTTGCCGGTGGCCGGATCGTTGGGAACCCAGCCCGGAAATGAGGTGTCGACCCGTTGCGCTTTGAAGCGCTCGACTAACGGAGCGGCTTCCTCGATAAACGCCGCGCGCTGCGGCGAGTTCTGCCACGCGCTCAGATGCTGGGCGGTGTCGAACCGCAACACGGTCGTCCAGCCGGTCTCCTTGTGCTGCGGCGGCTGGACGAACGAGCCGACGTAACCCGGAAACGTTTCCTGAACTTTTTGAATTCTGTCGGCCCAAGCTCGATACTCTTTTTCTTTGCCCGGCTTGATATCGGTTACGACGACGAAGGTGACGCCGTGCTGCACGTAATACGCCACGGCCGCTTGTCCGGAGAGTTGCATCACCACCCCGCCTACGGCAAACGAAGCAGCCTCGGCGACCAAGTGGCGATTGGTATCGCTGCGGCGCCAAGTTCGCAGGGCTTCCTCGGTCTCGAAACGTGCCAGCGCGACGGCTTCTTGCTGATCGGGCGGTGCGGCCGGCCAAAATTCGAAGCTGAGCGCCCCCGGCGCGCCTAAGACGGCCGCCTGCCAGCGCACGTGCCACTGCCTGAATTCGTCGGCGCACTCGGTCCGCACGCGCGCGCAGAGCAACAGGGTCGAAACGTCTTCCGCCACGATGCTAGTCGCCGCCAAGTACCGGCGCGGCCGTCCCCACTTTCGACCAGATCGCGTGGACGGGCGTTGCCGTCAACGCTCGCGCTTTGGGGGTCGAGCGCGTGAGCCGGAATTTCTCGATCCGTACCTTGCCGCCGCTAGCGCCGCTCGCGAGCAGATCCGCGCCGATCGTGGTCGACGTCGTCGCGACGCGAACGACCGCCGCGCCGGCGAAAGGCTTAAACGAGGCAATTTCGTTGAAGGTCGAGACCGTTTCGTGCATCATCGCGCTGTGCAAGTACATCGTCGGGTTGCCCGAAAGAGCCGTGCCCGTCGAGAAGACCTTCACGGTTCCCCCTCCCGAGAGCTGGCCGGCGGCGATCGCTTCGGCGCCGCCGTACGAACCGGCCAGCCACCCGGTAGCGATCGAAACCGGTCCGCGATAGCCCGCACCGAACGGTGCGAACGACGCGTCCAAATGCGCGCTTCCCGGATTGTTCGGCCAGGCGGGCGGAGCGCCGATCGGCGTCATCAGGGAATACGAAAACACCTTCACCCGCGCTCCCGTACCGGGCGCCGTCACGATGCTGTTGCGTCCGGTCAGGAAGTCTACGAAGCCCACCGCAAGATTTACTCCCGATTCGTCGCTGCCGTACGGTGTGAAGCTTGCGAAGGTTGCCGGCGGGGTCCCGAGCGACGGAAGTTCGCTGCTAAAAATGCGAACCCGATCGGTCGCGCCGGCGCCCGACCCGACGATGATGTTATCGGCCGATCTGCCGTCGATTTGGGTGGATGCGACGCTCACGCCGCCCGTCTGCTTCGGGTCGAAGGCCTGAAAGCGCGCGAGCTCGGTTGCGAAGGACTTGTCGTCGATGGGAGCGCCCGAGTACGCGACGACTTCGGGCGAGTGTCCTTTCCCGGCTCCGACGATCAGATCGTAAATCCCATCGGCATCGACGTCACCGATGGCCACGCTGGGCGTTCCAAAGAAATCGGGGAACGGGGTGACGGTCGTTATTAGGCGGTCGCCCTTGCCGTCGAAGACCTTTACCGTTGCGGCGTGGCCGGGCGAGCCCGGCACCGCCACCGCATAGTCGGAAACGGCCGGAATGACGTTGATGAGCATCATCAAGCCGTTGTCTTCGTGGTTGAGCCGATGGCAGTGCAGCACGTACAGGCCTAAATAATCGATGAACCTCGTTCGCATGGTCAGCGTGCCGGGTTGAACGACCGCTTCCTGCGGTCCCATCGAAGGCGCCGGAACGTTGGCGTTGTCCTCGCCGAACATCTGCGGCCCCAGTTTCGTGCCGGTGGTCGGATCGAAGTACTTGGTGACTTGGAAATCGTTGACGTGGACGTGAATCGGGTGAGCGTCGTTATTGTGGTTGACGAAGTTCCACTCTTCGACCGATCCGAGTCGCGCTTGAATTAACGGAACGTTGGGAAACGCGTTCCCATCGAACGCGTAGACGAACGCCTTGGGATCGGCGCTGCTGGCATGATTGTTGAGAAATCCTCCGTTGATAAGGAGCGTACGCGTTACGTCGGGTTTGAGTTTCGAGAGGTCGTGAAACGGTGTGGGTGCGTCGAGTTTCTGCCCGGGGTTAAAGGCCGTCGTGACGCCTTGCCCGTCCTGCGGATTGGCATCGAGCAACGTTTGCGAAGGAAAGATGAAGAATCCGTCCGCATAGCTGATGTCCGACGGCAGCACGCTGAGCGTTCCCAATCGGGCGGGCGGATTGCGCGTTCCATCGTTGGTGTAAAGGACGCCGGGCGCGGTCAGCGTCCTGGCGCCCGAACCCAGTCCGGGCAGCGAAAGACGCAACGACCCTTTGAGAGGCATCGTAACGGCGATTGCGTAGCGAGTGGCCGGCGGAATCAACAACTGCGTTCCGTCTCGTTCGTAGGGACGATGGACTTCGCCGTAGGCGATACCGTCTTGACCGACGACGGCGATCTTCGGATGGTAGCCGGTTGCGGTCTCGGTCAGCTCGACGTTCATGTACGCAATGTCGCTCACGTTGGCGAGCACCCAAATCTCGGTCTGACCCGGTTTGACCTCGAGCACCGGCTCGAACAATCCGTTGACCGTAAACTGCACGTCCCGATCGTAGTCGGGAAGGGCTGGGTTGGCCTTCATGTTCGCACCCTTCGATCGGGCGGCGGCCGTAAAGCGCTGCAGGTTGGCCGGCATGAACTGGAAGCGCCCGCGCATGTTCGCAATCGATAGCGGACCGGCGTACCACACCGTCGCCCATCGCGTCCCTTTCTTGGAATCCAAGAAGTTCACCGGTGCGAGCGACGGAAGGTACGTTCCGTCGGCGAGTTCGTTCCCTCGCGGGGGTATCAGCGTGCTGACCCATTGCGGCCAGTTCGGATTGGTCATCTGTGCCAGGCCGCCCATCCGATCGAAGACCGTATTGTATTGTAGCAACATGGTGCGGATCGGAATGTCGTTTTGGGTGACGACGGGGATCTCGCTGTCGGCGCGGCCTACGAGCAACATGCCGGCCAGGCCGTAGTACGTCTGCGACGCCGTTAGCGTATGCAGGTGACTGTGGTACCAAAAGGTTCCCGGCGTCATGTTCTTCGGGATATCGTAGACGTACGTGTTCGACATTCCGGCGTCGATGTGTAACAGGACGTTGTCGGCGTTACCGCGCGGACTGACGTGCGCGCCGTGCACGTGAAGGTTGACCGGCGAAGAGGTCATCATTGCCGGGTACAGGGGCACGGTCTGACCTTTGGGCGTGTACTTCGGGTCGTAAAAGTCGGGAATCTTCAGGTTGCGCAGGTCGTTGTCGATATGGACGATCAGCCGTTCGCCCGGTTCGACTTTTAGGGTGGGCGCCGGATATTGGTGCTCTCCCGACATTCGGCCGTTCGAAGCGGTTCCACGTTGCACGGCGTAGTCGAACAGGAGCATATTCTTGACGGGCTTCGCAACGGTGTTGAGCCGCGCGGTACTTTGCCGCGGGGTCAGCGTAACTTCGAGCACTCCGTCCTTGCTGCTGAGGATCACGGGCTCGGAATAATTCGGCCGGACGGCGACCGAATCGCGGGTCGCCGGCACGGCTTGAGCTTCGATGCGGGCGATCGACGATCCGACCGCGGCGAGGATCGCCGTCGCCACGACGGGCGCGAGAAGCGCTCGGGGGATCGCAAGCATGTGACGCGTCCTTTCGCTGGAACGGCGCGAACCGCCGCGCCCTCAAAGGCGCGTCGTCCGATGTGATTTTTCTTTCCGTTCTATGAAGAGTGCCAAGTTCCATCGTGGCGACGACTTCTCGAGTCCTTGTAAATCCGGCCGTCCTTCATGATGACGACGAAGTTCTCGTCCGGGTCGGATATCAGATCGAGGTTCTGTAGAGGATCGCCGTCGACCAGGATCAAGTCGGCCATCGCACCCTCTTCGATCACCCCGAGTTTGCCCGGGTAGGGATTGCGTGGTCCGGACGTGGCGAGCAGCTCGCCGTTGTCGGCGGTCGCCATCTTCAGAATGTCGGCCGGCGCGTACCAGCGCGCCAGTTTGGCCAGCATGGCTCCCTGCCGCTTTGCCAACTTGGCGTCGAACAAGATATCGGTTCCCCAGGCCGTCTTGATGCGGTACTTCTTCGCCAACTCGTAAGCGGCATCGGTGCCTTCGAGCATTTGCACGAGCTTGGCGCGAATGACGGGATCGGGCATCGCGGGCATGTCTCGATCGTTTAGAAAGGGCTGCAGGCTCCACCAGACGCCGGCGTCACCCATCAGCTTGGCAGTTTCGTCGTCCACGAGGTGGCCGTGTTCGATGCACTTTACCCCGGCCTCGATCGCAAACCGCACCGCGCGCGGCGTATAGGCGTGCACCGCCACGTAGGTTCCCCAGTTTTCGGCCGCTTCGACCGCGGCGCGCATTTCCGCCACGGTGCCTTGCGTCACGTCAATTGGATCGTACGGCGAAGAAATGCCGCCGCCCGCCATATATTTGAGCTGGGTCGCTCCTTTCATCAACTGCTCGCGCGCTCGCATGCGAACGGCATCGGGTCCGTCGGCGAGCGCGGCAAAGCCTAACCGCTCCGTGTACGACAGCGGATCGCCGGGTGCGCGGGGCACTTCGTGCAGGTATCGAAAATCGCCGTGACCGGAAGTTTGGCTGATGAATGCGCCGGAGGGGTAGATGCGCGGCCCAGGCGCGACTCCTTCGTCAATCGCGCGCTTGAGGCCGAACGCCGGGCCGCCCAGATCGCGTACGGTCGTTACCCCACGCATGAGGGTGGCTCGCGCTTCGGCCACCGCGAGCGTGTGGACGTAGTTCCAGTCGGCCGTCAGCGCGACGGCGATCGACGGTCGCGTCAGCAGCGCGTGCCAATGGGCGTCGATCAGCCCGGGTATCAGGGTGAGGCCTCCGCCGTCGATCGACTCGACGTTTGAAGGCACGCCAACGTTGGATGGCTCGACGGTTTTGATCGTTCGTCCTTCGACCACGACCTGCAAGCCGGTCCGAAGCGCTTTCGACTTCCCGTCGAAAAGGCGCACGTTGGTAAACGCGATCGGCGACGTGCGCGGCTCCGGCGATTCGGCAGGATCGGGCATTGCAATCTCCTTGGGCTTTCCTCGAGCGGCGAGCTTCCGCGCTCGAATGGGTGGCTCATCCCCGGGCCGCGAGGACGTTTCGTCCCGGCAACGTCAAAATATCCGGCCTGCGAGCGCTCGACCGACCGCCGGGAGGTGGATATCGGGCGACCGGAACAAAAAGGATGGCGCGACGCGGCGCGGCTCGCAAAAATCTAACGATACGAGGTGACCGATGAAAATCAAGCTGACCAGCGTCTACGTCGACGACCAAGAGAAGGCACTGCGCTTTTATACCGACGTCTTGGGTTTCGTGAAAAAGTCGGACTTCAGTCAGGGGCCATATCGTTGGCTTACCGTGGCCTCACCCGAGGACTCGGATGGAACCGAGCTGCAACTGGCGCTCAACGACGATCCGGCAGCCAAGGCGTACCAGCAGGCGACTTTCCAACAAGGCCGTCCTGCGGCCATGTTCTTCACCGACGACGTGCGGGCGGACTACGAGCGAATAAAGGAGCGCGGTGCAGAGTTCACCATGCCGCCGACGGACGTAACGGCGTCGCGGATCGCCATGCTGAACGACACCTGCGGCAATCTCGTCCAGCTCACCCAATTAATGCGCTAGCATAGCCCTATTCGTAATCCGGAATGGCGTCGCTGTTGGAGAATCGATGGTGGACGAAGAAGTTTGCCGGATGGGGGGCCTTGATGGGAACGAATGCGCGAGGTTGTCGCGAAAAGTCGAAACAATCAACGGCGGGCGATGCGGCTCGCGCGTCCGCCGCGGCCATTTGAGGAAGCCCGTAAAGGTCCTCGGCAAAGCGCAGGACGCTCGCCGTTTCGAACTGCGTGTGCGATACGAAGCCCTTCTTGGCGTACGGTGAGATCACGAGAAGCGGCACGCGAAAACCGACGCCGTCGTAATCCTCGAACGGCGGCGCGACGTGATCGTAGTTGCCGCCCCAGTCGTCCCACTGAACGAAGATGGCCGTCGAGTTCCAGAACTTACTCTTCCCGACGGTGTTGACGATTGCCGAAACCCACGACGGTCCGTAACCACCGCCGCATTCGGAATGATCGGACTCCGCGCATTCGGGAGTGATCCACGTGAAGCTTGCGAGTTTTCCGGCGCGAACGTCAGTAATGAACTTCCAATTCGGCGAGACGACGTCGTTTTTCCAGTCGGGACCGTGGAAAATGTGGTTTACTGCTTGATATCCCGACCAGGTTCCGCCGTTGCCGCCGCCGTCGCTGCTGTAGCGCACGGCGTAGAAGCGCCACGACAGTTTCGCGACGTCCAGCTCGTCGCCCAAGGTAACGTAGTCGAAACACGCGCGTTGTTCGGGACCGGCGGGATTTCGGCTTTGGGTAACGGTCGAAACGACGTCCGAGGGACCGCCGCCGCAACCCCACAACAACGAGTTGGGCAAATCGACGCTCGACTGAGCCTGGGCGGCGATCGCGTACTGATGCGCGACGAAACTTTCGTCGAGCTGCGATTGAAACATCCGGTCGCCGACGACCCACTCGTGCGCCATGTCGAAGTAAGGCTTCGACTCGCTATGGGGCACGTACGCGTACTGCGCGTTTGGCGGGCCGCCGTACGACTCTTCGTTGTCGAAGCCGTTCATCCGGCAGTTCGTCCCCGGAAGGCTCCCGGTTCCGTTGCAGGCGGCGAACATCGCGTAAGCGGAGTGATCGATCTGGTAGCGCTTCGACAAGGATATGGGCTGCAACGGGATCGTCTGGCCGCGCGAGTTCGTGCCTTGCGCGACCGTATCGGCGCCCGGATAGCCTTGGAAGAGGTCGTCGAAACTTCGGTTTTCTTGAATGACGTAGATGACGTGCGTGATTTTACCCGCTCCGGTTCGGTCGAACGCCGACATCGCCGAACTTTGCGTCGCGGGTAGCGGCGCGCGCGCGCCGGCCGTGCATCCTGCAAACGCAACTAGCAGAAGACTCGCGGCGTATCGCAGCTTCATGAGTCCGGGTTTCGCGCAAGGGCACCCTCGGCCTGCGAAAGAGCGGCGGCGCCGATAAGGGCGGCGTACCGTTCGCGAGTTCGTACGGCTTCGACGTGGTCGTACGCCCGCGAGGCTTCGCGGGCGAGTTCTTGGAGCAAGTCGACTTCGTCGGGATCGAGCTGCGCGCCGTTGGAATGGGCGCCGTACAGCGTGAAGCAGACCAGTTCGTGACGGACGGTAACGGGAACCGCCAGCGTATAGGCTGAGGCATTCTCGGAGTCGACGTGCGACCGCAAATCGTCGAGCCAAACCACCTTTTCATCGGCGAGGAGCATTCGCACGAGCAGATTATTGGCATCGAAGCCCGTCGGAGCGGCGTCGGCTTGCCGCGCCGTTGCAACTCCTTCGAAGCGGACGCCGTCGGCGGACCGCCGGTAAAGAGCGGCCGCTCCCAAGCCCATGGCGTCCGACGGTACCTGCACGAGCCCGTCGGCTATGGCGGCTTCGTCGGTCGCGTACGGAAGCGCGCCCGCCGCGCGGCGGAGATGCCTTTCGGCCAGCCTGCGCTGCCGGAAGAATACGGACTCCACGAGGCCCTCGACGCCGCGATTGATCCGATCCAGCAGAAAGCCGATGGCGATCGTTGCCAGCAACTCCAGACCTATTGCCAGGCGCCCGATGGCGACGACGCGCGAAAAGAACCAATCCAACAACGAAACGAAGGCAATCACGCCCACCGACAGAGAGCCGTACACCAACGCACGATTGAGCACGAAGTTGACGTCGAGCACGCGCAGTCTGAAGACGGCGTATGCGATGCAGATCGGCATGAGAACGACCGCAAAGCCGACGATTTGTCCCACGTCGAAGGGCACCCCGGGGACGAAGTAGATCGCGTAGGCCACGAACGACGCGATCGTTCCAATCGCCAGGAATCCCCAACGTTGACGGTCGCTCGGGGTCGCGGTGGCGATGTTTTTTGCGACGATCAAGCCGGCGATGGCGAAGGCGCCCAGCGGAATGACGGCGCTGGGTATGACGTCCCAGGCGGGAACGCCGCCGCTAACGTACTGGCGCCACTCCAAAACGTACGCGAGATACCCCAGCGCGAGAAAAGCCCAGACGAACGGGTCGATCCGCCGGCGCCAGCCAAGCACGTCGCCATTGGGAAAGCGCAAGACGAACGGCAGGAGCGGCAGCACGCTCCACGGGCCGAATATCGTACTCAGCACGAACGTGAGGATAAAGAACGCCTTCGGCGACAAAAGGTGCGCCCAATAGTCGAACACCGGGGCCGTGCCAAAATAGCCGACGGCAAAAAGATAGAACGCCCACGCCATGATCGACGGTCGCAAGAAGACGAGTAGAAAACCGACGACGAGAAAAATCGTCGGGGGCAGGTAGGCGAGAATTCCGCCGACCCGTTGCCACAGTCCGAATGCCGGAATCGGCACCGCCGTTAACGTCACGGTATGCGTAACGCCGTTGCGCGCGAACGTAAGGGCCCTGCGCTCGCCGGGATAGGGCGCCCGAATCCACGACGAGATTTCGGCATTGCCGCGATCGACGAGGACGTCTCCGAGCCGCACGCCGACCCGCTCGGCAGGCGATCCGGGTTCGACGCCGGTCACCGTCGCGCTGCGAGGGAGAATCGTGACTCCGAACGTGCCCTCTCCCCAGCTCTCCACGAAGTCGACGTGTCCGATCGGCAAATAGTAAACGGTCGCGACGAAGAGCGTCACGACGATTAGGAGCGCTCGCGAAAGGGCGCGGCGCACTAGCGGTACACGGATTGTGGGCGAGGCATGCCAGAGGTCTGCGTCGCTAGCCCGCACCGCCCCTCCGGCCACGCCGGCAAGCAAGCTTTCACACATTCTTTAACAGGCTGGAAACGTGGCTCACCGAAGAAGCCGCGATGAAAAAGCTCTCGCTTGCGCTCGCGATATCGATCGCGTTCGGCGTCGCACCCGTCCTTGCAGCAACCTCCGAGACTTGGACGATCGACCCGGTCCATTCGACGGCTCAGTTTACCGCGCGTCACTTCGGAATCGTCCCGGTGATCGGAACCATCCCGATACGCACCGCGTCGGTCACGCTGCCGGGCGACGGACAGATCCCAACGGCCGTTTCCGCCGTTCTCGACGCAGCGAGGCTCGATACGCACAACGATATGCGGGATAACGACTTGCGCTCGCCCCACTACTTCAACGTCGCGGCGACGCCGGAGATCCGTTTCGCGAGCACCAAAGTCGAGGGTACCGATCCCAAGCATTTCACCATCGACGGCAATCTGACGATGGCCGGACAAACGCATCCGATCGCGCTTGCCGCCCAAGTCGTCGCTTCGGGAAAATCTCCGCGCGGCCGATCGATCATCGCCTACTCGGCTACCGCGCAAGTCGACCGCACGCAGTGGGGCATGACGTACGGCCCGCTGATCGTCGGAAACACGGTCGACATCACTCTGAACGTCGAGGCCGACGGCCCCTAACGAAAATGCGCCGATCGACCGTGCGTCGTCTACGGCTCACAAGCGCAGATAGCCGGGAGGGCCCGGCGTTGCGCACCGAGTCGAGAACGGCCGAGTTGCGAAGCTAGGTCGCGACCACATTGGGAGTCTCCCTGGATTTGCGACGCCGGCGGTACGGCGACTTGCTAGCCTGGGGCCATGGCAAAGACCCTATCCGCAGCCGTCTTGGCATCGGCCGCGCTGCTCTTCACGGGGGCGGCCGCTCTCGGCAGTTCGGCGTCCCAACAGACGGCGGCCCTAAAAGCGCCGGCTGTGCAAGAGATCGCCGCGAACGACAACACGCGTCCCGCGGGAGTTCTTCATAACGGGACGCTCAGGCTGACCCTGGTCGCGCGACGCGGGCTATGGCATCCCGATGGTCCCCACACGACGGGGCTGCCGGTCGAGGCCTTCGGAGAGACGGGCAAGCCGCTGCAGGTCCCCGGGCCGTTCGTTCGCGTTCCCGGAGGAACGCGCGTCGTCCTCACGCTGCGCAACGATCTCGGGCACAAACTCAACGTCCGGGGCTTGGCCCCTCCCGCCGAAGCGGAAACCGCGGTCGTGCGCGTTCGCAGCGGCGAAACGCGCCGCTTGTCCTTCGTGCTCGACCGCCCGGGAGCGTTCGGTTATTACGGCAGCGACGATCGGGGCGCGAATCGCAACGATCCGAGCGAGACGATCGACTCGCGGATTTTTCGCGATGCGGAACTCTCGGGAGCGATCGTCGTCGAAGCGCCCCACCGGCCGCGGGTCGACCACGTCTTCGTCCTGGGGATTTACGATCCGGTGAAAATGCAAGACGGCACGCCGAACTTTCTGGACATGCTCGAGACGATCAACGGCCGTTCGTTTCCGGCCACCGAGCGGCTGACGTACGAACGTGGAAAGACGGTGACGTGGGCGGTCTTCAACGCTTCGCTCATGACGCATCCGATGCATCTCCACGGATTTTACTATCGGCTCGATCGACCCAATGCGTACGACGAGGTAACGCACGCATTTCGTCCCGGCGAAGCCGAAGAGCTGACCTGGACGGCCGATCGTGCCGGCAACTGGATGTTTCACTGCCACATCGACGACCACATCACGCGCCATCCGCCGCTCGCCGAGATGCTCGCGCACCGGCCGTCGAGCGACGACGCTTCAGATGCCGCCATCGCCAAACGATTCCACTTGCCCAACGAACCGATGGGCGGGATGGTGATCGCGATCCGGGTCGTGCCGCGCCCGGGCGATCCGCCGCCGCCGGTCGCCGATGCCTCGGCGCGCCAACTCAAGCTCGTGTTCGACTCTCGAGACGTCGCGAAACCACCGTATCCGGGACTCACGAAGGATACGATTGCCCTCATCGACGGCGATCGCACCGTCGATTCCAGCGGCAACCTCGGGCCGCCCATCGTGTTGACGCGCGACGAACCGGTTGCGATCGCGATTACGAATCGAACGCAAGAACAAACCAGCGTACACTGGCACGGCATCGCGCTCGAGGATAGCTATTACGACGGCGGATCCGCAATGGGAATGGCGATGTCCGGCGCGAGCGGCACGTCTCCCCCGATCGATCCTGGCAGCACGTTCGTGGCGCGATTTACGCCGCCCGATGCCGGAACGTTCATGTACCACGCGCACATGGACGACGGGTGGCAACTTGGGAGCGGACTGGATGGCGCGCTGATCGTGATGCCGCCCGGTCAGTCGTTCGATCCCGCGACCGATCACCTGATGATGATTTCGGAATCGTATGCCAAAGCCGGATCGCCGTTCGTCGCGATCGGCGGCTCTCTGACGCCGTCGCCGATCTCGATGGCGGCCGGCGTTCGGCAGCGTCTTCGCATCGCCGTCTTGACGCTCGCGGGTCAGAACTTCGTCGTGTCCCTTACCGACGGCCGGCGCGCGGTTCGTTGGACTCCGATTGCCAAAGACGGCCGAGATTTTCCGCCGGCGCTAATGCGCGAAGTAACGGCGACGCAGGCCGTCACGATCGGCGAAACGCGCGACTTTGCCTTCGTTCCGGCTCGCCCCGGGCAGCTACGGCTCAACGTTTACGATCGCGACAACAACGGAATCCTCGTGGCATCGCAACCGATAACCGTCACCGGACCGTGACCTAGGAAAACGCGGAAGCCGGCCCAGCGCCGGCGGGTCGCCGGCGCCTCAAAGTCGTATCGTTTATCCATGATCGCTTCTGCAAGCGCCAGATGTGGCGCGCTCGGTTTCGTGGCCGTTTTACTCGCGGGGTGCTCGCTGGGCGCCGTCCAAATCGCCAGCCCGTCCGGCCAAACCGCCGACCTTTTAAACGCGCGCACGACGCCGTCGAAGCTCTTGGCACTCCAACTCGAAGGCCGGCTTCCGGCGCCGATTCCCTTGAGAGCATTGCGCGAGCAGGTGAAGCGGCAGGCTCTCCCGCGTCCGCATCGCTCGTTTCACGCGGGAGCGAAGGTCGCCGTCTGGGCGTCGGACACGAACTTCGACTACGTACTTGGCCAGAGCATGCCAAACGACCGGACGGTCACGGCGATCGACACGTCGGCGAACAACTGCTTTTCCCCGATCGCCCTCAAAGTAGACCACGCGCAAAACCTGTGGGTCGGCTGCGAACTGCGATCGACCAGCGGCACCAACGGGGTCGTGCAGGAGTACGGTAGTACGGGTACGCTGCGCAAACAATACGTTCCGGGCTGCCCGAGCCCGGTCTCGGAGTGTCAATCCTTCAGCGGATTCGGATACGACAGCGGACTCGACTCGGCCGGTCACGTCTTCGCTTCCTTGAATTTATTCAGCATCGAAACGTGCACTCCAAGCTGCGTTTCGACCCTGGGCGCTGGTTTCGAATGGTGGCCCGCCGGTAAGCCTTCCGCCGCACCGAAGTTGATTTCGGTGGGCGCCAACTGCGCTCCAATCTGCGGCGTCGGCTACATGGACGTGGACGGCGCCGGCAACCTTTGGTTCACCTTTTCCGGATACGACAGCGAAAGTAACTTCGGCTTCGGGCTGGGCGAGATTGCGAACCCGACGACCCATCCGGCGCTGACGATCGTCGAGCCGATCGGCACGTACGAGTTCTTCGGCGGCGTCTACGTCAGCAACGGCGGCAAAACGCTCAACGTGCTCGACCAAAACGCGCGAACGATCTCGCGTTATAAGCTGCCCGTTTCGCCCAACGCCGCGCCCTTTAAAGTCCTGGGTCCGACGCTCGTAAACGCGTTCGGCATCGGCGATCCGGTGTCGGGGGCCTTTAACGCCGGAGATACGAAAATCGCCATCGGCGACACGGGCGGATGGCTCGACCTCGGCAAGGTCGCCGCGAATCGGTGGACCAGCACGGCGAATCCCAACTTTTACAGCGGTCTCGGGGGCGCGGCCTATACGCCTTCGGACAAATAGGCGGCCGGTCGCCGTCGCAACCTCCCGGACCGGACGCACGTCAAGCCGGGGGATGGAGGTAGCATGACCGATTTGCAGCAGATCCCCCTCACCACGATCGACGGAAAAGCGGCGAATCTTGGCGATTACGCCGGCAAGGTGTTGCTGGTCGTCAACACGGCGTCCAAATGCGGTTTGACCCCGCAGTACGAAGGGCTGACAGCGTTGAGCGCGCGATTCCGCGATGCGGGCCTGGTCGTTCTGGGCTTCCCCACCAACGACTTTGCGGGCCAGGAGCCCGGCACGGACGAGGAGATCGCAACCTTCTGCTCCACCGCCTACGGCGTGAATTTTCCTATGTTCTCGAAGATCGGGATCGTCGGCCAGAGCAAGCATCCTCTGTACGCCGAGCTCATCGCGCAGCAGCCCAAGGCGACTCGCAGCGAGGCGTTTCGCGAGGAACTCAAGGGCTATGGCATGACGCCGAATCCCGAACCCGAGGTCCTTTGGAACTTCGAGAAATTCCTCGTCGGGCGCGACGGAAAGGCCGTCGAACGCTTTTCGCCCGACGTCGCACCCGAGGACGAATTGCTAATCGGCGCGATCGAACGAGAGCTCCAGGTTTGATCGGAAATGAAACTTTTTCGGGCGGTAACGTGTCAATAGGGACGCAAGACAAAATGCGAGGAAAGGAGGTAGAACATGGGTTTCCACAACGGAATCCCGATTACGGTCGTCAGCGGTATGATCAAAATGGCGACGCCAATGGAATCGACGTCACGGCGCCGTGCCGAGGAAGACGCACGCCGTAAGGCGAAATAACGAGGACTAAATGAGCATGAGGTGGTGGCCGTTCGGGCGCCGCCGGGAGCGGCTTCCGCTGCTGAGGCTCGTGCGATGCGAGCCCGATAACGTGTTCGCCCTTCGTTACCACACCAAGCGCATCTGCGATCGATGCGACGAAACCATCATTACGGTCGACTGCCGGCCCGCGACACCGCGGCTGACGGTCCATTACGGCTGTAAGGGTGCAACGATGGACGAAAACCAGCGCGCCGAGCGCAAGGCTTTCGAAAGCCGGATTTCGCGCGCGTCCTGACCGACTCTCCGGAGATCGCGGTCGTGGGCGGAGGTCCCGCGGGGCTGAGCGCGGCAGGCGCGTTGAAGCAGGTGGGCCTGGAGGCCGACGTCCTCGATCGCGACGACCGTATCGGTGCTTCTTGGCTGCGACGGTACGAGCGGCTTCGGCTCCATACCGTCCGAGGTCTTTCCGGACTAGCTCACCTGCCGATTCCGTCGGCGTATCCCAGATACGTTCCCAAGGACCTCTACGCGCAGTACCTGCGTGAGTACGTTCGAAGCCTCGGCTTACGCGTGAAACTCGGTTGCAGCGTAAGCGCCATTCGGATCGAACCCGGTGCGCCGCCCGAACGCCGGGCCTACCTCCTCGAAACCAACCGTGGAACGCGCCGCTATCGAACCGTCGTGGTCGCAACCGGGATGTACGGCGAGCCCGTGCAACCCGAACTGCCGGGCCGCGGCGGTTATCGAGGCGCCTTGCTGCATTCGTCGCAATACGCGACGGGGCGCGCGTTGCGCGGGAGACGGGTGCTCGTCGTCGGTTTGGGCAACACGGGCGCCGAGATCGCTGCCGACCTCGTGGAAACGGGCGCGGCCTTCGTGGCCGTGGCCGTTCGAACGGCGCCGCCCGTCGTTCCGCGCGATTTTCTCGGCGTGCCGGTGCAGCTTTTCGGGATCGCGCTGGGCGGGCTTCCCGCGCCGATTGCCGATCGCGTCGGAAGCGCCGTCGCACGGCTCGCGCTCGGAGACCTCGGGCGCTACGGTTTACGAAAGGCGCAATGGGAGCCGTTTTCGGATCGGCGGATACCCGTCATCGACGTCGGCTTCGTGCGAGCGTTGAAATGTGGTCTCGTCGCGATCCGCCCGGGCATAATCGGCCTTACGGAAGGCGGCGCGGCGTACGCCGACGGCAGCCAAGAGCCGTTCGATGCCGTCATATTTGCGACCGGTTATCGGACCGGGCTCGAGCGGCTGATCGCAATTCCGGAAATGCTCGACGAAACGGGCTATCCACAGTTTTCGTCGGGCGCGCCGACTTCGCTACCGGGGCTTTACTTCATGGGATTCGTGCGTTCGCACCGCGGGCATCTTTTCGAAATCGAGCGGGCGTCGCGGCGTCTCGCGAGGACGGTACTTGATTTTAACGGTCGCCGACGAGTTCGCGAAACGCGCCCGGAGGCGAGCCGGTGACCGACTTAAAGACGCGCGTAAGATGGCTCTGGTCCGCGAATCCGCTAGCGACGGCGATCTCCGCAAGCGTTCCCGGTCCGGCGGCCATCAGCCGGCAGGCCTGTCGAACGCGAACGCGGCTCAGATATTCGCCGATCGTAATGCCTTCGTCGACGCGAAATCCGCGCGAGAGCGACGCGGGATGCATGCCGATGCACGCGCCTAAGTGCTCGAGTGAAATCCGCTCCGCGTAGCCGTCGCGCAAAATGCCCTTGACGCGTTCGACCCAGGCGCGCCGGGGCCGGTCGCGATCGACGAGCCGAAGTGCGATCCCCAGCATCTCCGAAACGATCGCGTCGACTTCGAGCGGATCGTCGAGTTCGCCGGTGAGAAAGCGCCGGAGGAGCTGCACCGCAAGCCACACGGTTTCGCCGTGCTGCAGCTCGAGCCGCCAGGCCGACGTGTCGTAGAGGTGACCCGCCCGCGACTGCCACTCGCGCTGAAACTCGATTGCGAAGAACCGTTCGGGTGCGAGAACTTCGTCGGAGTGAACGAAGCCGGCCGGATGAAACGCAATGCTGAACGGGTCGTATTCGATCGTCGTACCGTCCTTGGTCTCGCGGTATCCGCCGGCGTACGGCATGAGAAAGTACGACAGAGCGTGCTCGTGTACGCCGATCGAGCGCGGGCGATCGTGATAGACGACCGAGAGCAGGACGCCGCCGATCGTCTGAGTTCGCTCGCGGTGCCGTACCAATGCCCCGGTGCCAGTTTTTCCATCGTGGTCCGACCATCTTCCCTGCAAGCGGCTGCGCGCGTCTTGAACGATCTTAGCATCGGCGATGGCGAAGCGTCCAAGACGGGCGCGCCGGCGGCCTTCATACTAAGGGAATGAATAGACGACAAATTCTCGGAGCCGCAATTGCAAGCGGGCTGGCGTTGGGGACGGGGACCCGCGGCTCGGCCCGATCGCTATCGCCGGTGCCGGCCAAGCCGATTCCGATTCCGAAAGACGGCCGCATCAAGGTGGCCTTCGTCATCTCCAGCGGTGCCAACGTGATCGATCTCGCCGGACCGTGGGAAACGTTCCAAGATACGATACTGCCCAACGGCGACATGCCGTTCGAGTTGTTCACCGTCGCGGAGACCACCCAGATCGTCGAGATGACCGACGGACTGCGGGTCGAGCCGACCTACTCGTTCGATGCGGTACCCCGGCCCAACGTCGTCGTCGTGCCGGCACAATCGAACGCCTCGCCGCGATTCATGGGACTGCTGCGCGAGATTCAGGGCGAGGTCGATCTGACGATGTCGATTTGCACCGGCGCGTTCAAGCTTGCCAAGGCGGGAATCTTAGACGGAAAGTCGGCGACGACGCATCACGATTACTACGACGCCTTCGCCAAGGAGTTTCCGAAGGTCACGCTCGTGCGCGGCCCTCGCTTCGTGGACGAGGGCAGCATCGTGACGGCGGGCGGCCTCACGTCGGGCATTTCGGCCGCGCTGCACGTCGTTGCCCGCTACTTCGATGCGACCTTTTCCGCTCGAACGGCGGATTATATGGAGTTCGTTCCCAGCGACCGGCCGGCGTAGGTGCGGCCGGATCGAACGTCTCTCAGTCGCTATCGAGCGATGGATCTGCGGGCGGCGAGACTCCGGAAGCGGGGGGATCGTCAGGCTTGTAGGTCGGGGCCGGAATCGTTTGGAATCGGCGCGGCGGTCGACTAAAATCGAAACAGTCGCGCAGATCGTCCGCGCGGACGTCGGTCGTCCCAAGCGATCCCAGATGGAACGTCTCCTCGGCGAACTTGAGGATGCTTCCGAATTCG
>DASXDV010000087.1:0-4831 GCA_036490465.1 Candidatus Tumulicola sp. | reverse complement strand
CTGGATTCGAACCAACGCATGGCGGAGTCAAAGTCCGCTGCCTTACCACTTGGCTACACCCCACTGGAAGCCGCGGCAAGGCAGATTATCGTTTGCGGAAACGGCCCCCTGTTAGGCCGGCGTTCTCCCGAGGCGCCTTCTAGTGGCGTGCGGCGATCAGCCGTTTGGCGCCGACGTACCGAGCCCGCCAGTACGAATCCGACAATTTACTGACCATCACGCCGTGGCTGGAACTGGCGTGCACGAACTCACCCTTCCCAAGGTAGACGCCGACGTGCGAGACGCCTTCGGTATAGGTCTCGAAAAACACCAGGTCGCCCACGTGCGGACCGCCGACGGCCGGTTTGCCGGCATCGTACTGAGCGTCGGCCGTGCGCGGCAACGAGATCCCGGCCATGCCATACACGTGCTGGACGAAGCCCGAGCAATCGAATCCCGACGTACTGGTGCCCCCGAAGACGTACGGCGTCCCTAAAAAGTGCAGCGCCGTACGGGCCAGCAGCCCCGCGAGCTTGCTCGTCCGAGCTAGGATCCCGCCGGTAAAGCGGCCGATCCCGGATCCGTGGTGGGATGGCGACGTGATGACTAGATGCGACGTCCATTCGGCGACGTCGGGACTCACGGCCACGGTGGATGCGGTGGTACGGGTCGCGGCACTCGCGATCGCGCACGAACCGGCGATCGAACAAACCAATGCCCCGACAGCTAACGCATGACGCAAGAGATTCGCTCCTCTTTCACAACACTTGCGAGGTTAGTTGACGGGTTCGGGCGGAAAAGAGTCGCCCTAGAGCCGAACCGGCTCACTCACCCCTACCTGGGAATCCCCCGCTTGGGTCCTACCTGGACCCAACTCAGTGATCTTGTGCAGCGTAGTGGTCCGAGGTCTTCCAAGACCCCGGATCATGACGTAGGTTGGGGTTTACGCTCCAACGGCGATCTCCTTCTCGATGGCCGCCGCCACGCTCGCGGCGGTTCGCTCGACTAGCGGGCGGTCGTCCCCCTCGGCCATGACTCGGATTAACGGCTCGGTTCCCGAGGCGCGAACGAACAATCGACCGGCCTCGCCCAGCGTCGCTTCTCCAGCGGCGATCGCCGCCACCACCGGCGGTGCGGCGAGCGCGTCGAATCGCGCCGTCGCAACGTTCACCAACACTTGCGGCGCGAGCACGACGTCGCGAACCAAGTCGTGCAACGTCGTCCGTCCGGCCGTTACGATTCCGAACACCGTCATTGCCGTCATCGGTCCGTCCCCGGTGGTGTTGCGGCGCAAGTCGATGACGTGCCCGGACTGCACGCCGCCTAATGCGTATCCTCCTTCGCGCATTCGCTCGAGGACGTAGCGGTCGCCCACCGGCGCGCGAATCAGCTCGATTCCGCGGGCGCGCAGCGCGCGTTCGAAACCGATGTTGCTCATCACGGTACCCACGATCGCATTACCCGGCAGCTCGCCGCGAGACTGCATGTCGCCGCCGATCGCGAACATCACGTGATCGCCGGTCACGAGGCTCCCGGTTTCGTCGACGAACAGCGCGCGATCTGCATCGCCGTCGAAGGCGACGCCCACGACGTGCCGTTCGCCGGCTTCGACGCGCGCGCGAACCGCGGCAAGCAGCGGCCGCAGATCGGTCGCTCCGCACTCCACGTTGATGCGCGCGCCGTCGGCGCTGCAGTGCAGTTCGGTGACGGTCGCCCCGAGCTTTCGCAGCGCATACGGTGCGACCCCGAAGGCGGCCCCGAACGCGCCGTCGACGATAACGTGCAGGCCGTGCAAATCGGCCTGGCTTTCGTACAGTTCGCGGTAATAATGTCGCGCGAGATTTTGGGCAAGACGCGCGACCCCCACCCCGGTTCCGGTCGGCCGCGGTAAATCGTCGGAGTCGAGCAGCGATTCGATCTCGCTTTCGATGTCGTCGGACAACTTGAAGCCGTCGGGACCGAAGAACTTGACGCCGTTATCGGCGATCGGATTGTGCGAGGCGCTGATCATCACTCCGGCGGCCGCGCCTTCGCGCCGCGTCACGCAGGCCACGGCCGGCGTCGGTACGACCCCCAACGAGATCACGTCGCGGCCGACCGAGGTTACGCCGGCGACGATGGCCGCTTCGAGCATCGTTCCCGACAAGCGCGTGTCGCGCCCGACGATGAGCGGCCGGTGACGATCGCTCGAGTGCGCTAAAACGGTGGCGCCCGCCCGCCCGATCTGGAAAGCCAGTTCCGGCGTAAGATCGGCATTAGCGACTCCGCGCACCCCGTCGGTACCGAACAAGCGGCTCATGGCTTACTTTCCGTCGACGTTCCGGCGACGAAATGAATTTGCACGCGAACGAGGTCCGGCGAGACGACCAGACCGGCGATCTCGTTGCCGCTGGCGTTGACGGCTACCGGCCGAACCATTTCGTCCACGGTTTTGGGCTCGCTGGGAAGCGCCACGTCGAGCTGTACCGAGGCGACCTGCCCCAGCATCGTCGTCGCCCCCTGAACGGTGACCGTTTGAGGCGCGATGCGCGAGCCGGCCACGACGACGCCGCTCGACGAACCCGAATAGCGCAGTGCGGCGGCGAACGGCCGCGTTTCGATCCGCTCGATCGTCAGGGTAACCGACGCCGGGCTCAGACTTTGGACCGCCACCGCCGGAGCGACCAGCGCGACCGGAACGTTGTACACGCCGGCCCCTTTGTTCGAAAGGTCGAGAACGGCCTTGACGTCGTCGGGCTTGACCGCCGGATCGCCGCGTCCGCCCTCGATGGTGACGACCGCCTCGCGCTCGGTGTAGTGGGCGACGTAGCCCGCGGGCAAGTTGGCCGCGACGATCGGGACGGAAATCTGCTGCGCGAACCGGGCCGCCGCGACGATCGGATTGGTTGCGAACCGAAAGTAGGCCCAGCCGACGATCGCCAGCAGCAGCGCCAGCAGTTTAAGTGTGAAGTTCTTGCGGATGATCTGCACGAGGTTTTTCCGACGTCAAACGCGCGCGGAGGTGGGATACGAGATCGTTGCGGAGGCGACGTTCGCGGCGCGGCGCTCGGGTGATCGCGAGCAGCATTTTGACCAGCCGCTGCTCTTCGTCGATCGGACGCGAGAGCTTGCCGTTGCGGGCGATCGAAACCGCACCGGTCTCTTCGGACACGATCAGAACGACGGCGTCGGTCTGCTCGGTGAGTCCGATGGCGGCACGATGGCGCGTGCCTACCCGGACGCCGCGCAACGAATGCTCGGCCAGCGGCAAGAAACAGCCGGCTGCGACGATGAGATTTTCGCGAACGATCGCCGCTCCGTCGTGCAGCGGCGAGCGCGGCATGAAAATCGCCAGCAGCAGCTCCGCCGAAAGACGCGCGTCGAGCTCGGTGCCGGTCTCGCAGAACTCCTTCAATCCGCTCTGCTGTTCGATGACTACCAGCGCCCCGCGCTTGTCGCGTGCGAGCAGGAACGCCGCTTGAGCGAGCGCGTCGATGCCGCGGTCTTCGGGGCGGGTCCAGCCGACAACCCGGTCGTCGGAGTCCAAGCGAAACAGCCCGCCGCGCCCGATTTGCTCGAGCGCTCGGCGAAGCTCGGGCTGAAAGACGATCGGGACCGTCACCGCGGCGCCGACTACGATCAACTGTAGAATCGTCACCAGCAGCTGCAGGTGCAGGACGTTCGCGATCCCCAGGAGGGCGACGAGCACGAGGATGCCCATGAGAATCTGCACCGCGCGCGTCCCACGGATCAACAGCAGCAAGTAATAGATGAGGACGCTGGTGGCGATCACGTCGAGCACGTCGGTGATCCCGACGTGCGAAAAGACGAGGTTAAACATCGGTCGGAACCCGCAGACCGGCGCGTTCGATCAGCGTCTCCAGGATACGGTCGGGACCGATCTCCGGTGCTGCCAGGCCGTCGGCGGCAATCCGCGCCGTCCAAGCCGGCGTCAGGGGGGTCAAGAGCTCGGCGGTCCGGCCACTCGCAAACCGTCCCAGCTCGACGTCGACCAGTCCGAGGACCACGCCGGCGCGGGTACGGTCGAGATCCCATTCGATCGCCGCCCCGGCGTTGCGGCAGGGTTCGCAGGAACGAATCCCGGCGGGCCCGCCCGCACCGGCAAGCGCAGAAATCAAAGCTGGCAAGGCTTCGGCGACCGCGGGGAAAACTGCAAGGGCGATGACCGGGGTTTCGTACGCGACCGCGCCGACGGCGGCCGCCGCCTCAGCAACGGTGGTGCTGGAAACCTCGTCGGGCAACTCCAGTAGGGCATACGATCGCCCGGCCCGGGTGGAAACGCGCCAACGGACCAGCCCTCCGCGCTCGCGCAAAGCGGCGTTGAGGGCCTCACGTTTGGAAGCCGCAAAAGGTTCCTCGGCCTTAGCCGTTGCCCATCGCACTACGCTAGCATCGTTAGCCGCGGCCGTGGCGCAATCTTGCGCGTAGACGACGTTCGCCGTGCACTTGTGGTTTCTACCGGCAAAAATTCGGCGTGGATCTCCGTCGACGGTGAGACGCTTGCGCGCCTGGCGCAACTGCCGCGCATGCCCGGTAAGCGCTTCATGCCGGTTCCGGGCGACGTCGTCAGCGTGCGCCTTCTCGAAGACGGTGCGGCGGTGCTCGAGCGAATCGAGCCGCGCGACCTTACCCTCGAGCGGCGCACCCCCGGCGGACGCTCGAAAACGATGGCCGCCAACGTCAACATGCTGGTCACGGTAACCGCCTTGGCCGACCCGTCACCGCGCCTGGTGATTCTGGACCAACTCCTTGCATTTGCGGAGCTTCAAGAGGTCGGCGCCGTCGTCGTTTTCACCAAGCCGGATTTGGCGGATCCGGCGAACGTCGAGGCCTTACCCGCACTGTACCGAGA
>DASXDV010000060.1:0-9677 GCA_036490465.1 Candidatus Tumulicola sp. | reverse complement strand
TGGGGCGCGGTTTCTAAGCCAGCGCAAACGTAGGACATTACCGCGCCCATTTGCGTGAAGTGTCCCGCTAGCCCGCGTAGAATGCGCTGCGCTTCCGTCTTAGAAGGGCTATCTTGCATGGACCTCGGCGCCGACGGCGTTAGGAGTATTGCGCGCTTGAGCGTCGCGCTGGCGAGTCCTAGGGGTGTCTGGCGTGTGCGAAGGTTCGTATTCACTTTTAGTTCCTTTCGTTAAGCCGAGCATGTGTCGGCTGGTGCAGTGATCTCGATGCCATCTTTGGAGTAGCGTTTGGCCGGTTTCGACGGTGTTGGTCGGCAACGATGGATGCGTCGCATGGCCTCGTATGCGGAAATCTCGTCGATCTCCCAAAGGCGATCCCAAACGTCCTGACTAACGCGTTCCACAAGGTCCTGGTTTGGTACGCGCCTGAGGGCGACGAGAATCTGAAAGCATTCCTCGAACGAGAGGTTCGCCGCGGGGGCTTGGTCGGTCGTTCGGGGGCCGGCACTTTGCGCAAGCTCGGCCGAGATGCCCTTTACGGACTCATCGACGCGACCAAGCGCAGCATCGAGGTCCGCCCAAACCTTTGCGCGTTTTGCTTCTTGCTCGCGGGCTACGAGATCTTCGAAGAGGCCAGGATAGCGCTTTTCAGTCCATCCGCGAAAGTCGATGACGCTGTTCGGCGTTTCCATCAGACGATCACCGCCGTGAGCGCTACGTCGTCGAAGGCTTGCGCCGGACGGACGTACGTCATGAGCACGGCGAGGCTCCTGTGCCGCGTCGTGCGAGCGATTGAATCGAGAGACACCTTGGCGCGCGCGGCGCTGGTCACAAAGCCGGCGCGCAGGCTGTGACCGCTAAAGTCGCCCTCGATGCGGGCGCGGTCGGCGAGCGCTTTGACGAGATTCGCGACATCGCGGCCGTCGATCGCGCGGTCGGTGATTTCCCGCCGAAGGGTGAACGTGCGGAACAGCGGGCCGGCGGTCAGGCCGGCGGCGTCAAGCCACGCACGCACGGCACGAACAGCACATAGCGACCGGTTCGCGACCAGTGGGACGGCGATCTCGGCGCCCTCGCCGGTTTGGTCCGTCTTGGAGCGACGGATCGTGACGCGCAGACCCTCTTTGCAGAAGCGCAGGTCGTCGATGGTGAGGGCGGCAAGCTCGCTGCGACGCAGCGCCGCGGAAAAGCCTAGGAGTACAATCGCGCGGTCGCGCTTGGCCTTGAGGCCGTCGTCGCGGATTGCCAGGAGCATGGCGCGCAACGCCTCGAGCGTCACGGCCGATTTGCGGACCTGTGCCGAGCCGATGGTGCGGGCGATGCCTCGCAGCAGGCGGCGCACGACTTCGTGCGTTGTGGGCAGTTCTAGACCCCGTTCCCGATGCGCGAAGGCAATCGCGACGAGGTGATGGCGGATCGTGGCGAGCTTCGCGCGCTCGGCGAGCTGCGTCGCGTAGAGCACGACGGTTTGGGGAGTCGCCGGCAAGGGGCTCAGTCCACTGCTTTGGCACCATGCCTCGAAGGCGCGAAAGTCGCTGGCATACGCGCGGCGGGTGCGTTCGGCGTAAGAGGCTTCGGCGTACTCGCGCGCCCGCTCGACCGTTGCGGTCGGATACTGATTAGCGGCGCTTGCGGCGGGGGCGGGGAGTTGGGGTATGCTGGTGGCTGTCATCGGAAATAATCCTTCCGGTGGCTTGGCCTCGGCGGGTTACCGCCTGCCGGGGCCTTCATGCATTTACTAGGAAAAGAATAGCACGATTACAACCAGACTACAACCTATCGCCCGTGCGCTGGCATACCGAAGCGACCGCTCCCGTACATATTTCGCCGTAGAAGTGGCCTTTTAAGTTGCCTGTCGAGGTGTTGCCCTTGCCTTCCAAGCAAGAGTCGCGGGTTCGATTCCCGCCGCCCGCTCCAGAAAGACATCGCGTTATCGGCTGCCGCAACGTCCCTCGGGGCGGCGAGCGGCGCCGTGGGAGTCGATTGCGGATGCCGCGGCGAAGTCGTTCGCGAAAGCATTAGGCGTAAGGGAGTTATATGGAAGATTTCGAGAGGACGTTGTTTATCAATCCGCCCAGCTTCCGGGGGTTCGACGGGGGCGCCGGTTCTCGGTACCAAACGCGCCGGGAAGTTCGGGCATTTTGGTATCCGACGTGGCTGGCCCAGCCGGCGGCGATGGTCACCGGCAGCAAGCTGGTCGATGCCCCTCCCGACGATCTGAGCGTCGAAGACGTCGCGCCGATGGCGAAGGAATACGATCAAGTGATCGTTCATACGAGCACGCCGTCGTTTGCCAACGATGCGAAGTTCGTCACGCGGCTCAAGGAAGAAAACCCGAAGGTCACCGTCGGCATGGTCGGCGCGCAAACCGGCGTGATGCCGCTGCAGTATCTGGAACGGGCGCCGGCAGCCGACTGGGTCTCGGCCGGCGAGTTCGATTACGTCTGCGTCGAAATCGCTTCGGGGAAGCCGTTGCGCGACGTCCACGGAATCGCCTATCGGGAGAACGGACGGATCGAGCTCAATCCGCAGCGTCCCACGATCACCGACATGGATGCGTTCCCGAGCGTTTTAGACGTGTACAAGCGCGATCTAACCATCGAGAACTACTTCAACGGTTATTTGAACCACCCGTACATTTCGCTGTACACCGGCCGCGGATGCAAGTCGAAGTGCACGTTCTGCCTATGGCCGCAAACGATCGGCGGCCACCTGTACCGGGTGCGCAGCGCCGACAACGTCGAAGCCGAGATGGCGCGGGCGAAGACGCTCTTTCCGCAAGTCTCCGAGTACTTCTTCGACGACGATACGCTGACCGACAACATGCCGCGCGTGGAAGAGATCGCGCGCCGCCTCGGACGGCTCGGATTGACGTGGTCGTGCAACGCCAAGCCCAACGTCCCCCGCAAGACGCTGGAAATTCTCAAGGCCAACGGGCTGCGGCTCCTGCTGGTGGGTTACGAATCCGGCAGCCAAAAGATCCTCAATAGCATGAAGAAAGGAACGCGCCTCGATCACATTCGGGAGTTCGCGAAGAACTGTCACGAGTTGGGGATCAAAGTGCACGGCACGTTCATCTTGGGCATTCCGGGCGAGACGCCGGAAACGATCCGCGAGACCATCGAGTTCGCCCGCGAGTTAGAACCGGAAACGATTCAGGTTTCCTTGGCGGCACCCTATCCCGGTACCGAACTCTATCGTCAGGCTCAAGAGGGAGGCTGGCTGGAGATCCAAACCGGCGAGCTGGTCGACACCCACGGAATCCAAAACGCGGCTCTCAGTTACCCGGGACTCACGTCGACCATGATGTTCGATTCGGTCGAGGAGTTCTATCGCAAGTTTTACCTCCGGCCGCGCAAAGTATTCTCGCTGCTATGGGGCATGATGGGCGACCCGAAAGTACGCTCGCGGCGTTTGCGCGAGGGCGGGGAGTTCTTCAGGTTCATGCGCGAGCGTAAGAAGTCGACGCAAACGGCCAAGAGCCGCACGACGGCCGCGTCCGCCGCAGCCGAACCGACCGCCACCTAGGAGACCGTAGAGGGCGATTCCTCACGACGCTCGGCGAGCAAGTCGCCGGATTCCATGTGCAGTTCCGCGCCGCGCCAGCGAACCGCGCGTCCGGCTAGTCCCCCCGCCCATACGGCGATTCCGAAGAGGTCGCGGAGCGGCACCAGCCACGGTGCCGCGGGCGGAACGCCCAGCGCGCGGGCCGACACGCGCTGCAGCGCGATTCGTGCGAGGGCGGCTATCAGGAGGACCGAGGCGCTTTCCAGCCCGGGCGCGAGGAAAAACGCAATCAGCGCGAGCGGCACCGGATAGGTGAGGAACATGCCTGCGTAGCCGGCCGGCTGCACGCTGCGGATGGTCCGGTGCCAGCGTAGCTCGTGGTTCCAGAGCGCCGCGAAACTCGCTTCCGACACGGTCGTGTGTACGACGTACCGGGAGATCCGGACCCTCAGACCTCGGGCCGCAACGTAATGCCCGAGCATGAAGTCGTCGGCGAGGTGGGGTGCCAGTGCCTCAAAACCGCCGATTTCGGAAAGCACGGTCGAGCGGATGGCGTTGGTCGGTCCCAAGCAGTGGCGCGGCGGTCCGAACAGCCGATTGACGAGCACCGACGGGATGAACTGCTCGGTCATGAACATCGCGCCGAGTCTCGACGCGAGCGTATCGTCGGGAGCGCCCGCGAACAGGCAGGTCACGACGCCGACGCCTGGATCTTGCAGGGGCGCGGTGACGGAGCGCACGTACGCCGGGCTGACGCGAGTATCGCTATCGGCCAAGATCAACAGCTCGTGGCGCGCGAGGCGCATCATCGAGAGGACGTTGGCGATCTTGGGGTTGCGCGCGCCGGGTACTTCGCCGACGTTGATCTCGATGTTGCGATCGGGAAGTGCCGCCGCCACCTGCCGCGCGATCGCCAGCGCATCGTCGTCGGCGCGCGCGACGCCCACAACGAGCTGACAGTCGGGGTAATCCTGCAAGGCGAACGCGCGTAGATTCTCTTCGAGGCTGTATTCCGCGCCGTGCAGGGGTACGAGCAGAGTGACCGGCGGGAGACGATCGGCGCGGTCGGCTTCGGGTTCGCGTGCGAAACGTGCGACGCAAAAGATCGCGACGACGGTATAGCCGATCGCCGCGATCGTAACGACCTCGAGAGCTGCCGCTAGGAGACGCTCCGGGAGCATTGGAGTTGCGGTTCGCTGACCGACGGAAGCGGGCCTTGCCCGCTATGCGAAGAAGCCTTATGCCGCTTTGAGGTATGGAACGATTCCGTCGCGACCCCGTTGCGACCGGCGCGCGGCAAACGTGGCCCAATGAAGCCGAACTGGGCGATGATTGCGACGGCTTACGGTACCCGCCAGCTGTACATGAAGTTCAGAATTCGCGTCCGTCAGTGGGGCCGTTTGCCTGCCAAACGCGGCGCGAGCGTGTTGATCACCAATCACCAACACGTGGACGAAGGCGAAATGATCACGGCGCGCACCTTTTTGCTGCACCCCTGGAAGCCGCTGTTCATGTGCAACTCTCGGAGAACGTTCGAGACCGGATTCATCGCGGCGCGGTTACCGTGGACCGCCCGCTTTACCCGCGGCGTTAATCTGAGCGGCCTGTGGGACTGCTTCGCCATTCTGCCGATCGAAAACCATCTTTTTTCGCGACCGCTCATTAGTTTGGCCGAAGAGCTGCGCGCCGCGCACGGCGATTTAGAGCTCGACGCGATTTTGCCGGGAGAAACGCTCGCTGCATTAGGTTTGGAAGGTCTCGCGCTGAGCGATTTATGGAAGCTCGAGAACTTTACGCTCGCGCAGTCGTGGATTAAGCTGTCGCGCCTAAGGCAGCCCTACCGGCACGAAGCGCTCGAAAATCTCCGCACGGTCAACCGCGGCGACATCGCGGCCATCGTGGAGCGGGTGAAGGCGGGTGCGACGTTCTACGTCACGCCGGAGGGCGATTTCAGCCGCGATGGCCGCATGCATCCCATGCGCGGCGGAATTGTCGAGGCGCTCGCACCCTTTGCCGATCTGTGGCTTTGCGCCGTCGCTTACGACCCGTTTCAAGACGGCCGCCTCTCGATGCTGTATCGCGTCCTTCGGTACGGCGGGGGCGCCGAAGTCGGTACGGCGCTCGCGGCGGCCCGGCCCATTACGACCTCTGCGCTCCTAGCGTCATTCTTGCTGGATCGAGCGGAAGCGTTCGGCGTTACGGACGCGATACTCGGGGTGCGCCGACGCCTCGATTCGCTGCCGGGAAACGTCTTCGTCGATCCCGAGTTGCTTCGCGCTACGGACGCGACGGTCGTCAAGGCGGTGTCGACGCTATGCAGGCGCGGCACGCTGACGCGAGAGGGCGAACGCTATCGCCTAACCGCGTGCCGTACGGATGCGCGGTTTCCGCACGTGGCCGACATGGTCGCATATCAGCGCAACATGCTCGACGAAACGCTGACGTCGGCGGCCAACCTCCTGGGCCCACCACCGGTCACGGAGAAGGTCGGCAGTGCCGCGAGGTGACCGCCTCGGGCTCTGGAAGCCCGAAGCTATGCCACCTTCGCGCCGGGTCGACCGGCGAGCGTTGCAAGCCGCTCTGCTCGCGATCGCCGTCGCGGTCGGCGCGAGTTTGCCGGCGGCTAGCGCTGCGAAGACGGTCCACACACCGTACTACGTCTCCTCGGCCGACGTCGACCTCACGACGCTTCTGGCGCCGCCGCCCGATCCGGACTCGCCGCTCGAACGGTACGACGAAAAGAAAATCGCGGAGATCTTGGTGTCGCGTACTAACGCGGATCTCGCGCGAGCCGCTGCCGACGCGCATCGCTCCGTTTTCGTCTTTGCCGACGTTTTGGGTCCGGGCTTTAACGCGCAGCGCGTGCCGTTGACGGCGGCGCTTTTCGATCGCCTCGATTCGGACACGGAGTTGCTCGTCGACCAAGCGAAGGCGTACTTTGCGCGCCCGCGGCCGCCGGGGGCCAAGAAAACGCACGCGTCCTACCCCAGCGGCCACGCCGCATTTGCGGCCTGCGCGGCCATTCTGCTGTCGCAGATGGTGCCGGAAAAGCGCGACGTTTTGTTTGGCCGCGCCTCCCTGTTCGCACAGAGCCGGCTCGTGGCGGGCGTGCACTATCCCAGCGACGTTCAGGCCGGCTGGATTTCCGGAACGCTCGTCGCGGCGGCACTCATGCAGAAGCCGGAATTCCGTTCGGACTTCGCCGCCGCAAAGGCCGAAACGCGTGGTGCGTTAGGCTTACAACGGTGACCCGAGGGCCCTCCGGGCAGACTAGCGGGACGATGGGATACGGGCGGGCGAGCGACGAATGGTGGGCGGCATGATGACAGTTGCGCAATACGTTGCGGCGGTCCAGGCCATTCTCACCGCAGCCGAGTTCGATGCTACGTTCGAACCCTACCAATCTGGAAACTACATTTGCTCGTATGGCGTAAAGCAGGTCGTGGCCAAGAATCTCGGAGCGACGACCGTTCAGTTTATGTCGATGGACGCGACGTTTAGCAGAACCGACGACCTGTCGAACCCAAAGCAAATCGCCCCAATCGCCAACGCGTTGATGGCCTACTGCGCCAACCAACCGCACTGACCGCCGCATCGCTGCTCCCGACCCGCCAAAGCTGGGGGCGCGGTGGCTTCGGCCCGATCGACGAGCAGAAGTTTGGAAAGCGAGTTTGGCGCCCGGTCAAGCCGGGAAGAACCGTGTCGACTGCTGCGCACGGCCACTTTGAGTGCGCGAATTGGGAGGGCCGCCATGGTACCGTCGTCCCTAATTCAGATTGCCGAAATGCTCAAGTGGGTCGCCCTTGCGGTGCTCTTGCTCAACGTGGCCGTCATTTTGATTCGATGGGCGCACTGGTAAAACGCGCGACCCCGCGGAGCGCCAAACGCCGGTAGGGACGACGCTGCTAAACGGAGTACCGTGAGCGGGCGTAGCTGCCGTCGTAGCTCAGTGGTAGAGCACGCCCTTGGTAAGGGCGAGGCCACGGGTTCAATCCCCGTCGACGGCTCCAGCCGATAAAAACGGCCGCCGAAAGGAAAGACGATGGATTGGTCACGCAGGCAGTTGCTGGTAACGGCGGCATCCGTTGCCGCGGCGACGGCAGCGGGTGGAGTTGCGCGCGGCGCGCCGACCTCGCCGGCCGACCTCATCGGCGCGTGGCGACTCGAAACCTTCGTCATCGAATCGGCGGGCAACGTCGAGAAGCCGCGTTTCGGACCCAATCCCGTCGGTTACCTCATCTATACTGCGAGCGGACGGATGTCGGCGACGCTGATGGCGGCCCACCGCCAAAAGCTTGCGGCTCCGAACGGCGCGAGTTCCACCAATGCCGAGCTGACCGGCTCGCTTGGCGAGTTCCTTTCGTACGCCGGTCGCTACGAAATCCGCGGCGACCACGTCTTTCATCACGTCGAGGTCAGCGTATTCACCAACCTGGTGGGGACGACGCTCGAACGGCGCTTCGACCTGTCGGGCGGCGTGCTCACGATTCGAACGCTGCCGCCCGAGATCTGGGGAACCGCGAACCGTCTAACCTGGCGCCGCAGCTGAAGCGAGGCTACCAGAGCGTGCCGTCGGCCACCAGCACGTAGAGAATCGGCCCCAAACCCCAGATAATGCTGACGACGAACCAAACCACCTTAACCAAGGTGCTCATGTCTCCCCGGGCGATCAGGTTGATCCACATGAGGATCATGGCAATCGGGTGAAGGAAGATCGAGAGTAGGATTTCGACCAGCAGCTTCATTTTCGGGCTATTCGCGCCGTTTGGGACCGCTCCGCTGCCCTGGTAACGCATCCGCAACGTCCCGGCCCGGCGTTCTAGGGTATGCAATGACTCAAGAATCGAAAGCTGCCCCTGCGGGCTATCCCGCCGAAGTGCGCAAGACCGAGCAGGAGTGGAAAACCCAACTCGGGCCCGAGCGCTACCACGTTCTGCGCGAAGCCGCCACCGAGGCGCCCTTCACCGGAAGTCTGCTGAACCTCCGCGACGACGGAACCTACGCCTGCGGTGCCTGTGGTGCGGCCTTGTTCTCTTCGGACTCGAAGTTCGAATCGCACTGCGGCTGGCCGAGTTTTACCCATCCGCACGAGCAAGAGAACGTGCGCCTCCTCGACGACGACAGTTTCGGAATGCGCCGCACCGAAGTGCGCTGCAAGCGATGCGACTCGCATCTCGGACACGTCTTCGACGATGGTCCCGGGCCCCGCGGAACGCGTTACTGCATCAACTCGCGCGCACTCGACTTCCACGGGAAGTCGTCCTGACCATCGTTTAGGCGGACGGAGTCGGGGCCGGCGTTGCGGCGGCCGGCCCCGCGGAACGGACGACGTGCGTGATAAGGATGTCCGTCTCGTTGGGTTTGTCCGACGAGACCTGAACGCTCACTTCGTCGCTCGAACTCTCGCCGCCGATTTGGAACGAGACCACCGACCCATTCGTGCTCGAAACTTTCATTTTTTCGGCATCGGCCGGAAGCTGCTGCTTGTAGTATTCGTAAACCTTTTCGAACGCATCCGCCGTCTTGAACGCGGCGATCGTGCTGGTTCCTTTGTCGCTCGTCGTAGAAATGCTGCCCTGCTGATCGGCTTGTGCGCCCGGGTAGATCGGGGCCCCGAGTTTTGCGGCATCGGCACGTTCGCCGATCGACGTCGTGCCCTCGCCGGTGCTGACGGTCACGTTCTTGTCGTCTTGGCTCGTCGTCACGGTCGCGGAACCCTCGCTGGTTTGAACCGTGGTTTTGTGCGACGAACAGGCCGTAAGCCCGGCGATTGCTAGGGCAAAGATAAGCACTCTCATAGCCCAGGGGTTTCTTCAGCGCGGCTGCGAGCGGCCTGCGCCCGGCGTTCGAGGCCGGCTGGAAACCGAGCGGGGCTCACCGGGTTGTAGCCGGCATGGCCGCCCAAGCACAGTTTCCCGACGAGCAGTCCGAAGCCGGCCAGTTCGTACGGCAAGCCGACGCGTTTCGCGCGTGGATCGGCACCGATCCGAACTCGGCGTACCCCCCGGATTCCGGTCGCTATCACCTATACGTTTCACTCGCGTGTCCGTGGGCACATCGCACGCTGATCGTCCGAAAACTCAAGGGGCTCGAGCGCGCCGTCGGCGTTACCGTGGGCGACCCCATCCGGGACGAGCGCGGCTGGCGATTCGTCGAACCCGACCGGCTCA
>DASXDV010000012.1:0-4667 GCA_036490465.1 Candidatus Tumulicola sp. | reverse complement strand
GCTGATCAACTTCGCGATATTCTTCGCGTTGTTGAACGTGCTGTTCTTGCGCCCGGTCGGCAAAGCGATTCGCCAACGCCGGGAGTACATCGACGGGGTCGTTTCGGGCTACGCCAAGTATCAAGGCGAGGCCAAAGCCCTGCGCGAGCGCGCCGACGGACTGCGCGCGGAAGCTCGTCGCGAGGCCGAACAAAAGGTTGCAAAGGCGCGCGCCGACGCATCGAATGCGACGGCCGAGCTGGCGACCCAGTACGCGTCGAGGGTCCAGGCGACCGTCGAGGAAGCCCAGCACGGCGCGAGCGGCGAGCTCGACCAGGCGCGGGCGAACGAACCGCGGCTGGTGCGGGAACTCTCCGATGCAATGTTGGAGCGCGCGTTGGGCGCGGCCGCAAAATGACTCAGGCGGCGTACGTTCAGATCGCGATCTGGAGCCAAGTCGTTTCGGCGGTCTTGTTCCTGATCGTGCTGGTGTGGATGTGGTTTAAGTATCTTCAGCCGGCGATTCTGGACGCGCAAGATCGCCACAACAAGCAGATCGCCGAGGCGGAGCGGCATCGCGACGAAGCCAAGGCCACTCTCGAACTGCTGCAAAGCGAAATCGAGGGCGCGACCCACGACGCAGAGCTCATCCGGCGCCGAGCGGACGCGCAAGCCGCCCGCGAATACGAGACGGCGGTAGCCGAAGCGCGAGAGGCGGGGGAACGGGCGCTGCGCGGCGCGCAGGCCGAGTTTGCGCGCGCGCTGGCCGCCGCGCGCGACCGGCTCCGGATCGAGCTGCTCGATAAGGCGCTCGTCCTCGCTCGCGAGGAGGCGGCTCGCCGCGTCGACCCCGTCACCAACGCGCGGATCGTGGATCGCTTCGTCGGATCGCTGGAGCGCGCCGATGGCTAGCGAAAAGCTCGCTCGGCGCTATGCGATCGCGGTCTTTTCGCTCGCGAGCGAAGAGAAGGCCGTCGATCGGGTGGGCGACGATCTGTCGACGATCGCCGCAGTTTTCGCCGCCGATCCCCGGCTCGCCGAATTTTTTACCGCTCCGATCGTCGATCGAACGGAAAAGGAGCGGGCGCTGACGGCGGCGTTCGCCGACCGGGTACACGAGATCTCCCTGCACGCGCTCCTGCTGCTCGTGCGCAAGCGGCGCGAGTCGCTGTTGGGCGCACTTCTGATCGAATATCGCAAACTCGAGCTGGCCGGTCGCGGCGAGGAACCGCTGACGATCGCGTCGGCTCGAGCGCTCTCGAGCGACGAGCTGCACGCGCTGGTCGAGCGGCTCGAGCGTCTCTACGATAAGAAATTCGAAGTCACGCAAGCCGTCGATCCCGCCCTGATCGGCGGCGTGCGCATCCTGATGGGCGATCGCCGGATCGACGGAAGCGTCTCCGGCCGGCTCGAAGCGCTCTCCCGCACCCTCTTTGCTACCAGTTAGCCACGCTAGGACACGAACTGTATGATCAACGCCGACGAAATCGCCGGAATCCTCAAACAACAGATTCAAAGTTTCAAAACCGGCCTCCAGGAAGACGAAATCGGCACCGTCATCGAGGTCGGGGCGAACTTGGCGCGCGTCTACGGACTGCGCAGCGTCCGGTCGTCCGAGTTGGTCGAATTCCCCAACGGATTGCTCGGCATCGCGCTCAATCTCGAAGAGGATAACGTCGGCGTCGTCATCCTGGGATCCGACAAGGACATCAAGGAGGGCGACAAAGTGCGCCGCACCGGGCGGATCGCGTCGGTGCCGGTGGGCGAAGCGCTCCTGGGCCGCGTCGTCAATCCGCTCGGCCAGCCGATCGACGGAAAAGGTCCGATCGAAACCAATCGCTATCGTACGATCGAGAACGTCGCGCCCGGCGTGGTCGCGCGGCAATCCGTCAAACAACCGCTGCAAACCGGCATCCGGGCGATCGACGCCCTGATCCCAATCGGCAAAGGGCAACGCGAACTGATCATCGGCGACCGATCCACCGGCAAAACGGCGATCGCGATCGACACGATCATCAATCAAAAAGGGCGCGGAGTCTATTGCGTTTACGTGGCGATCGGACAGAAGAACTCCACCGTGTCGGCGCTCGCTCAGGTTCTCGAGCAAAAGGGCGCGATGGCCTACACCACGATCGTATGCGTTAGCCCTGCCGAGGCGGCGGCGCTGCGTTGGCTGGCCCCGTTCGCCGGCTGCGCGATGGCCGAAGAACTGATGTATCAAGGTAAAGACGTGCTGATCGTATACGACGATTTGACGAAGCACGCGCAGTCGTACCGCGAGATGTCCTTGCTGCTGCGCCGGCCGCCGGGCCGCGAAGCGTATCCGGGCGACGTGTTCTATCTGCACTCGCGGCTGCTCGAACGCGCGGCGAAGCTTTCCGACGAGCTGGGCGGCGGATCCATGACGGCGCTTCCGGTCATCGAAACGCAAGCCGGCGATTTTTCGGCGTATATTCCGACCAACGTGATCTCGATCACCGACGGTCAAATCTACCTCACGCCGCAGCTCTTTTTCCAGGGCATCCGCCCGGCGGTCGACGTCGGCCTCTCGGTCTCGCGCGTCGGCGGCGCCGCCCAGACCAAGGCCATGAAATCGGTCGCGGGTCAGCTAAAGCTGGAGCTCGCGCAATATCGCGATCTGGCGGCCTTCGCCAAACTTTCGAGCGATCTCGACAAGTCGACCCAGAACCAGCTGATGCGCGGCGAGAAGATGACCGAACTCCTCAAGCAGCCGCAGTACCAGCCGCAGCCGATGGAAGACCAAGTGGCGATCATTTACGCGGCCACCAACGGTTTCGTCAACGAAATCGCCACGTCGCGGCTGCAGAGCTGGGCGCGCGCGTTCGTCGGATTCCTGCACGAGAAGCATCCCGAGATTCCCAAAGCCATCGCCGACAGCAACCAGCTTTCGGACGACGTCAAGAAGAAGCTCGACGCGGCCATCGCAGAGTTCAACAAGTCGTTTTAGGACCGAAAGCATGCCGTCGGTACGAGACCTTCGCGACCGCATCCGGTCGCTGAAGAACACGCAGCAGATCACCAAGGCGATGAAGCAAGTCGCTGGGGCGAAGATTCGGCGTGCGGAAATCGCGCAAAAGCAGGCTCGCCCGTACGCGCAGACGCTGGCCGAGATGCTCCACGACCTCATGCGCGCGGTCACCCGCGTCGACCATCCCTTCATGAAACCGGGGAAGGCGGGCGCCCCCGCCGGCGTCCTGCTGGTGACCGCGGACAAGGGTTTGGCCGGCGCTTTCAACTCCAACGTGATTCGCGCCGCCGAAGCGTACGCGCGCGACCGCGGCGACGCGCTTTTCTACACCGTCGGCATCAAGGGACGCAACGCCGTTCGCCGTCTCGGCCAGACCGATCGCCCGGCGTGGACGCTCGGGCCGGGTTCGAAGCTCGAAACGGCGCGCGAGGTCGCGCGCCGGCTGACCGAAGACTTCAATCGAGGAGCGATCTCCGACGTCGCTCTGGTGTCGTCGAAGCTCGTGACGATGATGTCGCAGAAGCCCGAAGTTCGCAAGCTCGTTCCGATCGAGGGAGGCGAAGCCGGCGCGCTCGCGGGCGGGCCCGCCGAGGCCGATCGAGGCCTGCGCGCGGCGGTCGAGTTTTCGCCGTCTCCGGAGTTCGTGCTCTCCCGCCTGCTGCCGAAATACCTCGAGTTTTCCATCTATTCTGCGCTGCTGGAAACCGACGCGGCCTTCTTCGCCGCGCAACTCGTCGCGATGAGCAACGCGACCGACAACGCGTCCAAGCTCGTGGACGAGCTGACGATTCAAATGAACAACGCGCGTCAAGCCGCAATTACTAAAGAACTGCTCGAAATCGTCGCCGGCGCGGAAGCGCTGGGCGTCGAGTGACCTCGCTAGAACGCAAAGGACTGTAGCACCATGGCCGCTGCCCCCGGAAAAGTCGTACAAGTACTCGGAAACGTCGTCGACGTCGAGTTCGACGCCGAGACGCTCCCTAAGATCAACGATGCGCTCGTGGTTCGCGTCAACGACGACACGCACGCTTCCAGTAACGGCACCTCGTCGCCGGGCGCGGCGTCGGGCTCGGGAGAGTCGCTGGAGCTGGCCGGAACGGCGATGGCGCCGCGCGACCTAACGCTGGAAGTCCAGGACGAACTCGGCAACAATCAAGTGCGTTGTTTGGCGATGGGCTCGACCGACGGACTCGTGCGCGGCGCGCCGGTAAACAGCGTCGGCGGTCCGATCGTCGTTCCGGTCGGCGAGGGCACCCTCGGGCGAATCTTCAACGTATTGGGCAAGACCATCGACAGCGACGAGCCCGTGAAAGCGGCCGCGATGTGGCCGATCCATCGCCCGGCGCCGGAGTTCAAGTATCAGGATCCGACGCCGCGAATTTTCGAGACGGGAATCAAAGTCGTCGACCTGATGGCGCCCTACACGCGCGGCGGCAAGGTGGGTCTCTTCGGCGGCGCGGGGGTCGGCAAGACCGTCCTGATTCAAGAACTGATTCGGAACATCGCCTACGTGCACAAGGGCTTTTCCGTTTTCACCGGCGTCGGCGAACGCACGCGCGAAGGCAACGACCTGTGGGTCGAAATGCGCGAATCCGGCGTGCTCGCGCAGACCACCCTGGTCTTCGGACAGATGGACGAACCGCCGGGCGTGCGCTTTCGCGTGGCCCAGGCAGGCGTCACGATGGCCGAATACTTTCGC
>DASXDV010000196.1:0-5640 GCA_036490465.1 Candidatus Tumulicola sp. | reverse complement strand
AGATCGGTGAGATCGTCGCAGCCGACGACCGCAAACGTTTCGTCGCCAAAGAACTTCTCGAGCCGTTTTACGCCCCCGGCGCTGCCGAGCAGCTCGGGTTCGTACGAATACTCTAAGCGAACGCCGAAACGCGAACCGTCGCCCAACGTTTCCACGATCGCATCGGCGAGATAGTGAAGGTTGATCGCGATTTCGTCGAATCCATACGATTGCAAATAGCGAATGACGTGTTCGGCGTTGGGAACGCCGGCCACCGGTACGAGCGGTTTGGGAACCTGACGGGTCAGCGGATAGAGCCGCGTGGAAAGTCCGCCCGCCAAGATCATCGCTTTCACGACGACGCCATCTCCTTTTTGTGCCGCAATCCCGCGTTTTCCAGGGCCAACAGCCACACGAAGCGGGGCAACGCCAACTGGCGCCGCCAACGGTGCGGTTCTTGCCCGAGGCGATAGAGCCACTCGAGTCCTAGCCGCCGGAATGCGCGCGGCGCGCGTTCGACGTGACCGCCCAGAACGTCGAACGAACCGCCGACGCCGATGCCTGCGCCGCAGCCCGTCGCGCGCAGATGATCCGCGAGCCAGAACTCTTGGCGCGGCGATCCCAACCCCACGAAAAGCAGCTTCGCACCGCTCGCGCGAATTGCCGCGACGATTTCGGGCGTGCGGTCCACGCTGAAAAATCCGTCGTGCGCTCCGGCGATGGGCAAACCGGGGAAGCGGACTTCAAGAACGGCAGCGGCATCGGCCGCAACGCCCGGGACGCCGCCGAGTAGGTACACCGGCAACGCTTCTTCCGCGGCCGCCGCGCACAAGCGTTCGACCAGGTCGACCCCGGTCACGCGCTCGCGTAACGTCGCCCCGCGCCGGCGAGCGACCGTCAACAGGCCGACCGTGTCGCAGAGCGAGAGCGCCGCCGCGTTGACCGTTCGCCTAAACTGCTCGTCGCGCTGAGCCGCGACCACCATTTCCGTTCCCAGCGTCACGACTTGGGCGCCGGACCCGTTGCGGGCAAACTCCAGAATCTGCCGGGTGGCTTCGTCGGCGTCGATCGGATCGAGCCGGCAGCCGAGGATTTCGATCGGCACGCGACTTAGCCAGCGACGATTTCTTCGGTGCCGACGGCGGTGCCATCCGGATCGAACGCCGCGAGCATCGGCCGCAAGCGATTGGCCAACGCGGGCGGCATGCCGTCGAGGGGCAGCCGGCACTCGCCGGCGTGAAAGCCCAGTTGCTTCATCGCCCACTTGATCGGAATCGGGCTCGTGGTCGCGAAGAGCGCGTCGATCAAGTCCAGCAGCGACGCGTGAATGTCCGCGGCTTCGCCGACGCGTCCGGCGCGATACGCGTCGGTCATCCGGCGGTATTCGCGCGAACACAAATGCGAGGCTACCCCCACGACGCCGTCGGCGCCGAGGGCGAGACATGGAAGAAAGAGATGGTCGTCGCCGGCCCAAAGTTTGAAGTGGCGAGGGCGGTCGCGCAGGATCGTCGCGATCTGCTTGAGATCGCCGCTGGATTCTTTGACGCCCGTTACGTTGGCGCAGTCGTGCGCCAGGCGCAGGAGCGTTTCGGGCAGCATGTTCGCGCCGGTACGGCCGGGGATATTGTAGACGATGACGGGAAGCGGCGTGCTCTGCGCGATCGCCGTGAAGTGCTTGAGCATTCCGCTCTGCGTCGGCTTGTTGTAATAGGGAACTACCGCCAAAATCGCGTCGGCACCGGCTTGGGTGGCATCTTCCACCGCCGCAACCGACTCGCGCGTGTCGTTCGTACCGGCATTCGCGACGATCGACGCCCGATTGCCGACCGCGTCTTTCACCGCGGCCCAAAGGGCGGCGCGCTCGCTGCGGTCGAGCGTTTGCCCTTCGCCAGTCGAGCCGGCGAGCACTAACCCATCGGTATCGCGCGCGACCAACCAACGCGCAAGACGTTCGGCTTCGGCGACGTCGAGCATTCCGTGCCGATCGAACGGCGTGATCATCGCGGTAAGAATCGTTCCGAGGTTCATGCCGGTGGATCTCCTGCATCGAGGCGAAACTGTTCGTGCACCGCGCGCTCCGCTCGAGCAACGTCGTCGGCTGGAACGAGCAGCGAGATCGTCACGTTGCTGTCGGTGCAATGGATGATCTCGACGTTTTCCCGGGATAGCGCTTCGACGACCTCCCGAACGACTCCGGGGGTATTGCGCATTCCACTGCCGACCACCGAGAGCTTCGCGCAGCCCTCGCGCACCCGCACGGCGAGATTCAAATCGCCCATCAAACCGCGGAGTTCGGCGCCCCGGTCGCCACCCACCGCAAAGGCCACGCCGGCCTGATTGATCGTCACCTGGTCGATCGAAATCGCCGCGCCAGCTAAGCGCGCGAACATCTCTAACTCGGTCTCCATCCGGCGCTTCGGCGACTCGACGTCCCCCCGAATGACCCGCACCCAAGTCATCCGCCCGGTCGACGTCACGCCCGTCACGACGCGGTGGTGATCGACGCTTTGGTCGACGACCGTGCCCGCATCGGTCTGAAGCCCTTTGATCGCATAGCGCGTGCCCGTCCGATCGGCGTACTCCGCGGCCTTGTGATGCATAACCTTAGCGCCGTGCTGTGCGAGCTCGGACATTTCCTCGAGCGATGCGCGCTCGATCGTCCGCGCATCGAGGATGCGCTGTGGATCGGCCGTCATCGCTCCACTGACGTCGGTATAAATGTCGACCCGTTCGGCGGCCAGTGCGTGGCCGATCGCGATTGCCGATAGATCGGTGCCGCCGCGACCGAGCGTCGTCAACGCACCGCCTTCACTGGCGCCTTGAAATCCGGCCACCACGGCGACGATACCGCGATCGAGCAGATCGTGAATCGTCCGAGGTTCGACCCGCAGAATCGTCGCGTCGCCGAAGCGTTCGTCGGTGACGACTCCGGCTTGCGCACCCGACAAGGCCGTCGCCGGGATCCCAGCGGCCATCAGCTCTTCGGCGAACACGGCGGCGGCAATCAGCTCGCCCGCAGCCAACAGCAAATCGGCATTGGCGCTTGCGCTGCGACCGCCGATCAACGCGAGCAACGAATCGGTGGCGTACGGATCGGGCGGCCGGCCGATCGCCGATACGACGGCAACGGTCGCGAAGCCATCGGCGCGCGCGTCGCGCACGCGGCGCACCGCAACGTCGCGACGCTCTTTCGACGCAAGCGACGTCCCGCCAAACTTAAGCACCGCAATCCGTTGTACGGCGTTCACGCCCGCACGAATCCCTTTGCCAGCAAGAGCTCCAAGATCTGAACCGCGTTGGTGGCCGCACCTTTGCGGAGCTGATCGCCGACGCACCACAGAGCGAAGCGAGTGCCGGGTTCGCATTCGTCGTCGGCGCGCAGCCGGGCGACGTGGACCAAGTCGGTCCCTTCGACCTCGCGCGGCGTCACGATGCCGTCGCGCGCAAATGCCACGCCGGGCGCGCGCTCGAACGCAGCCGTTAATTCCGGGACGCTCGTCGGACGGTGCGTTTCGAAAAACACGGCCTCGGAGTGCGCGGTTCGAACCGGGACGCGCACCGCAGTCACGCTCACGAACAGGTCGGGCAACTCCAGCATTTTGCGCGTTTCTTCGCGGACCTTGCGTTCTTCGCCGCTATGCCCGGTCGCATCGAACGCACCGACCTGCGGCACGACGTTGCGCGCCAGCGGACGCGGAAATACCGCGGCCGGCGGCTCCGGTTCGCCCGCCGCGACGGCCCGTTCGCCGGCCAGCAGCTCGTCGAGACCCGGCCGCCCCGCACCGCTGGCCGCCTGATACGTCGCCACGCGCACCGAGCGCAATCCGGCCGCATCGCGAACCGGCGCAAGCGCGGTGCACAGCAAGATCGCGGTACAGTTGGCCACTGGAAAAAGCCGGTCTTCGGGATGCATCGCTCCCGGATTGACTTCGGGAACGATCAGCGGAACGCCGGCGCGCATCCTATAGGTCGCACTGTTGTCGATAACCACGCGACCGCGCTCGACCAGGGCCGGAACGTAGGTTTCGCTCGCATCCTCACCGCTAGCAAAGAACACGACGTCGAAGTCGCACAGCGCGCGTTCGCTCGTGGGACGCACGTCGAGGGCGGCACCGCGGAAACGCACCGCCGCGTCGCGCGCCCGCGAGGCAAACGGCGACAAGGTGCGCAACGGTACTGACCGTTCTTCGAGCACGCGGACGATCGTCTCGCCGACGACGCCGGTCGCTCCGACCACGGCTACGTCGATGTCGAGCGCCTCCGCATCTCGTCGAGAATCGTATCGAGTCCGATCACTAGCCCGCGGACGTGCATGACGGCCCGAACCGCCGCAAACATTCCGGGGACGAACGACTCGCGCGAAAACGAGTCGTGACGAATCGTCAGCAACTCGCCGGGGCCTCCGAAGAGCACTTCCTGATGGGCGACCAATCCGGGCAGCCGCACGCTGTGAATCGGCGGCGCCGCGCCCCCCGCCCGCTGCATGCGCGTGGCGGTCTGGAGCGACGTTCCCGACGGGCGGTCCTTCTTTTCCGCGCGATGCATCTCGACGATTTCGCCGGAGTGGAAGTAGCGCGCCGCCTCTTCGGCAAAGCGCATCATCAGGACCGCGCCAGCCGAAAAGTTCGGCACGATCATCGCACCGATGCCGCGTTCGCCCGCCATCCGCGCCAGCGCATCGCGTTCGTCGTCGGTCCAGCCGCTCGCCCCGATAACCGGCCGAACGCCGTAGGTGAGCGCCTTCATCGCCACCTCAACCGAGGCGGGATGGGTGGTGAAATCCAAGAGTACGTTGGGGATCCGTTCGACCAGCAACTCGTCGACCGAATCGTAGATTTGCACGGCCGGGTCGGCTTCGCGCGCAAATCCGCCGACGTAGTCGAACTCGCTGGACGCGGCAAATGCCTCGACCGCGACGCGGCCCATTTTGCCCCGCGCCCCCGCAACCGCGACGTGGATGAAGACGTCCAGTTCCAGGAGCGTCTTACCTAAAGCTTCTCGAGGGGCGCGTACTTCAGCATCAGCATCTTTTGACCGACGTTCGGAAAGTCGATCGTCACCAAGCCGTCGCCGCCGGCGCCCACGACGCTCTCAATGCGGCCTTCGCCCCATTTCGGATGCCGTACGCGGTCGCCGCTCTCCAGGCCGAGATGTACGCCCGCGCCGGCCGACTCATGAATCGAAACTTCGCGCCAGCGACCGCCGGCCGGACGCGGCAGAGGCACGCTGTCGCTCTCGAGAATTTCCAATCCGGGAATCTCTTCCAGAAACCGGGATTTCGGATAGGCGTAGGTGTTGCCGTACAGCGCGCGGCGATAGGCGAACGTCAAAAACAGCCGATCCATCGCGCGCGTTAGCCCCACGTAGGCGAGCCGTCGCTCTTCTTCTAACTCGGGAACGTCGGTCAACGCGCGGCTGTGCGGGAAGACGCCCTCTTCCAGTCCGGTCAGAAACACGCTGCCGAACTCCAACCCCTTAGCCCCGTGCAGCGTCATTAGCGTCACGTACGACTCGGAAGGATCGAGCGCGTCGAGATCGCTGATCAACGCGATGTTGGCCAAAAATCCGGCCAGCGACGCTTCGGGATCGGCGTTCTCGTACTCGCGTGCGACGCCCACCAGCTCGTGCAGGTTCTCCAGGCGCGCGCGGGCGTCGTGGGTA
>DASXDV010000107.1:0-25367 GCA_036490465.1 Candidatus Tumulicola sp. | reverse complement strand
GCAAGATGGCCTGCAAGCAGTCCGGTCCTTCCGTCGTCTGTCTCTCGGGCGGGGTGACGCTCAATGGAAAAGTGACGCCCACCGATCCGCGCAAAGTCAGAGCGACGTTTAATATGAGCGGCACATCGGGCGTCTTCTCGTTCTGGTTCAACAACGACAACAACAGCTTCAACGGTGTGTGGTGGAAGAGCAGCAGCGGCATGGGAGCGCCGACCGGCCGCGTCGTAGGTCAGCGCTCGCTCTGAGGCTAACGCTTTAGCACGTGACGAACGTTCTCGATCCTATCCCGACGTGGGCGATCATGCTCACGTCGGGGTTGCTGATCTTCGCCATGAGCGAGGCGGGCTTCCAGCTTGGGCATCGGTGGCAGCCCGTACTCCACGGTCGCGATCCGTCGAACGTCTTGCAAACGACGGCGTTTACACTGCTGGCGCTGCTGCTGGGTTTCTCGTTTGCAATGGCGCTCGGCAGATATGATGCTCGCCGTGTGACCTTGTTACACGAGGCCAACGCGATCGCCACGACGTACTTGCGGGCCGGGCTACTCGACCTCAAGAGCGCGCTGACAGTGCGCTCGACCCTACGCGAATACGTCGCCGAACGGCTCTCTTTCGCTCGTGCAGACGCAGACCCCCAGCAACGCGCGGTTGCGGACGGGCGGTCGGCGGCGCTTGGGCGGGCCCTCTGGGGTCTAGCGGAGCGGGTCAGCAATAGGGATCCGCGTTCTACGACGACCCCGTTGTTCGTAGCGTCGCTCAACGAGATGCTCAATCTGAGCGCTGAGGAGCGAGCCGTTCTGAGTGCGCACATTCCCGACGTCGTCATATTGTGGCTTTTGCTCATTGCCTTTATCGCGTCGGCGATGCTGGGGTACGGCTTCGGACGCGAAGGAAAGCGCGTGCTCGTTTTCAAAGCCATTTTCGCGACAATGGTGGCGCTGGTCTTCGGTCTCGTTCTCGACCTCGATCGACCGCAGCGCGGAATCATTCGCGTAAATCTGGCGCCGCTGCAGGCCGTGCAAGGCATCGTGGACGCGTGGCCCATGCGCTCACAGGTGCGGTAACCAAAAGCCGATGCCGTTAGCCCGCCGTACTGCCTCGCGTCTCGAAGCGATCGTCATCGTGGTCTCGATCGTAGCGCTTATTGCGGTGCTTCCCGAGCGCTATCACATACTCCCGAACTGGGTTGCGTACGTGGGCATCGGCTTTATCATCGTCCCGATATTGGGCGGGGCGCTTATCAATTTGGGAGGTGCGTGGGAGCGGGTTGAGCGGGCAGCCGAGTTCCTCGCCGTCGGCATCGCGCTCGTTCTGAACACCTGCAACTTGCTGGTCGCCGCCTACGACTTGGTCAAGAACCCCGGTAAGCTCGATCCGGTACGGCTCTTTTACACCTCGATCGGAATTTGGTCCGGCAACGTGCTTATCTTCACGTTGCTCTACTGGCTGGTCGATCGCGGGGGCCCGGACGCGCGGGTCAACCGGTTGGTAAGGTACCCCGACTTCGTCTTTCCGGCAATGGACGACGACGAGTACGCTCCGGCGAACTGGCAGCCCAGCATGATCGACTATTTGTTCTTGGGTTTCACCACCTCGACGGCCTTTAGCCCGACCGAAGCGATGCCATTCACGCCGCGCGCAAAGCTGCTCATGGTCATTCAAAGCACGATCGCGTTGATCACCATCGCTATCGTCGCGGCACGCACCATCAACATCTTGAAATAAGAGGCTCCGCCGCGAGAACGGTTACGTTGGCAGCTCCGAAAGCCAGCGAAGCGCGCTTAAACTCGGCATAAAGCTATACTCTCCGCCGCGCGTGACTACAAAGCGGGGCAAACCCACGAGCTGCCGGCGAATCGGCCTACGCGGAATAGAAAACATTCCCGTCCCGTCGCCGTTTCCGCAAACCGGATCACGCTCCGTCGTTCCGCCGAAGAACGTGCTGCTGTTCATCCATTCGGTTTGAACGAACTCGAACTGTCGTCCCAGGTGGGCGCCGACGAAGGCAAATATCAACCCGCGGTCGGCGCCGTCGTCCTCCAGGACGCCGGGCGGTAACGGCGGTCCGTAGGCCGTGCCGCGGCGAATCATGCGGTGGATGCGCGGCACGCCGGCGACCTGCGCGTCGCGCGGATTCATGCGGCGAATATGAGATCCCAACGGGGTCCTATAACCGATCGGGTCTTCGGATTGGAAGAGAAAATCGTTGTTGACCTTGGCGTTGGCGCCGATCGCCGGGGCGTCGGCGCCGGCAGAGAGCGCCAGCGGAGTTCCGCTTCGCCATCGGCCCATCATCTTTGCGGCCAGCAGCTCTTCGTCTTGGGGCGACGATGCATTCGCGCGCAGGTAGCGGCGAAAGTCGGCAACCCGCTGGTGCAGCTTACGGAACGCGACGTAGCTGCCGTTGCGGCCTAAAACGTCGGGTTGCGGAACAAGCGGGGTCTCGCCCATCTCGTCGGGATAACCCAGGACGAACTCGCCGGCTCGGAGTGGAACTTCGCGTGGATTGCTTCCGGGAATGCCGCTGCCCTCGATCGCCGGATGACTGATCCCGTCTTTGAAGCCGAACGGTTCCACCTCGTCGGGCAAAACGTGACAGTCTTGTCGCCAGATTGGTGAGATTTTCAGATCGGCGAGTGCCGCCTTCGCTCTCCCCAGCGCCGCCTCCAAATGGGGCATATCCTTCGAGATGGCGGTGATAACGACGTGGACGTCGCTCGATCCGAGCGGTTTCTCCCAGCGCGCGGGGGCGCTCTCGCCGACGTCGCCGAGCATCTCGGCTCGCGCTGCCATTCCTTGTTGGAGCTGGGGTGAGAAGCTATCCAGCGACGCCTGCGGAACGCCGAGCGCCTTCAGTCCCGCGAAGGTGAGCGAGGCGCTCACCCACGTATCTTCGGGCTGGCCCTCGGGTCGCGCCGCAGACGAAACCACCCCGCTCAAACGGCGCATCAGTTTTCGGCCGGCGTCGCGGTCGTCGATGCGCACGATAATGTAAGTCGCGTGGAAGGGCGTTGGACGCGGTCGTAACGCGCCGCTCTGAATGTCGTGAAGCTCGAGGTGCGGCGGGGTCACTTCGTCGCCAGATTGCGCCAGAAATGTTGGAGGCTCTCATCGCCGCCGAACAGTGTCGTGAAAATCGTAGAATCGGCGAGAAGAATGTCGCCGGCTCGGTCGCCGGCGGGCGGCATCCACAAGAACATATTGAACTCGCGATTGCCCGCCTCCGTGAAGGGATGCGGCTTGGAGAGATCGACCGGCTGGCGTGCGAGCACGTGTATGTTCGCCGCGTTCTCGTCGGTCAGCGCGTAGTGCGGCAGATGCATATGAAAGACGAAGGTCTTGACGTTCTCGAGCCAGCCGCGTTTGTCCAAATCGCTGGCTTTGGATAGTTCGACGATTTGCGTCGTCCCCGGCAGCGTCGCCGGACGCAAGCCCCAACGGTTTTCAACCGGAACGCCGAGGCCGCGTAAGAGCGAGCGCGTGTACTGCCCGAAACGCTGCTGACGGGGAACCAAGGGATCGCCGTGGTGGTAGTATTCCATGTTGCGCACGTTTGGGTCGGCCGAAACGCCGACATCGTGGTGCGGTCCCAAAATCAAGCAGGTGCCTTCGCGTCGGAGAAACGCCTTGATTGCGGCGATCTCTTCGGGCGCGGCCTCCTGTTCGGTCACCATGTGATCCAGGCCGAAGACCATCAGCGTGTCGGTGTCGGCGAGAATTCGCTCGTCGATCGGCGCTTTCTGGCCGGCCTGGTCGACACGCTGATAAACGGCGACCGGCTGCCCTGTGGCTTCTCCGACTAACTCTTGGAAGTTTAGGAGCGAAAGATGAAACAGCTCCAACGTTCCGGAGATCCCCTGGAGGAACATCCGGCGCGAATACGCTTCGGTTTCGTAGACAGGCCAGGTAACGCGACGAACCTCTGTCATCGTCGAGAAGCGGTTGTCGAGCTCCGCGACATCCGCGTTGGCTTCCCACGGGTAACTCCAGGCCCAGTAGACGCTGAACCGGCGGCGGCCGGCCGCGTAGGGTCGTGGAACGTGGAGCTGGTTGTAGGTGCGTGCTGTCGGGCTCATATGAGCGTCCTCCTCTGCGGTTGTGCTCTCACTGCATTTGGTCGAGCATCTCTGCCAACGATTGCTTCACCGTGAGCGCCTTCTTGATCTCGTCGGCCGAGACGAACGGGTATTCCCCGTACTCCATGAAGCTGGGCCGGTGGTGCTCGCGAACGAATTTGACGAACGCCGGAACGTTAGTCTTCCAGTCCTCGGGAAAGCCCTCCAAATTCTCAAAGGCCGTATTCAGTCCGGCCTTGGCGAAGAGCGCCACGGCATCGTCGGTGTATTTGTCGAAATCGGTATCGAAGATGCCTTGATACATGAAATACGTCTCCTGCCCGATGTCGAACAGGACCCACTTCAGATAGTGGAGTTTGAGCCCCGCCAAAAAATGGGGATCGTCCTTGATGGCCTGTTCTATCGTATCGGCGTAGGCACGCATTGCGGCCTCCCGCCCGGGTTTGAGCTTCGCGATGACTGTGAACCCGTAACAGGCGGGAGTCCTAGGGAAGATGGGGCCCGAAGCGCCTTGCTGGAATTCGAAATACCCTTCCTTCGGAATCGCCATTGCCGATGGTTTTGTCCAATCGCCGTCCTGCGCTGCCATAGTTTTTCTGCTCCTTATCAAGCGGGGGAGCGCATCAGTTCGGGTCGCCGAAGGGGGGCACCTCGCGAAACGACGCGCGATGCGCTCGCGGTGCGTCGACCATTGCGTTTTTGGGACCGACGATGTAAAAGTAGTGCTATTTCCTACCGAGCACGGATTAAATCGTTAACCTGCGATCTAGCGATGGCACTGGGCAGCCGCGGCGAGCCGGTTGCCGCGGCCCCCTCGCCGCGGCCTGCAGCATCTACACAGCCGCAACGTTTCGATGCGTGCGGCGGCTCGCATCGCAGGTGGCCGTCGTTCTGCCCTCCTTTTCACAGATCACTAGTACACAGAACGGCGCCGTTGCAGGGGACGCCGACACTGAGTACCGTATAAGCAGCTCGTCTACTCGGATCCCAACGTGGGATTTTGGCAGGCCTCCTCGCGACTTATCAGGCTCAGACCGGCCCACCCTGCGCTGACGGCACCGGGACCTTCGTTTGAAATCAATCCCCTGCTGAACGTCGCGCTGAACAAGGCATGGTCGATCGGAGAAAATTTGTCGTTCCCAGTTTCGAACTACAGCCGGTCCTACACGATCGGCCTGAACTACCTGGTCGGAACCAGCGAGTTGCCGCCGCGATGAACGGCACGCTAGCGTTCGACGTCGTCGTCATTGGAGCCGGGCCGGCGGGCACCGCCGCCGCGCTGCGCGCCGCCGATCTTGGGGCCAAGACGGCGTTGATTACGCGCGGCGCCTTCGGCGGCATGGCTGCCAACGAGGGGCCGATTCCCGTCCGCACACTGGCGCACGCCGCGCGGCTCATACGTGAAGGTAAGCAGTTACCGAGCTACGGAGTTACCGTTGGGCGGCCCGCGCTCGACTACGTGCGGCTCATCGCGCGCGCGGCGCAGGTCGTTAGCGAGGCACGAGCCCAGTCGACGCTGCTAAAGCAAATCGAACGCGCCGGAGTTGCGCTTTTCGAGCACGCCGGGGACGCGCGTCTCCTCGACCCCCATCGCATCGCGAGCGAGTCCGGGTTGGTCCTCTCCGGCGGGCGGATCGTCATCTGCACCGGCGGTGTGAGCCGGGCCCTCGATCTTCCCGGCGCGGACCTGACGGTCACGCCCGCGGCGGCGTTCACTTTGAAAGCGGTGCCGAAGTCGCTGGTGGTTGTCGGCGCGGGGGCCACGGGCGCACAGGTCGCGTCGATCTTCAACGCCTTCGGTTCGTCGACGATGCTCTGCCAAGGCGCTTCACGTATTGTCCCGACCGAAGATGCGGAGGTCTCCGCCGAGGTGGCGCGAGCATTTCGAGAAGACGGTATGGTCGTGCGCGAAGCCTGCCGGATCGTCGGTTTCGAGAAGACGCCGGCGGGCGTGCGCACCGAGCTGGCGGGCGGCGAGGCGATCGAGGCGGAGATCGCGGTATGCGCCGTGGGGTGGACGGCCGATGCGGGCCGTTTGAACCTCGACGCAGCCGGCGTTCGAACGGACGCCCGGGGCTTTGTCGAGGTTGACGATTTTCGTGCCACGAGTGCGCCCCACATCTATGCAGCGGGGGACGTTATCGGCGGTTACATGCTCGTTCCGCAAGGCGTGCGCGACGGTTTCATCGCCGGAAACAATGCGGTATCGGCGGATGCGGTTCGCGTTTCCGCGAACGTCGAGCCTGTCGGCAGCTTCACCGACCCGGAGTATGCGAAGGTCGGTCTCACCGAAGAGGAGGCCCGAGAAAAGCACGACGTGCTCGTCGCGCGCGCCTCGTACGCCGAGACGACGCGGCCGATCGTGGACGGCCGGACCCGCGGGTTCTGCAAGCTGGTCGTCGATCGCAGTTCGCGCGAGATTCTTGGCTGCCACATCGTCGGCGAGCGCGCGGTCGAGGTGGCGCAAATGGCGGCCATCGCGATGGCGGGCCACATGAAAGCCGGCGACGTCGCCCGCATTCCGTTCTCCTTTCCCACGTATGCGAACGTCTTCGGCCGCGCCGTTCTGCGGGCCGTGCGACTGCTGGGCGATCGATCCGTTGTCGAGCCGCACGCTTAGCAAAGCATACGATGGCCGTTTATTTGTGCACGGGGCAGGTCTGCGCTCCCGGTTTTACCGAGGAAAGCTGTGCGGTCGCCATCGTTGGGAACGGCATACTCGCGCCGGATGATTTTACGCAATCGTACGAGAGAACGTACGCCATGACCGAGGCATAGTTCGCCTTCGATAGCGATCCGGGCGCCGTGAGCGGCATCTGCTGTGCGACGATGCCGTAGATCTGCGATACGTTGAGGTTTGCGTGAGCAAAAGCGGGACCGGTCAGCGCTGGCCCCGAGACGCCTTGTAACTGTGCGCCGTGACACGAGAGGCAGTACTTCGCGTAGACCGTCGCCCCGGTCGCGACTTGGGCCGGCGTATACGGCACGGTTGCCGCGGAGGACGGAGCGCTTTCGGTCTTGCCGGCTGCTGCAGCCGCTACGGCTGGTTGTCCCGCGGCGCCGTTCATAGCCGTTTGCGCCGCATTCAAAGCGTAAGCGACGACGCGCGCGCCATGCGTGGGCGGAAGGTTTGGCGTCTTTTGGTTGCCGCCCTCGCCCGCCTCGACGACCAAATACTCATGGCCGTCGCTCGCGCGGTACGCCGAGATCGGCGCGACGATCGACGAACCCACGTCGTCACGCCAAAGCTCTCGACCGGTCTTGGGGTCCAGTGCGTAGATTCCGCCGCCGGCATCGGTTGTGAATATGAGCCCGTTACGCGTGACGAGCACGCCGCCCTGAGCCGGGTAGGGGAACTGCTTCTTCCATGCGGGTTGGCCGGTCGTTACGTCGACCGCGGTCAGAACACCGGTTGCGGGCCGGCGCTTTGGCAACGGGCCGGCACTATATGGTTGCCCCGGCACGTACGGCACGGCTCCGGTGTAGGTGATCTTCCAAATCGCGCACTCTTGCGTGCTAGGAATGAAGAATAGATTCGTCGCCTCGTCGTACGAGCCGCCGTTCCACTCGATGCCGCCGCCATGATTCGGGCACGCAAACGTGCCGGCTGGGGTCGGTACGGTGGTGAAAATGCCCTGTTGATTGCTCACCGCTAATTTCGCGACGGGCGTTCCACTTGTCCGGTCTAGGATGGCGAAATCGCCGGCTTTATCGCCCACGGCCAAGAGCGGGCGCGACGAGCCTTTCACCGTTCCCGTAAAGAGCACCGGCGGCATCGAAGGGTCGTTGTCGTGCACGTCTTGCGGAGATACTTTGTAGTACCACTTCAGGCGCGGGCGCGCGCCGGAGATGTCGAGCGCAACGACCGTGTCGGCGTAGAGATTCAAGCCCTTGCGCCCGTACTCGGTAAGATTCGGGCCTGGGTTACCCGGCGCGGCGTAGAGTGTGTCTGTGGCTTGATCGACCGAGAGACCGGCCCATACCGCCGCGCCGCCGTGAATGTATGAGTCGCCGGGCCAGGTTTCGTGCCCCGGTTCGCCTGGCTGCGCAACGGTGTGCCAATCCCAAAGCCGAGAACCGTCTTGAGCGCTAAAGGCGCTGATCAGACCGCTGCCGCCGAGATCGCCGCCCGACGTTCCGACGATGACCTTATCCTTGTAGAGGTAGGCGGCCGTCGAATACCACGTAGCGCTCGTATCGTGACAGGCGGGCACGTTAAAGATTTGCTTGCCGGAAGCGGCATCGACAGCCACGAGCCGGCAATCCTGCGTAACGAGATAGAGCCGCCCGTTTTCCAATCCCACACCGCGGTTGACCGGATATTGCAGTTCGTATGCAGGACTGTAGGGGAATGCCCATTTCAAGGCCCCCGACGCACCGTCGAGTGCCAGCACGTTGTCGTGAGACGTCGAGACGTACACGGTCCCGTTCCAAACGATCGGTGAAGCCTCTTCCTCGCCGTCGTCTCTCACGGAGGTAATCCAGGCCTTTTTGAGCTGCGCGACGTTCGACGGGGTGATTTCGTCGAGACCGGTTACGCGATTTCCGGAATACGTTTTCCCCGGAATGAGCCAGTTCGCGTCGTTTGAGGACGCCGCCAGCAACGCGGCCGAATCCGACGCTGCGTTGTTGCTGCTAGTGCCGCCCGAACACGCGGCTAACGCAAAAATAACCGAGGCTATCGCGACTGCGCGTAATGACATCACAACCTCCTCTTATGCTCCAGCTTATGAGGCGGCACCCACCGCCCCAGATTGAATCGAGTCACATGTTGTGCGGGGCCCTACGTAGGGGAACTCGGCGAGCAGATCAGTATGGGGTCGAAGTCCATCATCTTTCACCTTTCCATCGTCATCATCGGAAGGAAGTAAAGTTCGACGTCGTCGGTGAGCGTTAGGCCGTTGTTCGGGTATTCGGAATGCCCGGCATAGATTGAGTCGCTGTCGCGTCATAATAGCACACCAGTTTGCGCGGTTCCATCAGCCGTGAGGTCCAGTTTCCGTCAAAGTACCGGAGGGTCGTCTGGTTCCCTTTTCAGAAGATCTCGGGCCCGTACGGCTTGGCGGCCCTTGGGATCGCAACCCCAATTGCGGTTCGCAAAACGAGGAGATAGCGTGCTAACGAAAAGACCGCCTCCTCAAGTACGATGTGTTTGTCGTCCCGGAACTGCCGTTCATCGCGGCCGTCGCGCGTGGCGAATTCGGATCCCCCGGCCTGGGATCCCAAAACGGCGACGCTGATCTTCGGGGCGCCTCGACCGTAATCGCCGAGTCACGCGAATACATCGAATTCTACGGGAAACAGCGCGACGCCGGGCTCGGCGATCGGGAGCTGTTCGATGCAATGATGACGCGCTATCCCGAGTGGGTGAGTCGTCAATAGTTTCTGATACTTCCGTGGTTGGCTCCGACCGGATCCTGACGGGAGCAGAGCAGGACCCTCGGCGCGTTAACCCCGAAGCCTGTTAGCGAGCCAATGCTTTGGCTGGAGGGGAGAACATGACCCCGACTCAGGATTCTTGTTCTTGCTTCACGCGGCGCCGTTTTGTAAGCGCGCACGGGGTTATCGCCGGCGCAGCCTCACCGGCGCAACAAGCCGGGAAAACATATAACGGCAGTAGCGACGCGTTTCGTCTGCGGTGGCTTGATAAATTTGGCGGCCATCATCAGGCGGAGGGAACGCCGACGGTTTCTCATGGAAATCCGATTGCTTTGAACATCGAAGGCCAACGTTGCGATCATCGCGGATGACATGAGACGCTATTACACACCAACCGTAAACCTGACAATGCGGCAATACAACATACCTGTTTTACTTGTCACGAACCCGCGAAAGCCAACGACTTTGTTTTTACCCACTACGCGCCTTGACTCAAGCACAGGAGCTCGGCCGCACTCTCGGACGAAGCCTTTTTCATCCGTTCACAGGAGGACTCAACCATGAGAACAATTGCAGCGGACTTCGCTGAAACCGCTCGGCAGGCACACAAACTTTGGGGCTGGTATCTGGCCGTCGGGATCGCGCTCATCCTTGTAGGAGTATATGCGATCTGGGCCGAGGGGATCGCGACGATGGCGTCGGTCATCGTGCTGGGAGCGGTCGTATTCGTTGCCGGCATTGCGCAAATCGTCGGAGCCTTTATGTCTCGCGGTGCCGGACACGTGATCTTGCTGCTCTTAGTGGGCGCGCTCGATATTATCGTAGGGCTGATGTTGCTGGAACACCCCGCGGTCGGCGCGCTAACCATCACGCTGCTGCTCGCCGTACTGTTCGTCTTCGGTGGAGTCTTCCGTTTCGTCTCCGCGCTGTGGCTGCAGTTCCCGCACTACGGGTGGGTCGCGTTCAGCGGAATCGTAAGCGTGATCCTCGGAGTGCTCCTCTGGACGCAGTGGCCGATCTCCGCCATTTGGTTCATCGGATTTGTCGTCGGCTTGAACTTCATCTTTGCCGGCGTTTCGTGGTCGGCGCTCGGCTTGAAACTCAAGGCCGCGTAAGAACGCCGGGGACCAATCAAAAATCGGGCCCTGCGGGCCGCTGCGCGGAAAGTACGTCATTAGCGGTCTGAAACCAGATCAAATTCCAGACCGGCAGCCTCGGCCGCACGCAGCGTGAACGCAGGCGATTAGAAGTGCGGAAACGCCGGAACGAAGGAGATGATGGTCCCTGCGTGGTTTTGAATTACGATCGAGCCGCCCGAACATTTGTATTGCACGGCGCCCGAGCCGGCAATCCGGCTGCACGACTTGGGAGCGTTGGCTTTATACCATTGATCGACGGTTTGGACCGAGTCGTTCGTCGTCTGTTGGTATGGTACGCCTTGGGTTAGTGCGTTCGAGGGGATATCGCCCATGCCGCGCGCCGGTGCGCCGTGAGGATAGAGCGGCAACTGTCCGTCGTGATCGGCGGCGAGGGCAGGCTGGGAAAGCGTCAGCGCGGTGAGGCAGGCCAGGAGCGCGGGTACCGTTAGGTTCTTCATCATACCCGCACGTTAGCACTCCGGCGTGCGCCTAGCGTGCGCGAGCGCCCTCGGCACCGGTTGCCGTCAGGCTGAGAGCGCATTGGCGCCGAAAGCCGACCCGAGTTCGGGGCGGCCCATTGACGGCCCCAAACAAGCGGGCGGCGCACTCAAAGAGCGAAGGTGATGCGTTCATCGCGCGGAGAGAGAACAGTGGAGACCGGCCGTGCGTCTCACTATCTGCATTTTTGGAGGGATCAATGGACGAAGTACGAGTCGAGCAGTCGAGCTATCAGATGCCGCCGAAGGAAGGATTTACCGTCGCACACTTTCTCACGGTGGCTGATATCGAGCGATCCGTCGAGTTCTACCAAAGGGTCTTCGGGGGAGACGTGGTGAGCAGGGGCGACGGCAACGCGCCTCCGTACATCAAAATCGCAAACACTTGGGTCATTTTCAACGTCGGAGGCGGCCCCACGCCCGATAAGCCGACCGTAACGCTGCGACCGCCGCCCAACCCCGACGAGATCAGCAGCTTCATGAATATCCGCGTAGCAGATATCCAGGCGTGCTACGAGCTCTGGCGAAGCCGGGGGGCAACCTTTCTAACCGAGCCTATCGACAAGTACGGCGAGACGCGATGCTACATCCGCGATCCCGACGGATACATCATTGAAGTCGGGCAAAGCAAGCCCGGTTTCAAGTATGGCTAAAGAGAAGGTTGCGGTGATAACGGGCGCATCGCACGGTATCGGCGCAAGCCTCGTCTCTGCCTACAGTGACGCTGGATACAACGTCGTTGCGAATTCGCGTTCCATCGGCGCCGGCACGAATCCGGAGATCGTCAGCGTCACCGGCGACATTGGCGAGTCTAGTACGGCCGACCGCATAATGAAGGAAGGCGTCGAAAGATTCGGCCGTCTCGATACGCTCGTCAACAATGCGGGCATCTTCATATCGAAACCCTTCACGGACTACACGCAGACAGACTACGACGCCATGCTTTCGACGAACATCGCGGGCTTTTTCTATTTGACGCAGCGCGCAGTGCGAGTAATGGAACGTCAAGGATGGGGCCACATCGTGAACATCACGACAACCGTGGCGGAACAGCCGATCAACGGCTCTCCGGCTCTCTTGGCGTCTCTGACGAAAGGCGGCTTAAACGCCGCGACGAAGGCGCTCGCGATCGAATACGCGCAACGCGGTATTCGCGTGAACGCGGTCGCACTCGGCATCATAAAAACACAAAACGCAGCCTCGTATGCGGGGCTCGAGGCTCTGGAGCCGCTCCGTCGTTTGGGTAAGATCGCCGACGTTGTGTCGGCGGTAATGTATCTGGAACGCGCCGAGTTTGTAACCGGTGAGATATCGCACGTCGACGGAGGTCAAAGCGCGGGGCACTGGTAGCTCGCATGACGCTCTCCATCCTTTTGACGTCTCCGTGGGATGCTCGGGTTGACGCGATGCCGCACGCGCTCGATGTCCGCAAGGTGATGCCGCATCGCTTTTCCTGGAAAGGCGCCGGAACGGTCGGCCATCCCCGCGGGCCGTGGCAAGTCTTTCCCCAGCAGCCGGAGCGGAATGCCGGCGGCGGTACCTCGGACGAGGCCGAAGTCATCGTGCCGGGAACGGACGTGGAGTTGTTCTCAAGCCTCCACGGTGTGCTTGCGCAAGACGCCGACTACGATGCCGTCGCCGTGCGCATCGTCGGAGACAGCGGCTATGCTGGGATCGTCGACACGCTGTGCGCGATTGGCGCCCAGCATCCGTCTGCGATGTGGCTGGTGCACGCGTGGTCGGTCGACCGCGCCGTGGAGTGAGAAGCGTTGCACCTTCATCGTCGAAACTCGCAGCGTCGCGAGCCTCCAACCCGCAAAGCGAGCATCGTCTGGCGCATGACGATCAGGCTGACCGGCTCCAGAAGATGTCGGTGGGCCGGCCGGCTATCGAGAGTTGCTCCTTGCGCTGCGCGATCCGAACCATTCCCAGTACGGCGAGTGGAGGAGCTGGGCGGCGCAGGTGTACCGGCCCAGCTTCCAGGTGCGGGATGCAGCGCGCTCTGGCCGGAGGGACGTATCAGGAGGATTGTCTCAGGGAAACTTCTCTCTTTTGAACGGGCGCCGGCGGCACAACGACATCAACCAATCCTGTTGCGACGTCCAAGACGAGTCCGGAAACGAGCCATTCGCTCGGGAGGGCGGAAGCCTCCCGCAAGGCAGCGAGGTCGACGGCTAGCGCGGCCCGGGGATCCATGACGGCCTTCGTCTCAACTTGCTCCTCCGCTATCCGAAAATATCCAGCGAGCATGCGGGGATAGCTCGGAAGCCGAGTGATTCCACAGTCGGTATGCTGGAGGACGATGACGTGAAACTCGCCGCCGCCGCCGGGAACCTCTGCTGCAACCTGAGCGATCACGCCAAGCAGAGCCAGTTCCTCGATGATTCCCGGGGTAATCCGACCGCCGATGTTACGCATCACGACTGCCTCGCCCGGTTTTATTCCCAGCACATACGCTGGATCGACGCGCATATCGGCGCAGCCGATGATCAATGCTCTTGCATTCGGCAGCGCGGACGGGAGCGACGGCATGAGAGTGCCGGTGGCAGACTGCTGCGCCGCGAAATCCTTGTTGCGCTGTAGGAGGTCGTCGAAAGTTGTCATGTCCCTGTTTACCCTAGCGCACTTCGTTCGCCTCGATAGGGAGGACGCGTACGCTATCGGCCGCTCGTATGCTTTATGCTTGGCGATCCAGGGCCGGAATTAGCGGCGGTAGATAGAACCAAAAAATAGACACTGATACCTTACAACGGAGGCGTCAACCATGATTCGTTTGGGTGATCACGTCGTCGTGCGCGGAGAAGATCAAGAGGCGGTGGTTACGGCCGTGCACCCTGACTCACAAGTTGAGATCGAATACTTGGCTGGAGAGAGCGGACGACCGCACCGAAAAAGGTACGCGGCGGAGGCGCTCGAGATCGTCGACGCAGGGCGGCACGAACCTCACGCCGGCTAGCGAGGCGCCGATCGCGCGCTCGGAGCGGAATCCGTCGCTCTCGCCCTCGAACGCGCAAAAGATCGCGTCATGATGTGATTGCGGCACGCAGCCGGCCGTTTTTACAACGGGAGCTCGCCAAAGACATTACCGTCGGCAAGCTCCTGGTGATGACGGCCGCGCTGGTCTCGCTCTTCGTCGATCAATCGTTCGGCGGCGTCTATGCATCGATCCAGAACTACGCGGGCGGCACCCTAGGGGCGAGCGCCGATGAGCTGCCCTGGACGGTGATCGGGTTCAATACGTTTTACTGGGTCACCCTTTTGCTCACGCCATGGCTCGTCGACCGTTTCGGGCGCAGAGCGATTTTCGGCATCGGACACGTTACGTTCGGAGCTCTTACGTTGTACCTCGCGACCACGATCTCTTTGAGCGGCTTTATGATCGGTCGCTGCGTTGAAGGGATCGCGCAAGGGACGTTTTTCGTCTGTGCTGTCGCCACCGTGTTAACGCTTTTCGGGCCGGGTCTGCGCGGCATCGCGTTCTCGTGTTTTTCGGTGATCTCGCTCACAGGCGTCGCGGCCGGGCCATTTATCGGCGGCTGGTTCATCGACCATGCGTATTGGCGCGACGCCTTTGTGTTGTACGCGTTAAGCGCCGCCTTCGCGGGCACCATCATCTTTGCGCTGCTCGAGGCGCCGGGCCCGAGACCGACGGGCCGCTTCGACATTCCGGGCGTGGCATTCGTATTTCTCGCATTTTCTTGCTTCGAATACGCTTCGGCGTTCGGGGAACGCCGAGGCTGGCTTTCGAGCCCGGACATCGTCTGGGCTTGCCTTCTCTCGGCGGTCGGATTTGCGGGGTTTATCTGGCGCGAACTCTGTGAAGATCGCTGCGGCTTCATCCAACTGAGGCTGTTCAACATTCGAAACCTGGCGGTCGGGAGCGCGCTGGGCTTTGGACTCGGCGTGCCGCTCTACGGCGCCAACCTTTTCCTGCAGTACGCCCAAACGAGTCTCGGTTTTCCGCCGTCGACGGCTGGAGCGCTTCTGTTGCTGCGCATCCCGGCGATCTTGCTCGTGGCCCCATTTTTCGTGTTGCTCGTGAACTCCGACCGGCTGGACGTGAGGGTTCCGGTAACGCTAGGTTTCGTGCTCGTCCCGCTTTCTTACGCGTTGCTCGTCCCGCGAACCACCTCGGAATCCGATTTCTGGACGTTCGCGCTCGCGATCGTGCTATCGGGTGCCGGATTTGCATCCCTTTTCTCGCCGATCGCCAACGTGCTGGTCCGCTCCCTCCCGACCGAAGTGCGCGCGGAGGGCATCGCGATTTTTAAGATGGTGTTACTGCTCGGCGGGTCGGTTGCGGCTACTGCTCTCGCCGTTGTCTACGATCATAGCTGGGCCTGGTACCAAGCGCTGCTCGCGGGCGGAGCAACGTTGGGCCATTTGCGGCCAATCGGTATCGTGCCGTCGCCGTCAACGCTGTCGGCGCTGATCGGAGAACAGGCAGCCGCCCTTGCCTATGCGGACAACTCTAAAGTAGTCGCCCTCGCCACGCTCCTCAACTTGCCGCTCATCCTTTTCCTTCGAAAGCCCGAAACCGCCGCAGCCGTCCCGGCGCCAGGACCAACAGAAGCACCCGCAGCTCGAAGGTAAGATCTTCAACCATAAGCCGTAGGCCCGGCGTGGTTGAGCTGGGAGTTACGCCGGGGGTTACGGTCTATATCGAAAGATGGTTCCGGCTTGGTAGCGGCCCCCGCTCGTCTCACCATAGAGTGACTTTGTCGAGTCGTCAAACACCAGACCGCCGGGACTTCCATCTCGGGCGCCAAAGCTGTGAAGCGTTTGCGCTCCTTTCGAGGTCGCGCTGAAGATCGTTCCGTTCGCTTGTCGTCGCGTACCGCCGCGCACGGTCGTGCCATAGAGAGTGTTGCCAATAACCGTCAAGAGCCCCGACGGCGATGCACCGTCGGGAACATCTCTGAAGCGGTAGACCACTGTCTCGTGCCCGGAAGTGCTCGTCTTAAAAACGGTTCCGGATTTGAGACCGCCGTATGACGTCGTGCCCCATAAGAAGCCGTTGAACAAAGCGAGTGAACCGTACGGACTCTGCCCGTCGGATCCGGCTTTGAAAGAATAAATCACGGATTCTTTTCCGGACGGCGTGACTCGAAAGACCGTTCCGCATCCATAGGGAGCGCAGCGGGTGCCCCCATAATAGGTCGTACCATAGAGGTTACCGTTAAACGCGAGCAGTTTCCCAAGGGGGTACGCAGCATCCGGCGGCCCTTTGAAGCGATAAATCACCCTTTCGCGGCCGGACGAGTTAACCGCAAATATGACTCCACAGCCTGGAGGAAAGGCACTGTAGCTGTTTTCGGGGCAGTTGTCGGGCAGACCGCCGAAGTTCGTTACCCCATAAAGTGCGCCGTTTAATGAGACCAATCCGCCATGGGGAAAATCACCGTCGCTTCCGCCTTTGAATCGATAGAGCACGCGTTCATTTCCGGCGGCGTCTATGTTGTAAATCGTTCCGCAACCGCTGAGATAGGGATAGGGGCTGCCTAAACACTCGCTGCCGTTATGGCCACCGAATGTTGTCATTCCGTAAAGCTTGTTGCCTACGGGCAACAGGGTGCCGGCGGGAACCGCACCATCTCCGCTTGCGGTGCCCTCAAAGCTGTAGATCACTTTTGTTCCGGCAAAGACGGTTCCGCAATCGCAGCCTGACACGTCGCCGCCCCTGCCGGTCGTTCCGAACATGACGCCGTTTACAAAAGCAAGGCCGCCACCCGGGCCCTTGCCGCCGGCGCCGCCCGGAAATTCGTAAATGGTCTTGTAGCGCCCGCCATGCGCGGCCGGATAATCGACCGACGAGGATGCGCCGGTTTCCCCAGCCGGCGGCGTGCCGCCCTGCCACGAACAAGCCGCCAGCGCGAGAGTTAGTGTGGGAATACCAAAACGCAAGTAACAGTTACGCATGTCCATTACTCCTGGAAAAACGGGTTCCGCTCGCCAAATTTCGTGAGGTGCGCGGATCGGCCTGTCAAAAAGTCTATTCGACCCGGGTATAGAGGCTTTGGCCGTCTATCGAAGTCTTAAATAGCGACGGGGGCCGGCGTAGCTACGCCGGCCCCACGGTGGTCGCGCGAAGGAAGCGGGTCGCCTATGTGCCTCGCTCCGTGTCGCAGGTCGCTTTGCCGCCTTCTTTCGAGCTCATCGTATACTCGACCGAGGGATACTGTAGCTTCGGTGCGTTGGCGGGCGCTTTCACGATAAACAGATTGTTCGTTTCACCGGTCGTTCCGCTGTTCGCCGGGCAGGTGGGTTTTTTCTTGACGCCATCGTCTGCCTGGATACTTACGGTGATCTTCGACCCCGAATTGAAGATCGCTTGATCTCCGCCGCCGTCGCCGAGGACGTTGAACCCGGCGCCTTCCCAGTGCTTCGATAGATCCGTGATACCGTCACCTTGCACGTTTTTCATGCCGTATTCCGTCTTGCCGACCGCAAAGTAGATGCTGTCGCCGCGCGGATCCGCGACCCCGGTCTCGATTACGCTGCCTAAGTCCGCAACGTCGACATTGGGAAGATTTACGCCGTACGGGCTGTTCTGCACGCAGCCGATGCCGAGGTTTTCCCAACCCTTGCCCGGCGGGCAGCTGCTAAAGCCCGACGGATTCGTGGCCACCAGCCAATCCTGGATGAACAGCGTGCCTTGGCCCGAGCCCGGAGGATTTTCATAGACGAACTGTGACCAGCCGACGCAGTCCTGAAGGGACCCGCACGCGGCCGTTCTGAAGAAATTCGAATTTAGCTGCAGCGAGTACGCGTCTAGGCTGCCCCCGCTCTGTACGGTTTTCACGCCCTTGACTTTCGGGAACGCGCCGATAGACGTTGAAATGAGGTGCGGGGTCGTGTCCGCCGTAAAATCGTTGCCGTCGCCCACGGTCTGCCCTAGTTTCGGGTGGCGCGAACGTGGAACCGGATACCAAGTGCGTGGCGGCTTCGTACAAGCAACTTGCTCCCACGCAGTGGACGGATATATTGCCTTGAAGCACCCTGCGCCTGGCAATTTGTTTTCTGCCAGCGAATTGCGCCAGGACGCCAAGCTGCTGGCAGTGGCGGCTGCGGGATTCGTGATGGTTCCAGTTGGCGGTAAGGATTGCGTGGAGCTGGAGCACGCCGATACGACAGCCGAAAGAACCGCAATGACGGTTAGTCGTGGAAGATTCAATGCATCGACCTTTCATGAGCGCTCTGGGATGGACTGCAGGGGTTAGTCCCGTGGGGATGGCCCACCTCTTGGGTTCTTGCGGCATCGTCGGCCGCCCGCGACGTCGCATATTTCTTGCTACGTGACGCGATCGATCGTTCGTGGCGCGAAGGGCCCACGTTTGGAGCCCCTTCATCTCGGCGTGGCCGATCCGAGGCTCGCCCGGAATCGTGCTGGGCCGGAAACGCTTCTCCGGGTATTCAAGCCACTCAAGCTTCCCAGTAATTGCGTCGGGGTTGCGAGGGAGCGGAACGGCACAACGGTTACGGCGGCCCGGAGACTGACTACGGTGAAGGCACGGTCTTTAGAATCTCTCCTAGCGCGCGGCGGCGATTGCGGCCTTGAGCCTCGCCTCGGCGGTCGCAGCGTCCGCGCTCAGTTTCTCAAAGACCGCATACTCGGCAGCGGTCGGCCGGACATACCCGGTATCGACCTCAGCATTGAGGTAAGCAATGAAGTTGCGCAATCGAGATTCGTAGAGCAAGGCGCCCTCATCGGCCTGGGGATGCTCGATGTCAACGACAGCGCCGATCGCCGCGTCGAGCTGCCCCGCACCCGCGCCGGACGCGCCAATCTTCGCCCGCGCCGCAATCGCTGCATTGACGGTGCGAACGAGCTGATCTTGCAGCGCGCGAATCTTCAAACCGAGATCGCGCCTCGCCGCTAAATCCTGCGCGGTTGCGGTACTGCGTGGATCGAGCGCGAGCTCGAGCGGTTGCGAAATCTGCGCGTTGCCGTAGCGGAGCGTGACGGTGTAGTTTCCAGGCACGATCTGCGGTCCCAAGAGTGAGTCCTCCAGGCCGCCGCCGGAACCCGATGGTTCGAATCCCGTGACCTCGGTCGCGTCAGGATACCGCAGATCCCATTGGAAGAGATTCATTCCAGGCGCGATGCCGGTTAGGCGCACGTAGGCGCGTGCACGGTCTTCGGTGGGGTGGTAGCGCTCGCTCGGGGCCTCGGGCTTCGCACGACTCTTCAAGCGAAGCGCGAAGGAACGGACGACATTGCCGGCGCTGTCTTTAAACGTCAGCGAGACCGGCGTTTTTCCGTCATACGATCGCGGCACGTAGAAGATCACCGCGGCGCCGAACGGCGGATTTTCGCCGTTCCCCGCAGCATTTGGCGCTCCGCCGAACACGGGCGTGCCGTATGCGTGCGTGAGCCACGCGCGTTGGGGCGCATAGAGGACCGCGCCGTTTGCATCGGCAGACGGTGGCCTTGTGAGCTGCTCGAGCAATGCGAGGTTGTCGAGCACCCACATCGAGCGGCCGTGCGTAGCAATTACTACCTTGCCTTCGCGGGCGTCGATCGCGAGGTCGCGCACCTGGACGTTTGGCAGATTGAGCGCCAGCGGTTGCCAGTGGACGGCACCATCGAAGCTTACGAAAACGCTACTTTTCGTCGTGAGAAAGAATAGATTCGGTGCGCTGGGATCCTGACGGACCGTGTAAAGGTACTGGTCGAAGGGGAGGCCGGCGCTCAGCGACGTCCACGTCTTGCCGAAGTCCGTCGTTTTGTAGATAAATGGATGGAAGTCGTCGTACTGATAGCGCGAAGCCGTGAGATATGCGGTGGCCTTGTCAATGTGCGACGGCTCGATCGAGGTGATCTCCGCCCACTGAGGCAGCGCCGGGGGTGTAATCTGCGTCCACGTCGCTCCGTGGTTGGTGGTTAGATGGACGAGGCCGTCGGCCGATCCCGCCCATAGCTCGTCGCCGTCGAGCGGTGAAACGGCGAGCGCGGAAACGTACGGATAAACCTCAGCACTCGATGCGTCGTTGTCTATCGGGCCGCCGCTCGCCGCTTCGCTTTTCGCATCGTTGCGCGTCAGATCGGGGCTGATCTTCTTCCACGTCCGACCATAGTCGGTGCTGCTGAGCACGTACTGCGCTCCGACGAGCAGTTCTTTCGGATTGACCGGTGAGAAGAGAATTGGGTGCGTCCACGCAAGACGGTACTCTAACTCGCCCGAACTCGCGCCCTCGCGATAAAGCGGATAGGGACTAACGCTGTTGTACTCGTCCGTGACGGCATCGTGCCGCATCATGATACTAAAGTATCCGCTGCCGTAGTCGATATTCGTATTTCCCGGCTGCGGCGCGATGAACGTGCTCTCGCCGAGCGCGGTGCGCTTCCAATCACTGGTGAGAATCGAGCCTCCCGGTGACGCGCTGGGCCCTTCAAACGAACCTTCATCCTGCTGCGCGCCGTAAATGTTGAATGGAAAGGCCTTATCGAGCGCGACGTGATAGAACTGCGCGGTCAGCTGATTGTGTTCGCTGCTCCACGTTTCTCCACGATCGGTGGAGACGGTCGCGCCGCCGTCATTGCCTTCGAGAATGATTCGCGGATTCCGTGGATCGATCCAGACGACGTGATTGTCCCCGTGCGGCGGCCGCAAAAGGCCGAAGTTTTTGCCGCCGTCGTGCGAGACGAAAAAGCGGGCGTTGGGCACGTAGATCCTGTTGGGGTCGGTCGGGTCTGCGTAGATCGTCATATAATAGAAGGCGCGCTGCCGCATCTCCATGCTGTCATTGACGAGTCTCCAGTGGGCGCCCCCGTCCTCGGAGCGAAAAATTCCGCCATGCTTGGCCTGCACGATTGCGTAGACGATTTTCGGGTCGCTCGCCGCAACACTGACGCCGATGTGGCCGAGCACGCCGCTCGCGAAACCGGGGTTAGCGGAGATCTTCGTCCAGTGCCTACCGCCGTCGGTCGTCTTGTAGAGCCCGCTGCCGGGGCCGCCGGAATTAAGCGAGTATGGTGTGCGGTAAGCCTGCCACATCGCGGCGTAGAGCGTCCTGGGATGCGACGGGTCCATGACGAGGTCGGACGCGCCGGTGGTGTCGTCGACGTAGAGCACTTTGCTCCAGTGCGCGCCGCCGTCAGTTGATTTGAATATCCCGCGCTCCGCGTTCTTGGCGTAGACGTGGCCCATTGAGGCGGCGTAGACGAGGTTCGCATCGTGCCGATCGACGACGATTTTTACCACCGTATGCGTGTCCTTCAGGCCTGCATAGTGCCAGGTCTTGCCCGCGTCGGTCGTCTTGTAGAGGCCGTCGCCGGTAACGAACGTGTTGCGAATGTCCGCCTCCCCGGTGCCGATGTAGATCGTTTTCCGGTCCGAGGGCGCGACTGCCAGGGCGCCGATGCTATTGGAAACGTTGAGTTGGCCGTCCGTGATGTTCGTCCAGGTCAGGCCGTAGTTCGTAGATCGCCACACGCCCCCGTCGACTCCGCCGAAATAAAACGTGAATGGACTTCCGGGTACGGCATCGGCAGCCACGGAGCGTCCCCCGATTCCGGGACCGACGTTACGCCAGTGCAGCGCGCTCATGATGGTTCGCGTGGTTGGCGTCGTGCTTTGTGCGCCGGCGGGAAGTGCGACGATCGCCAAGGCCGCGACAAGCAAGCATCTGCCGGCATGCGCCGGTTTGGGGGCGCCCAAACCGGCGCATGCAAACCGCGAGATCTTAGGCCGGGACTGTGACGGATAGGTCGGACGTCTTTCCATGATGGAATGCTTCGCCGTAGGAAATGAGAGTGCCCAGCACACCGGTTAATCCACTGCGGACTTTCTTTATCCGATGTCCGACAAGGCGATACCCTTTGGCATCAATAGGGGGATTGGACACGTGATTATCCGGCAAGCGGAAGATCGCGTGCCTGTTAGGTCTGCGGGCTGTGAAAAATTTGCGCTATCTTTCGAAATTGGCGCTCGACGGCTCAAAACTTGACAACGATTAGCGAATCGCTTAGTACGATTTGCGATAGAAGCGGCCCGGGGGTATACTTCGCATATGGACCACAAAACGCACAGCGGGCATGCGCACGAGCACGGTGCCGGTTGTTCTCATCCCAAGGTTAGACACGCCGAGCACATCGACCATTTGCACGACGGCCACCTTCACTTTGTGCACGAGGACCATGTCGACGAACACGTCGTCGAGGTATCGGCGGCCAATCCGGACGACTGCACCACGGGTCACGCGTGCAGCGAACACGAGGTCAGCCACAAGCATGAGAGCGGGTGCGGTCACGAAGCTGTGCCGCATGCCTCCCACACCGATTACCTTGTCGCGAGACACCTGCACCACCAGCACGCCGGCCATTGCGACGATCATGGCCCACTCTCAACGGCCTAGCAGTTCGGGGCGCGTCGCCGCGCCGTGCCGTATGCCGCGGGTCAGCCGGCGTCGCGTCCCGGTTCGTTAAACGCGTTCTTCATAAGCGCTTCGAACGCACCGAAGCTGCTGCGAGGCTGTAACGAGACCTCCCTCGCCACGACGCTGACCTGATCGAAGAGGAGCTGGTCGGCTCTCTCGGGATCGTCGGTTGCGAGCACTGCCTGAAGAGCCTCGGCCCGCTGGCGCAACGCGTCAAGGTGTTCCTCCAGACATCCGCGGACGCTGTGAATACGACCGTAACTGTAGCACCATTGTTCGTGCAAGGCGAACTCGGGAACGGGATCGTCGTTGCGGCTGATCGTAAATATCGTAGAAGGCTTCATGCCTAATAGCGAGCACCTCGCGAAGATTCGCGGGGCCGCGCCTCGTTAACAACGAGCTCCCGGCCGCCCACGCGGTGCCCCGCCAACTCCGCGATTGCAGTGTCGGCGGCATCTGACGCCTCGAACTCGACGAATCCGAAGCCCTTCGGTTGTTGCGTCTGCCGATCGAGCACGATGCGGACCGAAGCGACGGTTCCCGCGGCTTGAAACAGCTCCTTAAGGCTGTCCTCAGTCATTGTATATGGCAGATTTCCGACGAACAAGGTTTTGGACATAGCGGCGACTTTCTTAAACGGCGAGTTGGCTTGTTGCATTAATGATAATAGCATATCATTAGTGCAAGTCAAGGCGCCCTTTTTAAATGCGGGAGCGGAGTGCGGTTACGGTCAGAGTGACGATCGCGCTACCGTGCGCAGGCGGCGCAGAGTCCGTACAGAGCCAACGCGTGTGCATTGACCCGGAATTTCGGGGGCGCCAATTTGCGAAGATTATCGAGGCAGCCGGCAACATCAAAAACGCGGTCGCATTTCTCGCATTGGAAATGGTGATGATGCCCTTTGTCCGCGCGCTCGTATCGCGTTGGTTCGCCAGGTATTTCGACCGCTTCGATCCAGCCGTCGTCGAGAAGAGCGCCGACTGCCCGGTAGACGGTTGCTACGCCCAAGCCGTCGACACGCTTCGAGCCGGCCTCGAGCAGTTCGCCGACGCTCAACGGCCGATCGGCGCGCGTCAATACTTCCTGCAGGGCCTCCCGCTGCTTGGTTTTTCGACTGTAATGAGTGGTCACGGTTACCTTAGTCGTTTTCCGCATTCGTTGCTTCCGCCTGCACGGAACACCTTGACTATGTGATAATGATACTCTATTATCGAGTTTGGAGCAAGACGGCTGTGCGAGGATTATCTTGAGGATCGTGGCCGGGAGCTTCACAAACTCGGCAAACGCCCCGGCGTTGCCGGCCCTTGCTTTTTCTTGGAGAGGAAAGACACGAAGCACCTCTGGCAGCGCTTCCTTTATGCCCTTTGGATGGGCGTCGTTCTGCTATGCGGGTGGGCCGCTCCCGCGGATGCCGTCAATGCGAGCGCCTTTCTCAGCGGAACGGTAACGAGCAACGGCGCGCCGGTTGCGCGCGCTCCCGTGACGGCTTCGGGAAATAACCTCACCGTCAAGACCACGACGGACCCGAAGGGGCACTTCGCGTTCCCCCCGCTTGCGTTGGGCACCTACGACGTGGAGGCTCGGCAAGGCGATCTGCGCGGCCTCGTTCGAGTCGACCTAGCAAGCGGCGGCGCCAGCATAACGATTGCGCTCGAGAAGCTTACCGAGATCCGCCACGTCGTCGTCAGTCAATGGCAATCGTCGGTCACGCGGGGAAGCGGCAGCGACGTAGTCCTCAACAGCACGGCACTAACTCAAATGCCGTTCGATAACAGCTTTACCCAGATGCAGCTCCAAATGCCGGGCGCAGCCCAGGGGGCAAACGGCGTCGTTCACATCAATGGGGACCACGGCGTCATTAACTATATGCTCGATGGCGTACCGTTGCCGCAGGAGCTCAATCGGGACATCGGCAGCGAAATCAACATCAATAATCTTTCCTTCGTCGACCTCATCGAGGGAGCGTATCCGGCGCAATACGGCCTGCGATTCGGGGCGGTGTTTAATATGGCGACCCGCGCCGGCACGGGACCTCCCGGCGTCGACGGGTACGCGTCGTTCGGTTCGTACACAACCGGTCAGTCAACAATGGGCTATCACGCGCCGATCGCCGGCGGCGGCGGCTACGACATTGCGTTCAGCGGTCTGACGACGACGCGCGGACTGGACCCGCCGGATTGGGACTCGCCGCACAACAACGCCAGCTCGGTCGGTCAGTTCGCACGGTTCACGATTCCGGCGGGCCCGAACAACTTCACCAACATCACCTTCATCAACAGCCACAGCACGTTTCAGATCCCCAACGACATCGATTACGGCGAACCGGGGAGCACCGACGACAACGAGACCCAAGCCGACACCTTTTTGGCCGTACAGTTCCACGATGCGATCGGTACGACGGGGGCGATCTCCTGGGGACCAGCCTACAAAGCGTCGAGAATTGCGGATTTTGGCGATCCCGTCAACGATTGGACCTATGGCGAGGCCCTAAACGTCACGCCGCCGCCTTTCGGAAACGGCGGTACAACGGCGGATTGCGCCGATGCCATACAGACTAGCAACTTTGGTCCGACGACGTGTGGCTATTCGTTGGCAGACCAGCGAACCGCGCTCGACTACATCATGCAGGGAGACTACACTCAGAGTTTTGGCAGCCATACCCTCGGCGCCGGTGTTTCGTACGACCTCACGCGGGTGCTGAAGTACTATGCCATCACGCTGCAGCCGAACAACTTCCTTGCGCCCATTCAGACTCCAGGAACGCCAAACGCTCCGACGACGGTCGTTGACGATTCTCCTAATCTGGGCAACACCTATCAATCGTATATTCAGGATAGCTGGCGCATGAGCAGCATTTGGGAAGCCGACTATGGTATGCGGTACGATTTCTTTACGATT
>DASXDV010000025.1:0-5489 GCA_036490465.1 Candidatus Tumulicola sp. | reverse complement strand
TTTTTTTTGACTTCGAGAGACAGCTATGCCGTCGAAAGGCGTAACAATGTTTTCTTCGACATGAACAAGTTGGAGAGCGCGAAGAGCACGTTCAGGCAATTCTCGTTCTTTGCGAGCCCACGGTAGCGCACTTTCTTGAATCCGAAGTATCCCTTGACGGTGCCGAAAATATGCTCGGCTCGCGAGCGGATCGAGGATTTGCGTCGATTCGTCTCGCGGTCCTGATCGGTCAGCGGTCGATTTCGATAAGCGCGCTTGTTGATGAACGCCCGCGCCTGCGGCGACTTCTCGCGGATGACCTCGGCTTTGCCGGTGTACGCCGAGTCACCGTAGACTCGCGTTTCACTGCCGTGCAGCAGTTCGGCAACGACCTTGCTGTCGTGGACATTGGCGGCGGTGGCCACGATCGAATGTACCAGCTTGGTACGGCTGTCCGCCCCAATATGGGCCTTCATCCCGAAAAACCACTGGTTGCCCTTCATCGTCTGATGCATCTCGGGATCGCGCTCACCGTCTTGATTCTTGGTCGAGCTGGGCGCATGAATGATGGTCGCATCGACGATCGTGCCGCCGCTGACCGTGATGCCGCAATCGGCCAGATATCGATTGACCTCGGCGAAGAGCTTCTTGCCCAGGTCGTGCTTCTCGACAAGGTGCCGGAACTTGCAGATCGTGGTCTCGTCCGGGACGCCCGTCTCTCCCAGGTCAACTCGCGCGAATGCCCGCATGGAGATCATGTCGTAGAGGGCTTCTTCAACCGCCGGATCGCTCAGATTGAACCAGTGCTGCAGAAAGTAGATGCGCAGCATCCGCTCAAGCTCGATCGGCCGACGCCCGACGCCTTCTCCTTTGTAGTAGAAAGGCTTGACGATCTTTCGCAGGCGCTTCCAGGGCACGATCCGATCCATCTCAAGCAGAAACCTCGTTCGCCTCGTCGTCTTGGAATGGCGCTCGAAACCCGTCGCGGCCAACGACAGCTGTTCTTCCATGCTCATGTGAAAATTGTATCACAGGTCACCGCTTTGTGCTTCTTGAGCCGCCCTTCGACAGGCTCAGGGTGACACGTTGTGATGAGCCGAATAAATCAGACCTGCCTTAGATCGCTACTTCCGCCAGTGCTCTGGTCAATCTCAACGTTACTCCTTACGGTAAGGCGACGGTGAACGCAGCTATCAATGCCTCCAAAGAGCGGCTAATTTACGCGGAGCCTCCGCCGCTGCTCAGATTATCGGTTCTCCTCTGCATAATATTTCTGTTCGAGGGATTGCTAACGGCATGCATTCTATACGTGTTCGCCAGGAGCTATGTCGCATACGCTCTCGCCTATGCTCTTATAAGTGCATTCCTGCTACTGGTTTCACGGGTCCGGCTGCGTCACCTTAGAACGAGGCCAATGCTGAGAATTAAGGCGAATAGCCTGAGCTACGTCGGAAACAACATCCCTTGGCACGATATCGAGGACATTGATCTGTTGTGCGTACGCAACGTAACGCTCCTAAGAATTATGCTTACTGGTGCGGGTCTAAGAAGATGCGAAACCGGGGTTGCGCCGATGCAAAGGACGAACATTCGCAGTATGCTAAAGCGGTACAACGGGCTCTTAGTGTTTCGCGCTAGCGGTATAGAGCTGAGCGATCTAAGGTCTGATTTACTAGAACTGAAGAACAAGCAGCATCCTCAGACGCTCGAGAAGCAGTAGCGGATAGGTACAACCGATGCGGGTCGATTTTGCTCCGTTGTATATATTGCCCCTAGCGTGGCTGATAATATTTGTCCTGACGGTGACTGCCCTCAGGAACGTCGGCTCAAGAAATATCGAGTTTCGGAGTACGTTGATTCTCGTCGGCGGCTTCGCGGCGGGCGTTTCAAGTACCGGCATGGTACTTGCGGTGAAGGAGCAGATGATGTTTAGCGCATTTACTAGTCATGCCATTTCAGTAGCAGGCACTGTCATCCAAGAACGCGGCAATACTGTTTACTACGCGTATCCGGTGCCGTGGGTAAGCGGCGCTTCCGAAAGACATCACACAAGGTATTATGCCGGAAGATCGAGTCTTGCGTTCGTCAAGGGCGATCCAAAAGTTGGTGAAGCGCTTCTGGTGTACTATAACGCCTCGAGTCCGGCGACGTCACGCGCGGGCGATATCTTGGCCGCCCACCGCGCGCGGCTGCTCGAGCTCGTAGGATTTTGGGGCCTATTAATACCAGCGGTCCTAGTAGCTCTGACCGCCCTTTCGTTGCGTCAGCAGCAACGACGGTGAAGCAGAGCTTGCGGTCTCTGGGTGTAACTGAATCCGGCGTCTGCGATCGGCGCTACCCGGCAGAAGGGAGTGCGTTGGGGGTATGGATGTGTTCGGGCCGGGCGCCCATTCCAAGCAAGCGCGCGGGGAATCGCCGTAAGTACGGAAACTCGTCGAGCCAACGAATCGCTGACGGCGGCTTCGTGACCGCCGTGCCCTGCAGCAGCGGCTCGACCGCGCGATCCTGGACGAACACTTGAAACGCTTGGGTGACCTTGGTCGGGAACGTTCGGCGAGCTTGTACGGCGGCGAGGTCGTCGTCGGTGACCGTTCCGGCCAGCAGCGGCCCGGTCAACAGGTTGGCGGCCGCGACCGCGTCCTGAACCGCCAGGTTGATGCCGACTCCGCCGATCGGCGACATCGCATGCGCCGCATCGCCGATACAGAGAACGCCCGGACGATGCCAAAGCTCGAGCCGGTCGACGCGCACTTCCAGCATCGAAACTTTCGACCAATCGTCGAGCTCGTCGACGCGGTCGGCGAGGACCGGGAGCGTCTCGACGAGATTGGCGCGGAGCGTTGCTAGGCCGTCGCTCTTGATTCGATCGAACGTGCCTTTGGCGATGATGTACGCGCATTGCCAGTACGTGCCGCGATCGATCGTAACGAGGAAGCGGCCGTTGCGGACCGTGCCGAGGGCTTGCGCCGGGTCGTCGGCGCGCTTCGCGATGCGCATCCAGAGGACGTCCATGGGCGCGCCGACGTCTTCCACGGCGAACCCGGCGCGCTCGCGAATCGTCGAGTGACGGCCGTCGGTGCCGACGACGAGGTCGGCATCGATCGTCAGCTCGCCCGACGGCGTCATTGCCCGCACGCCGACGACGCGTCCGTCGCGCTCGATGAGGTCGGTGCCCTCGGTTTGCATCGCGAGCGAAAACGTGGGGTAACGGCTCCCGCGCTCCGCCAGAAACTTCAGAAAATCCCATTGCGGCATGAAGGCGATGAACTTGCAGTGCGTCGGGAGCTTCGAAAAATCGGCGACGTGAAAGAACTGCCCGGCGATGCTGGCGCCGATCGTGGTGAGTTCGTCGTGCGGGATCTTCAGAAAATCGTCGATCCAACCCAGCTCGTACAGCAGCTGCAGGGTCGACGGATGGATCGTGTCGCCGCGAAAATCGCGGAAGAAATCCGGGTATTTCTCCAAGACGACGACGTCGACGCCGGCGCGTGCGAGCAGCACGCCGAGCATCATGCCGCAGGGGCCGCCGCCGACGATGCAGCAACGGGTCGAGCGCCGTTCGGCCGTCACGACGCTACCACCAAGTTGAGGAGCTTGTCGGGTACGAAGATCACCTTGCGCGGATCCTTTCCGTTGAGTTGCGCGCGGACGTTGCTCTCCGCCAGCGCGAGTTCGATGGCGCGTTCCTGCCCGATGCCGGGCGAGACCGCGATCCGGGCGCGAATCTTACCGTTGACTTGCACGACGAGCGTGACCTCATCGACGGCCAGCGCCCTTTCGTCAGGTTCGAGATAGGGTTGCCGGTGGACCGATTCCTGGTGGCCGAAACGTTCCCACAGCTCGTCGGCGATGTGCGGCGCGAACGGCGCGATCAGCAGCGGCAACGCGTGCGCGGCATAACGCGTGGCCGCCGCCGAGGGCGCGCTCGCCACGGCCGCCGTCAAGGCGTTGACCAGTTCGTCGAGCTTGGCGATCGTGGCGTTGTAATGAAAGCGACGGGTGGTGGTCTCGTCGATGGCCGACTTCGCCGCGACGTGCACCGCGCGAAGCAAGGCTTTTTCGGTCGCGCTTTCGGCCGGCGGCAACGCGCGCACGTCGACGGGATCTCCCCCGAAGTACGGCTCGCACGCTCGCCAAACGCGGTTGACGAAGCGGACCCGGCCGGTGATGCCCTCGTCCGTCCAGTCGCTCGTGTCTTCGGGCGGCGTAACGTATAAGAGAAACAGCCGCATCGCGTCGACGCCGCTGGCCGAGGCGGTTTCGTCGATTCCGACGACGTTGCCGCGCGACTTCGACATCTTCTCGCCGTTTTTGAGCACCATGCCCTGGTGAAAGAGCCGCGCGAACGGTTCGTCGTCGCCGGTGACCCAGCCGCGATCGTGAAAGAACTTGTAGAAGAACCGGGCGTACAGCAAGTGCATCACCGTGTGTTCGGCGCCGCCCACGTACTGGTCGACGTTCATCCACCGAGCGGCGTCGCGGCGTTCCCACGGCGCGCGGTCGTCGTGCGGGTCGAGGTAGCGCAGAAAGTACCACGACGACTCGAAGAACGTATCCATCGTATCGGTCTCGCGCCTTGCCGGACCGCCGCAACGCGGGCAAACCGTCTGCACGAACTCGGGAATCGCCGCCAACGGGGATCCTTCGCCGGTCAGCGCCACGCGCGGCGGCAGCAGCACGGGCAGGTCGGTCTGCGGAACCGGGACCTCTCCGCACGATTCGCAGTAGACGATCGGAATCGGCGTGCCCCAATACCGCTGTCGCGACACCAGCCAATCGCGCAAACGCGTTTCGACCGCCGCCCCTCCCGCGCCCAGCGCCGCCAGCCGTTGCGCGATCGCCTCGCGGGCTTGCGCGCTCGGCATTCCGGTAAACTCGCCTCCACGAATCAGCACGCCGTCGGCCGCGTCGGACGCCTCGACGGGACCGTCGCCCGGATCGCCCGCCGGAGCGATCGCGCGAACGATCGGCAAGCCGTGCTTCTTCGCAAAATCGAAGTCGCGTTCGTCGTGGGCGGGCACGCCCATGACCGCGCCGGTTCCGTAGTCGGCGAGCACGTAGTTCGTAACCCAGATGGGCAGGCGCTCGTGCGAAAGCGGATTGATCGCATACGCCCCGGCGAACAACCCTTGCTTCTCCATCAGGCTCGTCCGCTCGAGTTCGGACTTCGACGACAAGCTCGCGGCGAATGCGGCGACCGCGGCGGCGTTCGCCGGCGCGACGGCCGCCAGGCGCTCGACGATCGGATGCTCGGGCGCGAGGGCCAGAAACGTCGCGCCGTAAATCGTATCGGCGCGCGTGGTGAACACCTCGATGCTCGCATCGGTACCCTCGACCTCGAAGGCAAAGCGTACGCCGGCGCTGCGGCCGATCCAGTTGCGTTGCATCGTCCGCGTTCGCTGCGGCCACCCGTCGAGCCGATTGAGATCGCCGAGCAGACGGTCGTCGTACGCGGTGATGCGAAGAAACCATTGCGACAGCTTGCGCCGCTCGACGAGGTGATCGCAACG
>DASXDV010000078.1:0-4137 GCA_036490465.1 Candidatus Tumulicola sp. | reverse complement strand
GTAGAGCGATGCGGCGGTCGCCGGGTTGACGTTTTCGAACGAAAACGGCACGAAAAGGCGCCCGTAGTAGACGTAGAAGCTCGCGCGTGGCCCAAAAACTCGGGTGAGCTTTATGCGCGGACTCCACTGCGAATAGCCTTTATCGAAATTTGTGGAAAAAATCTGGAACGCATCCATGCGGATGCCGTAATCAAGCTGGTACTTCCCCATGAGCCAGGAATCGGCAAGATAGGCCTCCTGCTGATGTGCGACGTTGGGGGTCGTATCGGTCGCGACGAACGAACCGGTCGTATCGAGCGCGCTGTACGGCTGCACCGCGATCGCGTAGTTTTTCAGAATGCTGGATCCGTCGTAGAGCGCTCCGGCTCGAATCGTATGGTGCGCCGACGTGAGCGCGTAGTCGAGATTGAAGCGATAATCTCGAGCCGTACGGTCGGCATATACCGAGAACAGGCAATCCGTGAAGTCGGTGCAGTTGGTTTGGCCGGACGGTGGAGGAGGGCCGCCGGCGGCGAGATCGCCCGCGGGATCGTTGGTGTCGAGAATATTGGAAACCGTGAGGGACGGCCCAAACTGTAGCGAACCTCGATTGCCGATGGCGTGCCGATACTGCAGCGCGACGAACGTGTCGCTCTGGTACTCGTCGTCGTCGGTCCACGGCGGAACGCCGTTTCCCGTATCGGGCGGAATTTGAAACGTTTGCAGCGAGTGAATCGCATCGAGATTGAGCGTGTCCAACCCCGCGACCGGTAAGCTCAGCCGCAAGAAGCCGTTCGAGTCGCTGCTGTCGTTGTGAACTGGATCGAGTACCGCGGGATCGAGCCCCCAGCTATCGCGCCCCAGGAACCCCGCCAGCGTGAGCGATCCGCCCTTCGTCCCGATCGGTTCGTGCATCGATACCGACCCTTGGTACGTATTGAACGAGCCGCCCTGCGCGAACGCCTCGAAGCCCGCCGGGCCGGCATTAGCCTTCGTACCGATATTGAGTATCGCTGCGAACTTATCGCCGTATTGCGCGGGGTACGCACCTTCGAGGATGTCGAGGTACCCGATGTTCGACGGATCGATCTCCGTACCGAGCACGCGGTTCAGATTCGCCGGCACCTGCACGCCGTCGATGTAGTAGTTGAGCCCGTTGTGGTCGCCATTGACGTGGACCTGGCCGTTGGAGCCAAGCGCGTCCGACGGCATCTGGGTTAGAATGCCTGGGAGCGTGTTGCCGGTTGGAAGCCGCGCGAGCTGCCCGGCGTCGATCGTGACGTCCGTGCCCGAGCGCTTTACGACGGGGTTAGTCGTCGCGACGACCACATGGCCGATAACCTGAAGTTTCGACAACGTGACGACGATGGTCAGACCGGCCGACGCGAGTTCTATTGGCTGACTTACGTGTAGGTCACCCTTCGAAACGACGAGGCGATAGCTGCCGACGGTCAGCGTCTGAAACGCGAAATGGCCGGCCGCATCGGAAGTCTGCGTCAGCGTGACGCTTTGCCCCGAGACTTGAACGATCGCGTTGGCAAGCGGATGCCCTTGCTCGTCGACGACGGTCCCTTGGAAAAAAATCGTCTGGGCCAAAACCGAAACGGGAAAGAGTGCGATCAACGCGGCAACGTAAAGCGCGCACGCGATCGCGCGTAACCAAAAACGCATGATACTCCTAGCGAATAAGTGCGTCGCCCGCTCGGGCGATTTTTGGGGCCTAGGCTAGGAGTGGTTGGGGAGGCGGCCGATTGCCGCGAACGCTGGGAAAGCGCAGAAATGCCGACGCCGCCTCGGGTACGTCACAGTCGATCTTGCATGGCAAGACTCCCGCGTTGCGGCGGACGGTCGTGCCCGAAAGCGCGGCGACGATGCGCGCGATTCCGCGTCCGAATGCAGCAATTAGCGCCGCACCGATCGCGCTGGCGATGAGCGCGGCGACGATGCCCATGGCCATGTCGCCTCGACAGAGGGGGCAGCCTTCGCCGAGTTGCGTAACGAGAAAGAAGCCGAATTGCAGCGAGGCCGAAAAAGCCAGAAACATCGGGCCCCGGCCGCCGAAGGGGAGGGCCCGGACTAACAGCCGCATGCGGCGCCGCCGCTCGTGGGAACCGGCGAAAAAACCGCCCGCAACCAAGAACGTGCCGGCCGCCGCGAGGGCGATAAGAAGCAGGTATCCGTGAATCGGCGAGAAGGCAAGGTCGTCGGCATCGCGACCGAGACCGGCTAGTTCCGATCCCAGATGTACGGCGATGCCGAAGGGCACGCTAAGGGCGAGATAGAGCAGCACGGCCAGCCGGCGGTCCATTATTTGCGAATACTTCTCAAATAACGCCGGATCTCCTCTGATCCCTCGACGTCTCAGCGGTTTGGACTCAAAAAGCCGAAGTGGTGCGGTCCTCCTCAACGGGCATGAGGTGATTCACGCAGTCGATCTCGCAATAGAAGCCGGGCACCTGGCGGTACAAACGGCTGGAGTGCCCGGATAGACAAAGCCCCTGCAGAAGATATTCCACAGGGGTTTGAAGTTTTGCACCGCCAGGGATTCGAACCCCGAACCAAGTGATTAAGAGTCACCTGCTCTACCGTTGAGCTAGCGGTGCGAAGTGCGCCCTCCGGGACTCGAACCCGGGACCAACGGCTTAAAAGGCCGCTGCTCTACCGACTGAGCTAAAGGCGCTCGCTCGTTCGACGGGCCTCGTTTGTTACTGAAGCGATGCTACGCACTCCTTGGGGTGACTGACGGGGGTCGAACCCGCGACCTTCGGTGCCACAGACCGACGCTCTAACCAGCTGAGCTACAGTCACCACGGAACGCTGTTATCCCATCGTCCGCGAGGATCGCATCCCGCGCCCGGAGGGACTCGAACCCCCATCTTCGAGTTTAGAAGACTCGTGCCTTATCCTGTTAGACCACGGGCGCAGTCAGGGGCACGATGCCCCCGTTAGGATATCATGCCCCAGCAACTGGTCGGGACGAGAAGATTCGAACTTCCGGCCTTTCGGTCCCAAACCGAACGCTCTAACCAAGCTGAGCTACGTCCCGATCGGCTCTGCCACCACCCTAACTGCCATGCGGTCTTTCGGCGGTGACAATTCGCGCATCGAATCTCACATTTTTCTATTTCTGCTTCAATCCTTTGCCAACGCCAAACCTGCCCAACCATGATAATAATACTTTCAAATGTTTGCGTCTCGGACGTGGCGCAAGCGCACCAGCGCTGCCGCACCCGAGCTTTACCGGCGGTTAGAGTAACATCGGATGAAACCCAACGTATCGCGCCGGGTCCGGCAATGGATCGTCCGCGGCGATCGCCATGCTGCGCTCGATTCGTAAACCGCTTTTCAGCACGGCACGCAACAGCCGAACCGCTTCCCCGGGCACCAGCGCGGTGCACCAAGAGGCGCCGAACCTGCGCTGCAGCGTGACGATGGCAAAGGCGAAGATTTGCGTGAGGTACGCCGCCGACGCCGTTGCGATCGGCCCGATGCGGCCGCTCGGCCAAACGTATGCGTACGCCACGAACTCGCCTTCTAAAAAGACGGCCAGGCCGTCGGCCTCGCGCGCAAAACGAGCGTGTTCCTCGGCGCGAGTCGTGCCTCGCACCTCGGCGTCGAGTGCATCGAGCGCGAAGCGGTGCGCTACCGGATCCACGGCGTCGACGGCGAATCGGTAGTCGCCGGCAGCCATCCGCAGAAGCGCGTCCTCGCGCGGAACCGATCCGGCGATCTCGAGCAGCACCCCACGCGGCGCGAGCCCGCGCCGCAAAGCCAGCGCCACGGCGGCCGCTTCGTTCGGGTCCATCAGCACGCGGCGCGCAACGTCGCCCGCATCCTCCAGGGCCGCATCCAGCAGTCGTCCGCCGATGCCCTCGCCGCGATACGAGGACTCGACGAAGAGATCGCCGACGTAACGTTCCTGCGCCGACGGATAAGCGAAGACGATGCCGATCGCCTCCGAGCGGTCGTAGGCCGCGAACGCGGTCCCGCGTTCGGCCAAGTCGATTCCGAGACGCGCGGCCGTTTCGTCCAACGATCGCCGGCGCGCGAACGAACGCACGTTGGCGTCGTTGGCAGGAGCGATCCTGACGTCAGCCACGCTTGGCCAACGCCGCCAGCAGCGCGTTTGCGGCGACGCGCCGGTGGCTCACGTTATTC
>DASXDV010000022.1:0-13221 GCA_036490465.1 Candidatus Tumulicola sp. | reverse complement strand
CGTACGTCCGCTGACTGGCCGCTTCGACCATCGAGCATAGGTTGCAAGTAGATCGACAGCCTTCACGCTGCCAACCTTCCTGGTGCCGACCGCCGGCCGCAAGTAAAGCCGCAGCAAACTCTCGTAACGCTGCAGCGTCGTCGCGGCAAGACGACCTTCTTTGGCTTGCATGAACCTATCGAACAGCTCATTCATCGTCATGTCGGCGCACGGCAAGTACTCGCCGGCGACGACTGCAGCCTTGCGTTTCGCGAGGATCGCTTCAGCCTGCTTCTTCGTCACTCCGACGAGCGTTTCGGTCTTCTGCCGGCGCTTGCCGTTGACGAACACGACGTCATACATAATGCGGAACTTTTTGTCTCCGATTTTCCTGAGATACCCCAAGGATATGCCTCCTACGGGGTCCCGGCGGGTGGCATATTCGTCGCTAGGCCGAGGAATGCTTCGAGCGCCCTCTTCGTGACGATAAGGCGCCGCGGCGTAATCCGCACGGACTGCAATCTTCCTGATGCAAGCAGCTCGTACGTCGCGTTCCGTCCGATGCCTAAGACGAGCTGCACGTCACCAGGCGTCAGAATGTCGCCGAGATCGGCAAGCGCTATCGATGCTCTAGTCATACAGCGTCGACTCCAAGAAAGACGAAAACCCCGAGCGAGCTCGCTCGAGGTTTTGCACGCATTATTATGCGGGCGTAAATCGCGTGTTGTCGTGTACGAATATTATCCTACCTGCGTTGTCAGCGTGTCAATTGCAAGATGTTGTCCTCAAGCGCCTCGGCCAACGATCGGTAATGTCACGGTGAGAGCGGCCCTCCATCCCGCCTGCTGCCCCTTAAGGCTACCGCGCTGGCGCTTCCCGCGCGCAAGGCGACCGCTGGGGCGGCTCCGCTTCGCTTCGGCCTTGCGCGCGGGTCCCGGCGCGCGCGGTTCCGCCGGACGGGCGGCAGGCCACGTGTCGGGCCGCAGGGGGACCAGACGCTTTCAGTTTATGGCAGAACGTTCGCGCACGTCAGTGAGATCGCGCCTGGCATGCTCGTACGGCGGCTTGCCGGTTTTCACGTAGTCGTCGACATCAAAGCCGTCGAGGACACCGGCACTCGGCTCTGGCTAAGCGACGGAAGCACTATCACGCTCGGAGCGGAAGGCTTGGTCGAGGTACCGCGCTGAGTAAGTGGTCTTCTGCGATCGCCGAGGCTGTCGCTCGTGTGGGCCACGCATAAACGTCGTACGGTTGTCGTAAGTGCTGCTAGTCGTTTCGCATTTCCACGCAAAATCGCCGAAAAATTCCTTGCCCAATTGGAGCTTTCCATCTTGCGGCATCGAGCGACTCGGCCGCGACCCTTACATGCGAAATGATTCGGGCGCGAAGCGCCGTTCCACAAAAAAGGCCCCGAAAACGCGAAAACCTCATAGCCACCGAGCCTTTTAGATAGCTTGCCGTTCCAGTAGTTTCCACGGCTTTCCAAGCTTTTCCGGAAGAATAATCGTCAAATGGTCGTCAGGCGTCCGATCGGCGCAGGCACGGGTCTTGGTGTGTTTGGACATGCTTCGCGCTGACCCCGACTCCGGAATCCGATAGGCACCTGCACATTGCTGCGAACCAACCCAACGCTTCCGGATAAACGTCCGTATCGAAGACGAATTCCTGTCCCTTCCCGACGGTGTCGAGTTCGACATGCGAATCGAAGACACGCCATTGCGCCGCTCGCGCTTTGGTCGCCGCTGACCCAGGCTCCATGGAAATACGTGGATGATAGGTCAATGCGTTGTCGGTTCGATGTGGGTCGAACCACGCCGGAAGCCTCCACTTGCTTCGGCTTGCGTTTGGAGCCGTAAGGCGCCGCCGCTCATCGTGCTTTCGAAAGACGCCGGCGCCTAGAACTCCGGTGGTCGGTACACCGGGCAGACTGAGCGTCTCGCTCGCGACGTAGAGCGTGTTGTTCGAAGTTATTCGCCGCTAATGGTGTGCGGATGGTATTCGGCCCAACTTGGTACACCAGTCGGATTCGTCCCGATGTGCCATATTTCGCCGATCTGCAGCCAGCCGAAGATTACGTGCAGGTCGGGTGAAGCGGTCTTCCACGCCAGGCGCCCGCTTCTTTCCACGATCTCGCGGAACCAGCCGAACATGATGAAGAGGTCGCCGATTGCGACGTCGTTGTTCGCAAGATGCGTCTGCGCGGCGGACGTTTGACCGAACAGAGGTCGCCATCTCGGTAATCGCGCGATGCTGTTCACATCTAGGTCCGGATCGAGATGTACGCCATCGGTTGCGTGAACGGCTCGTGTCGGCATACGATCAACGATCTAGCCGAGATTTTCGTATTCGGCAATCGGGCTGCGGAGATCCGCGTAGCATTGCCGAGATGCGCGGTCCGGAATCAGCATGCTGACCAGACTTCCATCCTCGAAGATCGGACTCGCGGATGCGCCAGAACCTGCGCTCGAGTCGAAGCCCTTGCGGCTAAGGATGATCCTCACGCGTACGCCTTTCGCTGCATGGAATGCGGGCTACCTTTAGCCGAGATTTCCACGCTTAGTGAAAAGATCTGGCATGCTGGATTCCATGTCAATGAGCGTGCTGAGGCCGGTTGACTCCGGCGGTCCTGAAATCACCTGCGACTGCCTCGATGCGTCACCGACAAGCGTGGCTAATCCCTCGGAGCCAGGACTATCGTGACTTGTGAGTGCCGGCTGGTACGTAATCCGTCACCAAATCATTACCAAATCGGGAACTTGGTAACGGCGCCCAATGCTCGTGCGCTTTTTGATGCCTGAATTAGTTGGCGGATTCGCGGCGCCAGCGGTAATCGCACTCCTTGTCCCTCGTTACAAAACGTCACAGAACGCAATCGAGCGTCGCACAAACCCGCATGAAATCGAGTTTTCCGTACTAATCGTCGGCGACGAGGGCTGGTGCCCACCCACGTCAGCCTGGCTTCGGAGAATTGGCTCTCCATCAGCCGCGGGAAACGTAGCCGAGGTTGAGGTGCAGCAGACTGTTCCTTTGCGGAAGGACGACCTTGTGCTCAGGCCCGGTCAGATCGAGATCGATGAGGCGATTCACAACACCCCCGTGCAAGAGACGCAAAACCTCGGAAATCGCCAGCGCTGCAGCGACCGCGCCGACGAACGGCGCCCCGACGGCGACTCCGGCCAGCATCGCTGCACCGCACCGATCAATCGCACCGGCCGCGATCATCGGCTCGTAAACGGAGGCTTCTTTTCCTCCCAGATCGGCTACGATGTCAGGCCAGATTTCCTCTGCTTTACGTTGAGCCGGCAGCGTGTGGATGCGAATCGTTCGGAAATCATTATATCCGCTTCCAAGTCCCGCGGACACGATAAATTCGAAACCGACCTTGTCCAGCGCTCGCCGCGCTATCGCGTTGTCGACACCGCACAGCGCGACCGATGGTTCGTGGTTCTGCCGGCGCACGTGTGCATCAAAGCGACGCTCACAAATTGCCGTCGTGAATCCGCGCTGCTCCGCCCACTCAGCCATAAGGCGCGTCTTCCGGATGCCGATACATGACGGTTTTGCTTCATCCGGCGGAGCCGTCAAGACCGATGTGCTCCACGTCGATGGCGTCGTACGATCGAAATCTTGCAGCATTAACTCGAGCTGCGGCGTTTCTGGATACGGCAAAATTCCGAGGCACCAAAGATAAGCTTGCCCGAGATGGCCGAGACCGATCAGCCAAAGTCTGCTCGGCAAAAACACAAGCTCCGGCGCGCCGTCGTCATGCAACCAATCGTCGAGTCCCGGCGACCACAATGAAAGCCCGATCGATCGTTTCCCGGCAGCCGGCGCGTCACCGGTAACGGCCAGGAACGCTTCATTCACTGCGAGACCGGCTGCGAGCACGCTCGCGACTGGCATCCCTACAATCTCGCTTGGTAACGCGTCGGAGTGTGCTGGAAGAAGTCCGCCGCGCCAACCGGCGCACACCGTACGCACGGCAAAGCGCTTCGATCTCGGACGCGCCGAACCGCCGATGTACACCAGAGGCGTATCATCGACTGCGGTCCAGGTCAGCGCTCCGAGTGCGCTCATGGCCTCACGGAGCGTCTTTCCGATGGAAACCGGTACGACGAGCGGAACATCAAGCTCGCCACTAACAAAAACTCCGCCGAGGAAAACTCGTTGAGCGAGAGCGACTGCGGTCAGCAACGTCGATTGGTGCTCGTATGCATCAGCCTGCGCCGCGTCGATGTGAAACTGAACGCGCAGCGCTCGTAACTGTGCTTCGGCGTCGAGAACGCTTGCGAAATCGCCACGATCAAGCATGAGCTTCGCGAGACGGTGAATCGATTGTGGGTTCGTTGATCCCTCGGTCGTCATTAGAGCCCCACGTGAAAGAATGCGCGCGTCTCTTCCGGCGGAATCGCGCGCCAGCGATCGCGTTCCTCGAAGACGTACGCACGGGCATTCGAATGCGCGACCGGCGGTTTTGCGTAGTGTGGAAGGATCAGCGCTATGTGTCCCGCCTGTGCGATCATCGGATTGCGGCGGTCGGACTCGCTCTGGAATGCTTCGCCGGGATGCACATGCACGTCGGCGATAACTGCACTCTTCGTGCGCTCGACGTAAGCCCAAAGCGCGCCGTAGTAGCGGCCATCGAAGCGAACGATGCCCGTATCGAGGCTATGCGGATCGAGCTCATCGTAGAGCACGAAGTCCAAGATCCGCGAACGACCGGATTCGCGCGTCCCGATCAGAAAGGCGCCGCTTTCGCGGATGCCCGAATGCCCGCGTTCACGCAGTGCACGTACGAGCCGACCCCAGAGGAACCACGAGCACGACAGCTTATGGCGTGGGAACAGCAGGTTGCGCATAGTCGTGAGAAGTGAGTAGCTCATGTACGATCTCCAAATACTGTACGATGCCATCGGCCGGCCGCCAGACGAGCGCCGGCATCGTCGTCAGCCAGGCGTCATGGCCTGGCATAGTTTCGCGGTCGCACGGCAAATAAAGCGCGCTGCCGTCCTTCCAGCCCGGATTGAAAACGGCGGCTACGCGCCCGCCGCGACTTTTCGGCCAGAGCTCGACGACGAGACACGCGTCGCGCTCGAAATCCCACAGACACGCCGTGGGCGCCCACACGGGGTAGTTCGTGCAGTCGAACCGCAGCGAAAACCATCGACAGTCGCGGGCGCGCAACGCGATGTGCACCTTCGGCCACTGCACGCGTTCGAGTCGCCAGTTCTGCTCGGCCACGCCCAGGCGAAATAAACCCTTTTCAAGATCGCCGAGAAGGGCGCGCTCGTCGGGTGCCATCAGCCGATCGTCTCATACGCACCTTGGACACGCACCTTCGGGACCAGGTCAAACGCGATCCGGCATTGCGGGTGGTGCACCAGCGCACCGAGGTGCGTCCCGGGCGCCGGCTGCGTCGTGCTGCCTTTGATCTGAAGCACGTGCTCGGCAGCGGCCTCCTCGGAGAGGTGGAATCCCTCGATTGCCACATGCCGCTTGATGCGCGCGATCGTCGCGCTCGGTGCATACTCGTACGGCAAGGTAGTCCCGTTGAAGGTCACCGCCACGTCGATCTTGCGGCAACGGTGCGCGTGCACTTTCGTTCCCGAGGTGGTCTCGATCTCGCGAACGAGCAGCGCCGCGTCGAGCGCCTCATCAATGTCTTCGGCGAAGAGCACGACCTCCGACGACCACCTGTGCTTGTTGACGAGAATTTCCAGGAGCGCAGCTACCGTCGTCTCGCGCTCAACCTCGATGACTTCCACTGAAGCGAGGCCTTCGGATTGATAGAAAATTGACGTTTGTTCCATCGTTTAATCCCTCTGAGGTGCAAGCAGTTGTCTTTTCTTGCGTCCTTCATTAGGAATAAGCGCGCCTAAACACGCAACCCGGAAGCTGGGCTAGTCGATGGTGAGCGCGCCCTCCGGGACGGCATCGCAGACGAAGAAATGGGGACAATTCGGGCATCTTACGGCATCCGGATTCGGAGCGAAGTTGCCTTCACGAATGTTGCCGAGCAACTGCTCAATCGTTTTCTGTCTGTTGCGGAATACTGTATCGCTGATTTGCACCGACTCGCGTAGGCCGGTCGTTAGGAAGACTGCCTCGAGGACTGCACCTTTCTGCTCCGCCGCCAGCCGGTAAGCCGTGTATTCAAGGCGGTTGAATTCCTTGTCACGTTTCCTACCGGTATTCAAGCGACGCATAAACGGACGACCGTCAACGCCATGCCCAATTTGGGCCGCCTCAACAGTAACGCTTCCCGTCGGAAATGTCAGCGTCGCTCGGGCCCGTTCAGGAGCAGTTCCGGAGGGCGCCATTTGGAACAAGCTCTCGGCGAGTGTTGCTGCTAGCGCGTGGTAGTCTGCGGCACTGGGGTGGTCCGTTGGGCCATCGCTCTGCCAAATCTCCTCGAAAGCCTGTTGCATGGCGGCTGGAGACGCGTTGCTGGCGTTTTCCGGGTCCGTGTACCATGCGATTAACTTTTGAATACACGCGTGCGTGCGCGTGAATGCCGTCCGACGCCGTGCCGTGCCCAGCTCGAGTACGTGCGTGTAGAAGTAGCGCCGAGGGCATTGCTCATACTGCACGAGCTCGGCCACAGTTGGAATTTCCGCATCTGCACTGTGCACCGATAAAACGGTGGGAACGGCGGTGGCGGCGACTTGCGCGGGCTTTGTCGGCACTTCACTTACACCGATCGCCGTCAGCCAGTCAACAAACCTGGACGGGCCGACGCTGTTACCCCCAGCGAATCTCTCGTGCCGATAAAGTCGCGCGTAGGTTTTTGCGCGCGAAAGAGCCACGAAGAACAGGCACTCTTCCTCGGCAGCTTGGTCGAGTTTCGCCTGCTCGGCGACAGAGTGCTGGCCTACTCTTTCTACCATGCCGCGCGGTGACGGATACCGCTCTCCCTGCCATTGAATTGGAAAGGCGCGCGAGGTCAATGCGGGCAAATGAACCGCTTCAAACTCCAAGCCCTTGCTCGCGTGAACGGTCATTAGACGCACTGCATCGAGGTGAAGTGCGCCGTTAGGAACTTCGCGAAGGCTTCGTTCCTCGGCGAGAAGGACGAGCTCTCGTACCCGATCGAGGACGCGTCGCACCGGCGAGCCCGTTCCTTCGAATACGGGAGCCTGTACGAAGTTCAGAAACTGCCAGACGGCGACACCTTTCATCTGTCCAGGTATCGACGTATCCCTCGCGATCTCTCGAACAAATTCGGTTCTATCGAGCAGATAGGTGCACAGAAAATCCCACGGCAGCACGGATTGCGAGAGACCGTCCAGATCTTCGCCTAAGCGTACGATGCCGGCGGCACCGCGCTCGCTTAGCCCCGCCGCCTCACGTGCACACGCGGCGAGCATTTCCAGCGGTCGTGAGTCTTTTTCTTTCAACCACTTCGCGGCAATGTAGACGTCCTGCAAGCTGAGGCCGTATCGCGGCCACGCGCCGACGCGAACAAGACTGGCACTGAACTTATCGATCGACAGTGAGAGTAGCGCGAGCAGATCGCGCACGTCGTCGCGCTCAAAGAGGCTACCGAGGTGCAGAACAGGGACGCCGCGCGCTTCGAGCGCGGCGGCGATGACAACGAGTCGCGCATTCGAGCGGCATAGCACTGCTTGATCGCGCAGTGTCACGCCGCGCGACTGGAGATCGAGAACGCTATCCACGATGCCGGCTACTTCCGCGCTCGGATCGGCGAATGAACGTATTTCGGGTGTTGCCGGGCCAACTCCGCGATTCGCTCTAAGTTCGAGCGGCAACTGATCTTCCGACGCTTTCAAATGCGTAGCGACGGCGCAGACCGCGCGTACAAGTTGATCGGTCGAACGATAGTTGACGGCAAGCCGCCCGGCCTTACCGGCGAAGTCATCTCGAAACGACTGAATGTTGGCCGGCGATGCGCCGCGAAAACGATAAATTGATTGGCGTGCGTCTCCCACAACCCAGAGCCGATCGGCATTCCCTGAAATCGCCTTGAGGAGCCGAGCGCTCGCGCGATTGACATCTTGAAATTCGTCGACGAGGATATGACGATGGCGCTCGCTTAACTGCGAGCGCAGCGCCGCGTCCGATTCAAGGAGCAACGTTGGCCGCATGATGAGGTCGCCGAAATCTACTGCGTCTTGATCGCGCAGCACGGCTTCGTACTGCTCGTAGACCTGCGCGACTTCCATGCATTTTTTTGCTGCCAGGCGTTCTTCATCGCCGTGCGCCTCAACCGCCATCGCCGAGGAGAGCTCGCGATAGCGCGCGCAGTCCGCAACCTCGTCCTTCGCTCGCGATATGCCGGCAAGAATCTCACGCAACGGGTACGCCGGAGTCCACAGATTCCGATAATGGTCGAGCGGGAGCGTCGGGAGAACGTCTTGCAGCGCGGCAATCGCGTCGCTCCGATCAAATAGACGAGGATTGTTCGTGCGTTCAAATTGATCGTGAAACCGGCGAATGAGGTCAAGCCCAAAGGCATGAAAAGTCCCGGTCCAAATTCGAGTCGCCGCCTCTGGGATAGCCGCAGCAAACCGGTCCGAAAGCTCGCCGGCTGCCCGATTCGAGAACGTAAGAACCAGAATCGTCGCGGGGTCGATATCTTGTGCTACGAGCCATCGGACGCGCTCGACAAGCGTGCTCGTCTTCCCAGTTCCTGGCCCCGCCTGGAGATTGTAGGCCGAACCCGAGTGATACGCGGCGGCCTTCTGCGACGCGTCGAGGACACGCTCGACGAGTTCCCCCTCGGTCTTCGCCGGGGGCGTCGGTAGTAGAACGGCATCGAGCACTTGCTGTCGGACCAATCGTAATGCAAGTCCAGTCCGCTCCGCGATCGCGCTCGAGGTCAACCCGTCGTCGAGAAACAACCGTCTCGCCAACGGAATCGGTAGAACGAGTTCGCGAGCAAATATGTTAGCGTGAAGCTCGCGCCGTTCACGGGCGCCATAATCCGTGACGCGTTCAAGCCCTACCGGCGCCTGCTCGATGGACGCGGCAGGGTCGATGTCTTGCTCCTCGCAGTGCGACTCAACTGCGTGCAGTTGTACGTGCCCAAGTTCATGTGCAATGAGCAACGCTCGCCCGACTTCGCTGTCCTGATTGGTGTAGCAGATGAGTCGGCTTTGAGCGTCAAAAACGGCCAGAGCACCGTGTAACACCGGGTTATCCGATGTCACCTCATTGATTTCGACGCCTAGTTCTTCGCTGGCTTTGGCGACCACCGCGACAGGACAACATGGATCAGCCCCGCGCGCGACTGCGGCGCCGTGCAGAGATGCTGCCGCGCGACGTACGGCGTCGAAGGCGTCCACGTGCTCTTCTTTCTAGTGCTTCAACAAGCGCTCTTGTTGTTCAGAAAGTAGATTCGAGTTGCGAACGGCTTCCTCGAACGTCTCCTGCGGTTGACGTGTCGGCTTGTCAACCGCTTTGTAATAAACTCTGGTTGGACCTTGCGTCTCTTTTGCGAAAAAATGTGCGATAACTAAGTCCACCGGGACGCCTAGTTTTGTCGCGACACGTTGCGTAAAAGCGGGAGGGATTGATGCCGGTACTATCTGACGGTCTCTTAGCTTGGCGACAAAGATCGAAGTCGTATCAAGATCTCGTGCTAGTCGCCTGAATTGATCGACGTTCAGCTTACTAAATGGATTGGCAATAGGCAGAGCATTTTCGGCTTCCGAGATGGATGGCGCATCATTTACCCGTCTCTCCTTTGCTACCTGGTAGCGCGTGTTTTGGAAGTGGCTTATAGACTTCAGGACAACGGTGCTTGGTGGTGCGGTGACCGTCTCAACGTCGAAGTCCGTTAACTCAGGCCGCAAGGCATCAACGGCCAACTCGAGCGCGAACTCCGTGATCGCTTCAGCATATTCCGGAAACCGCTCACGATACTCGTCGATCAGCGCAGCCGTCGGCTTCGATTCTTCGAGCGCGAGCCAGTAGAGTACATCGCTCAAAGGCTGTTGCGGATTGGTCATGGCTTGTGGTCCTTTAATAGTGCGGCGAGCTTCTCTTTGGCGCGTGCTTGGCGGCTACGAATTGTCCTGCCGCTCACGCCACATATGGTCGCCGCGGTTGTCTTTTGCGGGTCATTGGATTCGACTTCGTAGCCACCTTCGATGAGCATAAACGCTTCAAGTTCGTCTGGCGGTAGTGAACGGATTGCGGCGACGATGTCGACGGAAAGCGCGGACGTTTCTTGCAGGGAGACATCCCGATCGGGGTCTTCATCTTGATCCGCGAAGGGAATCATCGGGGGACGTTGTCTAGCATTGCGTAATTTCGGGATGTAGAGGTTCCGAAGAGCCATGTTGAAACGAACCTCGAAAAAATCCAAGTCCGCCGACCGTCTCGCAATCAAGACATCCAGATCGTAAGTAGCCTCAAGGCGGACTTCCTCAGCATTGGGCATGTCGCTATCCCGGATTTTGCTAACCAATATCCGGTCGACTCGCCGCATTAAAAACTCGTGCAGAACGGCGAGCCGCTCTTCATCACCGGCGTTGGTCGCCTGGCGCAGCAAGTGCACAATGCACTCGGACGTCAGAAAATCCGGATCGGTGCCCGACACAACTTGCAGGCGTTGCCGAATGACTTCAAGGGGCTGATTTATCGCCCCGTCGATGTTAACCTCGACGGGTGCTGGACGGGAATACGTGCTGCCGTTCTTGGTTTCTTTCGTGAGCCGTTTTGCCATGAGCCCCCTTTGGGATCGACCCGTTACTCTAAGCGCCGGTGACAGCTAAACCCGGAAGCTGGCTCCCGAAACACATGCCACTCGGTTGAGGCGAACGAGACCTCCGCTCATACGGCGACGACGGCTCGCAGCCCATGCGTCAATCGGTGTCACAGGCGAGCGTCACCTGCACGTCTACCGAAGCCGAGACGCCGCGGCGGCCGACGCCTTTGGTCGCCTGGTCGGCTAAGGTCTAAGGAAAAAGAAAGCCCTGCGTTTGATGCACAGAGCCTCGGGTGTCGCGAAAACTTTCGCGAAATAAGGACGAAATGAATAGCTCCAGCGGGATTCGAAGTCCCTCCTAGCGGTCCTGGCCTTCAAAGGGCCCTGATTCGGACCGCGTTGAGGTTGGCACTTTCCGACAGCTCCATCGCGCGCTGCTGAGAATCGAGTAGCCGAAACGCGGGAGCCGCCGCAACCGTCGCCTCCGATCCTCGCGCTGCGCGCTGCGGTCTCCGTCTCGGCGCTACCGCGCCGCAGTTGCCCCGGCTCCCCCGCTTCGGCTGAGGCCACTGCAGCAGCGCCCGCTGGAGCCAATCAGGAACAAAGGATGTTGGGCCTCGACGCGCCGCTCAGACGCCAATAGTCCGCGCGATAGACGCGCGAGGAGGATACGGTCATGATCGAAGGGACCCCACTAAGCCAGCTGGCCCAGCAGCTGATCGCCGAACGCCAGATTCAGCGCGACTTCATCGCAGACACGCGCCGGCTCACCGCGCATACGGCGGGTGCAGGAGTGAGCATCGAGCTTCAGCACGCCGACGGCACAACCGCCGTCGCGCCTACACGGTTCGCACTCGGCCAGATTGCGAGCCACTACAAGATCCCCATGGCCTACGTCGATCGGATGACTCAGGCCGGCGCCGGGCCGCTGCTTGCGCAGAACCTCGCGTACTGGTTTGCCGAGCAGCCATCGACGCGGCTGCTGCGGACACGGATTGGGGAAACAGGAGGGCTACGCGCATTTCTCTCACGCCGGTACCGTCCGCTGGACAACTATGAGCTCGCCGAAGCCGTGATCCCGCAACTTGAGCGGCCCGGCGTGCGCGTCGTGTCAGCCCGGATCACCGACACGCATTTCTACCTTCAGGCGACCAGCGACCGCGTCACAGCGGAAGTCCGCCGAGGCGACATCGTGCAGGCTGGCGTGGTAATCGCCAACAGCGAGGTGGGCGCATCGTCGTTGCGGATTTCGCCCATGGTTTATCGATTGATCTGCACGAACGGCTTGATCTCGGGATCCGAGCTTCGCCAGCACCACCTCGGTCGAGGGATCGATCCTGCCGATGATGGAGCGTCGGAGTTCTATAGGGATGAGACATGCAGGGCCGTCGATCGGGCCTTCTGGCTGAAGGTCGTTGACACCGTCGATGCCGCGGTGAACGAAGCGCTCTGGTCAACTGGTCGACAAGCTTCGCGTGGCGGCGGGCGAGCCGCTCGATGCAAAGCCGAGCGAGATCGTGGAAGTCGTCGCCCGGCGATTCGGCTTGACCGAAGTGGAGCAGGACGGCGTGCTCCACCAACTCGCACTTGGCGCGGACTGGACTCGCTACGGGGTCGTCAATGCGGTAACGCGTATCGCGGAAGATTCCGCGACCTACGATCGCGCCGTTGAGCTCGAGCGCATCGGTGGCGAGGTCTTGGATCTGCCGGCTTCGGCGTTCAGTCACAACTGAAGGAAAGGCGACGGTTTCGGCGACGCGGCTGACGAGGCCGAGGGGTTTCGTGCTCCTCGGCCTTGTTCATTAAACGCAGTGCGGGGACGAGTCGTAGTGCGGTGCCCAGTATCCCACGGGACGTGAATTCCAAAAAGCGTGCGTAGCACTGTAAGACGTTATGTCTTTGAGAAAACATTAGTTGTCGTAAGATTTCGCTTTGAAGCCCATTACCTTTCCTTAACCTAGTGAGCTGGCGTTAGCATGATATATGCATGTGAGAATTTGCGGCAGGCCATCAAGCACGTTACTAGCGGTATTCCGCAGTGAAATCTTGTCGGCCGTCACCGGAAACCAGAAGAACGTGGTTCCCGATAGCAATTTCAAGTTCGGTACTGTGTATTCGATCCCGACCTCTGCCATTGGCGAGTCGCCGTGGTAGGCTAACAAAATCACTTTCCGAAGCTGGGGGAACATGCCCAACACAAGACCAGAGCGGGACTTGAAGGACAGTCCGGTCTTCGGGGAATGGGAAGGCCCACGCGAGTTCGGGGCCGACAGCCTGCCCTTTCCCAAGCTTGGAGAGGCGTTGTTATCCGATCCTATTGGCTCTGAGGGCTACATACGGTTGTACGAGAAGTGGGGGTTCAGTAAGCTTGAGGGGTTGAGCTTTTTCGCAATGTTTTACCAGGAGCGCACGCGCGAGCTTGTTCGGGTGTGGTTACGCTCTCACGAGAATGCGGAGAACTTCGTGTACCCGGTCGGGTTCCTATACCGACACTGCATCGAGTTGAACATGAAGGCCGCGATCGTGCGTTCAAGTTGGTTTAGGGATCTCAATCCAAAGCGTAAGGAAAA
>DASXDV010000154.1:0-19279 GCA_036490465.1 Candidatus Tumulicola sp. | reverse complement strand
CCGTCGCCGCTGTACCGCGACTTCATCGCCGCGGCGCTGGCACACGAGGAGCTGACCCATAACGTCGCGGCCGCCTCCGCCGAATGGGCGGCATCGGCGAGCCGTTCCGGCCGAGGCGACTGAAGGCGGCCACGGCTGAATCCGGCGGCGGTAACCGCGGTCGTCCTGACGCGGGATGAGGAACGCAATCTACCGCGCGCCCTGACGAGCTTGCCGCGCGGGATGCCGGTGCTCGTCGTCGACGCGCGTTCGACGGATCGCACGGTCGCGTTCGCACGCAGTGCGGGCGCGGAGGTCGTCGAGCGGGAGTGGACCGATTTCGTGGATGCGCGCCGCTTTGCGCTCGCGCGCGTGCGGACGCCATGGGTCCTGATGATCGATGCCGACGAGGCGCTGGACGACGTGCTTCGCGAGGCGATTGTGGGCGCTCCCGAAGACGTCGACGGCTACCGCGTGCGCCGGACCACCTACTTTTGCGGCCGGCAGCTGCGCCAATGGCGAAACGAACCCTTAGTTCGGCTCTTCCGCGCGGAGCGCGGCATTCTGCAGGCCCACCCGGCCGCTGGAGGACGCGCCGCCCTGCACGAGAGCTGGGCGTGCGACGGAATCGTCGGCGAGCTCGCGGGCACGCTGCTGCACTTTTCGTATCCGGATTACGCGTCGTACCGCGCGAAGTACGCCCGGTACACGCAGACCGAGTCGACGGGTTTGGAAGTCGGTACGGCTGGCCTCCTCGCGGCCTGGGCCAAGAGCCTGTTCGTGCAGCTCCCCCGGCTACTACTGCTTAAGGGCGCGCTGCTCGACGGACCGCGGGGAGCGTACGTGGCCTACAAATCGGCGACTTATCCGGCGGTAGTGGCGTGGAAGGCGCGCCGGCGATGACGCGGGCGCGGATCGGTCTGGACGCACGTCTGACCGATCAGCTGTCCGTCGGGATGAAAGCCTACGTCGCGCAGCTCACCGCGCGGCTTGCGCAGGTTGCGCCCGAATATTCGTACGAGGCGTTTTCCGCCGGAGTCAACTTTGGTTGGGACGAACAGGTTCGGCTGCCGCTCGCGCTCGCTCGCGCGCGTCTCAATCTCGTGCACTTCCTGTCGCCGTACGTTCCGGTCGTTTCGCCGGTCGCGTCGGTCGTGACGATTCACGATCTCATTCATTTACGCTTTCCGCAGTATTTCAAAGCCAAGGTGCGGCCTTATTACCAAACGGTCGTGCGGCTCGCCTGCGGGCGTGCGAAGCGGGTAATCACCGACGACGAGCGTACGGTCGAGGATCTCGAGCGGTTCTTGGGCGTCGATCCGCGCAAGGTGAGAGTGGTGCCGCTGGGCGTCGACGAGCTGTTTCTGCGCGCAACGCCGCCCTATGGGGGTCGCCGTCCGTACCTTTTGTACGTCGGCAATCACCGCCGCCACAAGGACCTCGCAACCTTATTCGAGGCATGGTCGGCGATCGCCGGCGTTCGCGCGATGGATCTCTATTTGACCGGACCGGACGACTTCGGGGGCGAGCTGCAGCGGCGACGGACCTCCCGCGGTGCAATCGTCGCACTTGGGAACGTTTCGACGCAGCAGCTCGCCGCGTACTACGCCGGCGCTTTTGCGCTGGTTTCGCCGGCCTTGCGCGAGGGCTTCGGGCTGCCGATGCTCGAGGCGATGGCGGCCGGCTGTGCGGTGGTGGCCTGCGAAGATGCGATTCCACGCGTCTTGGCGCCCGCCGCGCTCGCCTTCGCCCCGGGCGACGCCGCCGCGTTGGCCGCGGTCGTCGAAAACCTCGCCGGCGACGAGGGTCTGCGCGCGCGTTGCGTCAACTTAGGCTCGGAGATCGCGCGCTCGTTGACGTGGGATCGGTGTGCGCGCGCGACCGCCGATGTATACCGGGAAGTCTTGGAGGAAGCGTGTTAACGCTCGTGGCGCTGCTCGTTGCGGTCGCCGGGTCGCCGCCTAAAGCGGCGCCGGCGCCGCCCGTGAAGAGCGCGATTGCGATCGTGATCAACGGCAACGAACTGCCGATCGATCCGCCGCCGCGCATCGAGAAAGGTCTGCTGTTCGTCCCCGTGCGGCGCACGCTGGACGCGCTGGGCCTGCCGTTCGACCGGAGTGGGAACCGAATCACCACCCAGGTGGGTTCGAAATCGATCGTGCTCGCGGTCGGGAGCCGGTTCGCGACGGTCGACGGCCAGCGCGTCGAGCTCGATGCGCCGACGGTGGAGATCGCGAGCACCCTCTACGCGCCGCTGCGCTTTTTTACCGACGCACTCGGAGCGCAAGCCCGTTTCGATCGTCGCGCTAAGACGGTAACGATCGTCGCGCAGCTGATCGGACGCTCCGACACCGGATTGGCGTCGACCGGATCGGGTTACACGCGAGTCGGCACGGTGAGCGCCGTCGACGTTCTGTCGGATCCGCCGACGTTGACGTTCGGTTACGACAGCGGTCCCAAGACCGTGCCGATCGCTCCCAACGCGTCGATCGACATCGAAGACGTCAACGCCAACGTGACGATGCCCGGCGAACTCGGCGACGTTCGGCCCGGAGACTTCGCGCGCGTGGAGATGCGCAAGGACGGGCGGGTCGAGCGGGTGGTGGATGCGTTCGGATCGCGGACCGGCCGGATCGTTGCGGTGGCCGGCAATCAGTTCGTGCTCGACAGCGGCCAAGTCGTCACCGCGGGACGGACCACCGAGGTTTCGCTCAACGGAAAGGGCGTGGGGTTCGTCGACCTGCGCCCGGGCGACGTCGCGACCGTGCGTTATAACGTCGAAACCAACGAAGTGCGCCAAGTTTTGGCCGGCCGTACGGGCCTAAGTTCGGCGGGCGCCGATGCCGGCGGCCTCACCGTCAGCGCGGACGTGCGCGGTTGGCTGCGAACCGGCGACGTCGTGCACGTCACGCTTCAAGGACCGCCGGGAGGATCCGCAACCTTCGGCATCGGGTCGTACGTGACGAACGTGGCGATGCACGACACGGGCGGCGGATCGTATTCCGGTTCGTACCAAATTCCGCGCGGCGTCAACTTCGACCAGGCGCCGATCGTCGGACAGTTAACGCAAGCTAACGGAAGCATCGCCGAGGCCGTCGCGCCGCAGACGATCTCCGCCTCGAGCATTCCCCCAGGGATCGTGGACTTCGCGCCCGACAACGGTGCGGTCGTTAACGACGACCGGCCGGCCGTTTACGCGACGTTCGGTTCGGACGGACTGGCCGTGAGCCCGTCAACGGAGACGATGACGATCAACGGACGGGACGTTACGGGAGACGCCGTGCGAACGCCGCAGTTCATTCAGTACGTTCCGGCGTTCGCGTTTCCCGATGGAACGATCCGCGTGACCGTGCGCGTGGCCGACGGCGCCGGAAACACGACGTCGAAGAGCTGGACGTTCACGATCAAGACGCATTAGGGGTCGGGAGGAAGCGCGTGGAAAACGACTGTCTCTTTTGCAAGATCGTCGCGGGCGCGATGCCGGCGAAAGTCGCGTACCGGGACGACGACTTCGTCGCGATCGAAGATGTCGACCCGCAAGCTCCGACGCACCTGCTGGTGCTGCCGGTTCGGCATCATCGAGATCTCGGCGAGCTGGTCGACGCCGGGGATGCCGCGGAGGCGCAGCGATTGCTGCAGATTGCCGTCGAACTGGGGCGCCGGCACGGTGGTGACGACGGATTCAGGGTGGTCGCCAATTCGGGGCGCGCCGGAGGACAGACGGTCGACCACCTTCACCTGCACGTGCTCGCCGGCCGGCCGATGCGCTGGCCGCCCGGCTAGCGCCGCCGATTTGACGCTGCCGCACGCCTATGTTACCGTAGGTGGTCGAAGGCCCTATGGGGTCTAATTTTTTCGTGCGCTCGTTACGGGCCACGCCGAGAGGGGGGTGTTTTAAAGAATGGAAGTCCGCGTTGCTCCGGGCGAGTCGATCGAGAGCGCGCTGCGCCGCTTCAAGAAAGCCACCCAAAAGGCGGGGATCTTAGCGGAGGCGCGCAAGCACGAGCACTACGAGAAGCCCAGCGTCCGCCGTAAGAAGAAGTCGGCGGCGGCGCGCAAGCGCCGCAGCTAGGCCGTGGGCGCGCTGCGCGACCGGCTGGCGGCCGACGTCAAAGATGCGATGCGCGCGCGCGATCAGCTGCGCCTCAACACGTTGCGCTCGGCCCTCTCCGGATTCACCTACAAGCGTTCCGAGGCGGGATTAGACCTTACCGATGCGGACGAGGTCGAGGTCGTCGCGCGTTTGGTCAAGCAGCGCGGCGACTCGCTCGGCGAGTTCGAACAGGCGGGAAGAACCGATTTGGCGCAACGCGAGCGCGCCGAACGCGAGATCCTGCTGGCGTACCTGCCGCCGCAAAAATCGGCCGACGAGATTCGCGAGATCGTCCGCCACGCGATCGCGCAAGCCGCTCCCGAAGGGGTCAATCGGGGTGCCCTCATGAAGGCGGTTTTGCCGCAACTCAAGGGGATGGCCGACGGCAAGCTCGTCGCGCAGATCGTCGGCGAGGAGCTGACTGCGTAGCCGGCTGGCCGCCCGCAACCTTTGCGGAGCGCTTGGGTAGCTAGAGGCATGAAAGCTCTGCAAGTCCGGCCCTGGATTTCGCTGGCATTGATGGCGCTTGGAACCGGCGGATTCTTGGCGGCCCCGGTGGCCGCGTTGACCGGCGCCCCGGTCGTGGTCGTTCCGATTCACGGAACGGTCGACGATGGGATGGCGCACCTCGTCGAACGCTCCGTTGCGCAAGCCAACGACGAAAAGGCGGCGGCGGTCGTCTTGGACGTCGATAGTCCCGGGGGGTTAGTCGATCCCGCGTTTCGCATTCGCGACGCCTTGTTTTCGGCTCGGGAGCCGGTGATCGCGTACGTCGACGGCCGTGCCTATTCGGCCGCCGCACTGATCTCGCTGGCCGCCGACCGGATTCTGATGAAGCCGGGTTCGTCGATCGGAGCGGCCGAGCCGATTCCTGCGACGGCAAAAATGGTATCCGCGCTGCGCGGCGAGTTCGAGTCGACCGCCCAGCGAAATCACCGCTCGGCGCAGATCGCGGGCGCGATGGTGGATAAGAACGTCGATCTTCCCGCGTACAAGCGCACCGGCGCGATTCTGACGCTCAACACCGACGACGCGGTTCGCGCCCAGATCGCCGATGCGACGGCGCCGTCGCTCGACGCCGCCCTCGCGCAATCGAACTTGGGCGGCGCCCCGCGCAGCGTCGAAGAATACACGTTGGGCGAAGAATTGGCGCGCTTTGCGACCAGTCCGCAAATTAGCGCGTTGCTGCTGACCCTGGGGATGCTCGGCCTGCTGATCGAAATGCAAACGTTGCACGGCATCGCCGGAGCGGTCGGCATCGGCGCGCTCGCACTGTTTTTTGGAACGCACGTCTATGCCGGATTTTCCAACCCGCTAGTCTTGCTGCTCGCCGTCATCGGAATCTTGGGCATCCTGTGGGAACTGCACATCGTACCCGGGCACGTCTTGCCGGGGGCGGTCGGCGCCATCTGCCTGTTGCTTGCGGCGCTGTTTGCCTTCGGTCTGCCGTTCTTTTTCGTGGCGATCGAGACGATCGCAACCGCGATCGTGCTGACGGTCATCTGTTTCACGCTCGCGGCGCGCAAACTCCCCGAGAACGCCTGGGCGCGCCGGCTGGCGCTCGGAGCGGCGCAAGGATCCGACTACGTCACCAGTGCGGACCGTACCGGCCTGATCGGCCGGACGGGCACCGCCGTCTCGTACCTTCGGCCGGCGGGCATCGCCGCCATCGAGGGGCAGCGCGTGGACGTGCTGACGGCCGGTGAGTTCATTCCCCAAGGAACGCCCGTCCGGGTCGTCCGGGTCGAAGGCGCTCGCGTCTTCGTCGAGGCCGTCAGTTTGCCGAGCTACCAGTTGAGGAGCCAGCCGTGATTGCAGTCAGTGCGGCGATCATCATCGTCGTCGCGGTCGTCCTATTCTTCACGTTCATGTACTATTTCCCGATCGGTTTGTGGATCCGCACGATCGCGGCGGGCGTGCCGCTGGGGATCATCGCGCTCGTGCGCATGCGGCTGATCGGCATTCCGCCCAGCGTCATCGTCACGAACTACGTTCGAGCGCGCAAGGCGGGGCTCGATCTCACGGTCGATCAAATGCAGTCGCATTATCTCGCCGGAGGCAACGTGGAGAACGTGACCCTGGCGATGATCGCCGCGCAGCGCGCGCAAATTCCGCTTCCGTGGCAGCGCGCCGCCGCGATCGATCTCGCGGGACGCAACGTCCTGGAGGCGCTCCAGACGTCGGTCAATCCGAAGGTCATCGAGACGCCGGTGTTTCAAGGCGTGGCCCAAAACGGCATTCAGCTCAACGTCAAGGCGCGGATTACCGTGCGCAGCGATTTAGACCGCTACGTCGGCGGCGCGGGCGAGCCGACGATCGTGGCGCGCGTCGGTGAAGGCGTTGTCTCGGCGGTCGGTGCGGCGGTCGATCACAAGGAAGTGCTGGAGTATCCCGACCGCATCAGCAAGGCGGTTCTCGCGAAAGGTCTCGACGCGGGCACGGCATTCGAAATCGTTTCGATCGATATTGCCGACGTCGACGTCGGGAAAAACATCGGTGCCGAGTTGCAGACCAGTCAGGCTGAAGCCGACCGGCGGATCGCACAGGCGAAGGCAGCCGAGCGCCAATACGCCGCGCTCGCCGGCGAGCAAGAACAGAAAGCCGAAACGCAGGCGATGCGGGCGAAGGTGGTCGAGGCGGAAGCTGCGATTCCGCAGGCCATCGCCGAAGCGTTCCGCAGCGGCCATCTCGGCGTGATGGACTACTATCGTCTCAAGAACATTCAGGCGGACACGGACATGCGTTCGTCGATCGGCGGAACCGCCGACGGCGGCGACACGCCGCCCCCGGCCGCCGCCCCCGGCTCCCTGCCGAAGTGACGGCGCGGGTTTAATCGCTAGCGATGCGCGACATCGGAGCGCTGCTGTGGGTCGTTATCGTGGTGGTCGGGGTGATCTCGAGCATCGTTTCCAACGCGCGCAAACAAGCGGCGCGGTCGGGAGGGTCGGCGCGGCAGCGGATCGTACCGGGTCCGACGGCCTCACCGGCGCGCCTTGCAACGCCGCCTGCGCCCGTCCGCCCGACCGAGGCGGGCCGGCAAGTTCGGGTCCGGCTCGTCCCCGACGTCCCGCTTCAAGCCACGCCGGCGCCGCCGATCGCGCACCCCGCCGATGCCGTGGCGCATCCGCGAACGAAAGCGCGGTTGTTTGCGAATCGCGCGGCGGCCGTACGTGCGGTCGTCGCCGCGGAAGTCTTGGGAAAGCCTAAGGCGCTGCGCGACGAATACTCCTGGGATTGAGCGTAGAACGATCCGTCGACCTGGGCGATCTCGCCGATCGGGTGCGCCTGTTCGGAGAGCACGACCGGAACCTGACGGCCATCGAAACGAGTTTGGCCGTTTCGGTCCGCGCCGACTCCGATCGGCTGCTTTTGGCGGGCGCGCCGGAGGACGTCGATCGGGCCGAGCGCGTCGTGAAGGCCGTGTTGGAAGCGGCGCTCGGCGGCGCGCACGTGACGCCCGACGACGTCGCGCTGGCACTGGTCGACGCCCGCCAAAATAACGGCGGTTCGGCGCTCCCGAAAACGCTGCTGCGGACGCAGCGCGGCGGCGAAGTTCGTCCGCGCAGCGCCGGTCAGCGCGCCTTCGTAAGCGCCGTCGAACGGCACGCTCTGACGATCGGCATCGGGCCGGCCGGGACGGGCAAGACGTATCTCGCGATCGTCATGGCGGTGCGGGCGCTCAAAAACCGCGACGTCGCGCGGGTGATTCTCTCGCGTCCGGCCGTCGAAGCCGGCGAAAACCTCGGATTTCTTCCCGGCGATCTGCGCGAAAAAGTCGATCCGTACATGCGGCCGCTGTTCGACGCCCTCAACGAACTGCTCGACGACGGCGTCGTCAATCGTTACATCGACCGCGGTACGCTGGAGGTGGCGCCGCTGGCGTACATGCGGGGACGCACGCTGTCCGAAGCGTTCGTCATTCTCGACGAAGCGCAGAACGCTACCGCCGACCAGCTCAAAATGTTTTTAACGCGGCTGGGGGCGGCGTCGAAGATGGTGGTCGTGGGCGATGCGACACAGATCGACCTGCTCGGCGCGAGCCGCAGCGGCTTGCGCGACGCGGCTTCGCGGCTGGCCGGAATCGAGGACGTCGGAATCGTCGAACTGGACGAAACCGACGTCGTGCGTCACCCGCTGGTCGGGCGTATCATCCGTGCGTACGCGCGTCCGGAATCGCGCGTCCCGTGATCTATTACCGCAACGACGTCCGGGCCAGCGGCGTCGACGGGCGTCGTTTGGTCGCCGCGGCGAGCAAACTGCTCGCGACAATCGGCGAACGAGGTTCGTCGCTGTCCCTCACGCTGGTCGGCGACGCAGCCATCCGGACGATCAACCGCGAACACCGGCGCAAGGACGTGCCGACCGACGTGCTGAGCTTTCCCTTGGGAGCGACCGATCCGCCGGCGGACCGCGGCGGATCGCCCGAGCGCTTGCTGGGCGACGTCGTCATCTCGGTGGAGACGGCGCGCCGTCAGGCGCGCGACTACGACGCGCCCTTACAGGACGAGCTATACCGGCTCCTGATTCATGGCGTTCTGCACGTCGCCGGCTACGACCACGAGCGCGCGGACGATCGCCGCAAGATGGAAGCGCAGGAGCGGCGGCTTGCCGGGGCGATCGGATTGCGCTGGCCGTACGAGTCCCCGGCTTAATGCGCCATCCCGAAGACGAGCACGCCAGACCGGCACCCCACTACGTGCCGATCGCCCAGAGCAAGTTTTGGCGGTCCTTCCATCACGCGTTCGAAGGCATTACGTATGCGACGCGCACGCAGCCCAACATGCGCGTCCATCTCGCGATCGCGGCCGTGGTGCTCTTGGCTACCCTGCTGTTGCGTTTGGAGCGCGTGTACGTCGTCGCGATCGTGATCTTGATCGCGTTGGTTTTGAGTCTCGAACTGGTCAACACGGCGGTCGAAGCGATCGTGGACTTACTCACGGTCGCCCATCACCCGCTCGCCAAGACGGCCAAAGATGCCGCCGCCGGCGCCGTCCTGGTGGCCGCGATCGGCGCCGTGATCGCCGGCTATTTGATTTTCTACCAAGGCATCATCAGCGGCGGCGGCCGCGTCTTCGACGCGGTGGCGCAGGTCCCGGCCAACCTGGCGCTAGTCGTGCTCGCGGTCGTGGCCATCGCGACGATTCTGGCCAAAGCGCGCGTCGGGCGCGGATCGGCGCTCCAGGGAGGGGCGGTCTCCGGGCACGCGGCCATCGCGTTCGCGGCCGCCACCATGCTGGCGTTCTTCTATCAGAAGCCGCTGGCGGCAATCCTGGCATATTTCGTCGCGTTCCTGGTCGCGCAGAGCCGCGTGGAGGCTCGCATTCACACCGCCTTCGAGGCGCTCTGGGGAGCGGTCTTGGGCACCGTCATCGCCTTGGCGATCTACGTTCTGGTCCGTCCCCACGTTATGCTATAATGGCGCCGATTTGAACACAGACCCGTATCGAAGTACCCCCGAGGTCCTGTGGGTGCACCTGGCCATCCTCGGGCTGCTGGTGCTGGTAGCGGCGTTTTTCGCGGCCTCCGAGGCGGCCCTGATCTCGATTTCCAAACTGCGGGCCCGAACGATCGCCGAGCAGCGCGTCAACGGAGGGCTGGTTCTGGCGCTGGTGGACGACAAGAATCGCTACCTGACGTCGATCTTGGTGGGCAATACGATCGTCTTGCTCGCTTCGCAATCGCTGGCGACGTACGTTGCGATCGAAATGAACTTGCCATTGGCAGCCTTGCTTTCGACCGTCTTCATGACCGTCGTCATGCTCGTGTTCGGAGAGATCATTCCAAAGATGGTCGCGACCTCGGACAACGAGCGCTGGGCCATGCGTTTGGCGGTCCCGATGCGCATTGCCGCCTACGCGCTGACGCCGATCGCCCAGACCATGCTGTTCGTGACCGAGCTGCTCTTGCGGCCGTTCGGCATCAAACACGGCAAGCAAATTTACGTCACCGAAGAGGACATCCGCACGATCGTCAACGTCGGCGCGGAGCAGCGCGTGATCGAGGAAGAGGAACGCGAGCTGATCCACTCCGTGATGGAGTTCGGCGATACCATCGTGCGCGAGGTCATGAAGCCGCGGCCGGCGATGGTCGCAGTGTCGATCGACGACTCTCCGCGGCGCGTGCTCGACGTGGTTATCGCCGAGGGATACTCCAAGCTGCCGGTCTATCAAGAGTCGAAAGACGACGTGGTCGGGATCGTTCACGACCGGGAGCTGCTGGTGGCGCTCGCGAACGGTTCGCTCGCGCATACCGCCCTGCGTTCGCTGATGCGGCCGGCCGTCCACGTGCCGGAAACCAAAAAAATCGCCGAACTTCTGCGCGAGATGCAGCGCCTTAAGTTTTCGATGGCAATCGTCGTCGACGAGTACGGCGGTACCGCCGGCCTGGTGACGATGGAAGATCTTCTCGAGGAGATCGTCGGCGAGATTCGCGACGAGCACGACGAAGACGAGCAAGAACCAATTCGGCTGATCTCACAAGACGAAGCGGTCGTCGACGCGGGCACGAACATCGAGGACGTCAACGCGCGACTGCAGACGAACATTCCTACCGAAGATTTCGAGACGATCGGCGGATACACGGTCGGTTTGTTCGGACGTCTTCCCGCCGAAGGTGAAGAGATCGAAGTGGACCCCCACACGCGCCTGCGGGTCGACCGGACGCGCGGACGCCGGATTCTGGCCGTGCGCGTTTACGGCAACGGGCGGCTCCCGTCGCCGCAGGACCCGGAGGATTCCCCCGACGCAACCGTCCCGCGCATATAAGACCCGCGGCGTCGTGCTTCGCGCCCGGCAGTTGGGCGAAGCCGACCGGATCGTAACGCTATTCACGACCGAGCGCGGAAAACTCGATGCGGTGGCCAAAGGCGTTCGGCGACCCAAGAGCCACCTTGCCGGACGGTTGGAGTTTGCGAACGAGTGCGAGTTCGGAATGCATCGCGGGCGTTCGCTCGACGTCATCGTGTCGGCCGAAATCGTCCACGCGCCGTGGGCGCGGCTCGTCGAGCCGGAACGCTACGCGACCGCATCGGTCATTGCCGAACTCATCGATTCGTTCTGCGAGCCCGACCTGGCGATGCCCGAGGCCTATGGGCTGCTGGTCGGAGCGATCACGGCGGTCGAGCGCGCCGCGGAGCCGCGGGGGCTGCTGCCGCGCTTCGAGTTACGTTTGCTCGACGTGCTGGGGCTAGCGCCGCCGGTCGATCGCTGCGTGCGCTGCGCTCGTCCGCTCGAAGCCGGGCCGGCATGGGTGGACGCGGAAGCCGGCGGGTTGATCGACGACGCTTGTCGCGAACGCTGGCGGGATCTGCCGTCGCTCGATCCGCGCGACCGGGAAAACTTTCGCGCGCTGGCGGCCGGCCGTCGCGGCGCCTCGCCGGCAGTGCGGGCTCGGCCGCGAGTCGCTCGCGCGATCGACGAGTTACTGGCCCATCACTTGGGACGGCGTCCCAAAGCGGGAGCGCATCTGGCGGAGTTTGTATCGCGTTAAACGTGCCCATTATCGCGTTGGACGTCGGTGCGAAGCGAATCGGCGTAGCGGTCGCCGATCCGGGCGGAACGTTCGCACTGCCGGCGGCCACCATCGAGCGGACGAACTTGACGGCCGACCTCAAGCGGATCGTCGAAATCGCGCAGTCGTACGATGCCGCCGACCTGGTCGTCGGCGATCCGATCGCGCTCTCGGGCGAACGCGGCATCGCCGCGCAGAAAATGGACGCCTTCGTCGAACGCCTCGCGGCGGTCTTTCCGGGAAGAATCCATCGCGAGGACGAGCGGATGACGACCGCCGCCGCGACGAAGTCGCTGATCGCGGCCGACGTTTCGCGGCGGCGCCGCAAGGGGGCCGTCGACGCAATGGCCGCCGCCCTCATTCTCGAATCGTTCCTAGCGCGCCGGCGGAACGCGGAGCGCCGCACGCCGTGAGACGCGCGGCCTGGGCGGCAGCCGGCGTCGTCGCGCTCGGTCTCGTCGCGGCGGCGCTCGCCGCCGGCTGGTTCTTCTACGCGGCGTATCGGGATCGGTCCTCTCCCGTCGCCGAAACCCGGATCGTCGTCGAGCGCGGGGCGACGTTCGCCGCGATCGCTCGCCGCCTGCGCGAAGGCGGGGTGATCGACAACGTTCTGGCGTTTCGGCTGCTCGCGCGGATGCGCGGTCAGGAGGCCGACGTGCGCGCCGGCGAGTATCGCTTCACGCCGCACGAAACGCCCGACGAAGTGCTGCACGCGTTGATCGGCGGCGGCGCGCAGGTTGCCGTTTGGGTCACGATCCCGGAGGGATTTACGGCGCGACAAATCGCCGCGCGACTGCAAGCCGAGGGGATCGGTTCGGCCCCTGAGTTTTCGCACGCCTTCGCGCACGACTCGATCGTCGTGGGTGCGACGCGCACGAAAAACCTCGAGGGATTTCTCTTTCCGAGCACCTATTTGATTCCGCTCGGAGCGTCGCCGTCTCAGGTCGAGAATCAGTTGACGAGCGAGTTTTTCAGGCAGCTTCCGCCCGACGCACTCGCCCGGGCGCGCAGGTTGCGCGTAACGGTTCCCCAAGCGGTTACGGTGGCGTCGTTGATCGAACGCGAGGCCAAGATCGAACGCGATCGCCCGCTCATCGCGGGCGTCATTTACAACCGGCTCCGCCTCGGGATGCCGCTGGAGGTCGACGCGACCATCGAATACGCGCTGCCCGCGCACAAGAGCGCGCTCTCGCTTTCCGATCTCAAGGTCGACTCGCCGTTCAATACGTACCTTCACGCGGGCTTGCCGCCCACGCCGATTGCAAACCCGGGACGACCCTCGCTGGAGGCGTCCCTGCAGCCGTCGAAGACGAATTTTCTCTATTACGTCTACTGCGGGAAAGGCGGGCACGCGTTCGCGAACACGTTGCAGGCCCACCAGGCCAACGTTGCCCGATGCCTGCAATAACCGCAGCGGGCCGATAAGGAGTACACCCACGATGGCGTCCCCCAACGGCGAAGCCCCGGGCGAACCGCTCGAGCTGCGCGAGGTTCTAGAATTCCAAAACGACGACGGAGCGACGATGGAGTTCGAGGTCAAAGCCATCCTCGAGGATACCGACAGCGGCCTCTCCTACGCGGTGCTCGAACGCGATCTCGCAGACGGAGACGAGGGGGAAGTCGTCGTGACCGACCTCTACGGCAATCTCGTCGAGGACGAGGATCTGGTTGCCGACATCCTCGAGAATTACGACGTGTTCGTCGAAGAAGCCAACGACGACGGAGGCGGAAAAGCCTAATCCGAATTCTCTTCCTTTCGGCCAGCGTCGGGGTAGGGCACGTGTCGGCCGCAAACGCCGTCTGCGCCGCGCTTCGACGCGTCGATCCAAGCGTCCGGACGCACGTTGCCGACTCCTACAAGTACGCGGCCTCCGTCGTTTCGCGGGTGGTGTCCGACGGGTACATCCAGATGGTCAAAACCATTCCGCAAATGTACCGCTATATCTACAACCGGGCGGAGCGCGCCACCGAAGTCGGTCCGTTTCGAACGTGGGCGCACCAGTTCGCGGCCGGGAACTTGCGGGCGCTGCTGACGCGGGAACGTCCCGACGCGGTGGTCTGCACGCACGCCTTTCCATGCGGCGCTATGGCGGAGTACAAGCGCCTCTTCGACGACGCACCGCCGGTGGTCGGAATCGTCACGGATTTCGCGGTCCACGCCTTTTGGATTCACCGTACGATCGACGCTTATGCGGTTGCGACCGATGCCGTACGCGACGTGATGATCGCGCGCGGAATCGAGCCGGATCGAGTGGCCGCTAGCGGAATTCCGGTACGCCCGGAGTTCGTCCCGAACGGCGAGTCGCGCGAGTCGCTGCGCGAACGCCTCGGACTACCGCGCGACCGAAAGATCGTGCTGATGATGGGCGGGGGACTGGGAATCGGTCCGCTGGTTCGAATGATGCGCGCCTTGGAATCGGTTCCAGCTGCGCTGGCGGCGGTCGTCATCGCGGGACGCAGCGCGGGCAGCGAACGCCGCGTGCTGGCGGCCGCCGAAAGTATCAGCTATCCGGTGCGCGCGCTTCGTTTCGTCGACAACGTCTACGACTACATGCATGCCGCCGATGCGTTCGTGACCAAACCGGGCGGGTTGAGTGCGGCCGAGGCCTTGGTCGCGGGAGTTCCGATGGTGCTCTGCAAGCCGTTGCCCGGGCAAGAAGAGCGCAACGCGCGGGTGCTCGGCGAAGCGGGCGCGGCTTTGCGCGTCCGCAGCCTGGCGAGTCTGCCGAGCACGCTCGCGGGAATTCTCACCGACGACGGGCGGCGAAATCGCATGCTGGCGGCCGCCGAGCGCTTGGCGCGCCCCAACGCGGCAGGGGAAGCGGCGACGATGATTGCACGTTTGGCGAGGATGCGAAAAGAGGTCGTAGCATGAAACTGCCTTCCGCCGCGCGCTACGCCGCGTGGCTCGGTTTGATCCGAATTCTCACCGGGGTGGTGTGGCTCGCGCATGGGATTCCGAAGTTTACCCATAGCGCCGCCTTCATGCCGCCGGGTGGAATCATTGCCGGCTACGTCAGCCGGGGCGTTGCGTTGACGACGGGTCCGTACCACAACTTTCTGACCGGCGTCGTGCAGCCGAACCTTCCGTTGTTCGCCGAACTCGTCCGCTTGGGCGAAGTCTTGGTCGGGATCTCGCTGGTGTTGGGCGCGCTCACCCGGGTCGGCGGACTATTCGGCATCGTGCTCGCGGCGGACTATATTGCGGCTCGCGGACACGTCCTCTCGTCGGCGACGCTGCAGAGCCCGGATTTCAGCCTCTTGTTGCTCTCGGCGATCGCGCTGCTCTTGCCGACCGGGCGTTTCTTCGGAATCGACGGCTTGTTCGGCCGAACGAAACGGCCGTCGACGACGGTGCGCGCGGAGTTCGTGCCGGAACCTCCGATGAGCGGGCCGACCGCCTCGCCGAATCCCTAAAACCGAGGGTGCCGGCTCGACGCGGCTCCGAGGGAGAAAATGGCAATCTCGTGGTATAGTCGTCGCGTCCCGCGGGAGAGATGGCCGAGCGGCTGAAGGCGGCGGTTTGCTAAACCGTTATACGATGTAAAGTCGTATCGAGGGTTCGAATCCCTCTCTCTCCGAAGGGAAAGCGCAGGGGCCGACGTATTCGGGGAGGTCGCGCGAGGACGCGCGCGGACGTGCGGTCGTAGCTCAATTGGATAGAGCAACAGGCTACGAACTTGTAGGTTGGGGGTTCGAGTCCCTCCGACCGCGATCTCCGAAAGAACCACGCTGCGGCGGGGTTCTTTGCGTTTACTCCTTATGCGGAATCATCGTAACGCGGCCGTGCGGATAGTCGAAGACGTAATCGAAGTGCCGCAGGAAATCGAATCCGACAAAAATGGTGCGTCCGGAAAAGGACGGAGACGCGCAGGCCGGCGGCTGCTGATAGACGATCGGTCCCAGCGAGAGCGAGTCGACGTGGCCGCAGCGCTCGACTTCGACGCCGCCCACGCCGCCCAATACCGGATGCGACTCTAGGCCGCCGACCAGCGAGTCGTCGACCAGCATCACGAGCCCGTCGTGCGAGATCAACTCCTTGCCGAAAAGAACGTAGTAGAAGTTGCCGCTGTCGAGCTCGGCGTTGACCGCGATCCGGCCGTCCATTTTCATCGGTACGGACGGAACGCCGGCACTCAAATCTACGTTCATCGACACTCCATCGGCCGGCGCGGCCGGCGCCTGTGCCGGATCTTGGATCGTCATCCGTTGGGTCGAAGAATCCAAGTCGACGACGGCGCCCCCAAAGAGATCGAATCCGATAACGCCGTCGGGCGCATCGGTATCCAGGCTGTCGCCGACCGACATCGCGACGACGTCACTGAGCGTGTTGCCGCCGATCTCGAGCGTGTTCAAGCGAACGACCTCGCCTTTGGCCGAGCCGGCGATGCCGCCAACGTCGGTTCTCGACAACGATTTGACGCGAGCGTGGGCGGCAAACTCGCGCGTGAGATAGACGTGATCGGCGCCGGTGTCGATCAGAAACCTTCCCGCAACGCCGTTGACCTTCGCGTCGACGATGAAGCGTTTGTCGGTGACGGTGAACGTAAACGGCTGCGGGTTGGAAAACGTCCAAAGGGCGCGGGCGGCGGGCGGATGGAGGTCGGCGTCGGCGATCGGCGGGTTAACCTCGGCCTTCGCAACCGTCCAGGTCGATCCGCTTGCGAACCGGTAGGACCCGATCACCTTTTTTCCGGGAGCGGCCCGCGTGTAGGCAAGGATCCGGACCGTCGTGGTTTGCGAGCCCTCGGGATCGATGACGGCTTTCAGGTACGCGCCGGAAACCGGATCGATGTAGACGTCCATCGGAAAGCCGTCCTTGAGGGCGACTCGGACGATTTGCACCGGCGTCCCATCGACGGTCGCGGCGCCGCGCGACGTGCCGGTGAGTTGCGAGGTCGCTTCGTTGAAGAGCAAGTCCTGGGCGATCGCGGCTTTGGCCGGGTCTCCGAAGGCCGGCGTCGTGAATCCGTTTTCGTTGCTTTGCCAAACGACGTTGCCCGTAAAGCCTTCGTCTTGGAGAACGCCGCCCTGGCGGAGATCGGCGTAGGTCGTCCGGTAAGCAAGTCCGCGCGAAAGCGTGGTGAAATCGTAGGTGTGTTGGCCGCGATCGTCGACGGCTTTTCCCGTGAGACGCAACGAGGCGACCGCGGCGTCACCGAATTGCCAACCGACGAAGGCCCGGTGTTTCGCCAGCAGCGCCTGCGCGGCCGGATCGTCCGCGCGAGCGGCCTCGCCGCCCAGGAGCAGCGCCGCGACCACCCAGATCAGAGCGGCCGAAAGCACGCGACAATACGGCACGGGCGACCCCCTTCAAAAAGCGCCGGGAAGCGCTTGTCAAAAAGAAGCAAGCGCTCTGCATCGGAACCTTCGAACGCACCGGCCCGCGCCCCTCGCGGGCGGTCGGGCGGCACGCTTGCGCCCGCGAAAGGGTTCTGATAGAGTACGGTGTCGAAACGACTTCCGCGAGAAACCCGACGACCGAGGCTCGGTAGCTCAGCGGTAGAGCAGGGGACTCATAAGCCCTTGGTCGGGTGTTCAAATCACCCCCGAGTCAAGTTGAAATCGGGTCGGCCGCCGAAGAAGGCGGCCGACGCCGTTCCCGAGGTAAACAATCCGATATGTCCACCATTCCGTGCGATTTCTGCCCCCATCCGGTCGACCGGGTGCAAATGGAGGAAATCGAGATCTCGCATTACGTGCCGGATAGCTCGGGCGACGATCTCGCGTACGCGCGCACGTATTTCTTCGGCCATCCCGACTGCGTCCGGAAGTTCTACCGGACGCTGGTCGACCACAAACTCGATCTGTTCAAGCACATTCCGAGTGCCGGCCCCGCCCCAGAGGGGCCGCGGTCGTAGCCCGTGCGCCCGTAGCGTAGCTGGATAACGCACAGCCCTCCGAAGGCTGGGATCGGGGGTTCGAATCCCTCCGGGCGCGCATTCCAACGGCAATGACTCGATGACCGACGACGAACGCTACCTGCGCCGTGCGCTGCGGCTGGCCGAGGCGGCCGAGCGGGACGGCGACGTCCCCGTCGGCGCGGTGCTGGTCAGCGGGGACCTGCAGATCGAAGCCCGCAACGAAAAGCAACGGCGCGGCGACCCGACCGCGCATGCGGAGATGCTTGCGATCCGCGAAGCGGCGCGCCGCTTGGGGACGTGGCGCCTTTGCGAAGCAACGCTGTACGTGACGAAGGAACCGTGCGTGATGTGCGCGGGCGCGATCGTTGCGGCGCGTCTCAAACGACTCGTGTACGCGGCCAACGATCCCAAGGGCGGCGCCGACGGTGGCGCATTCGACGTACTGCGATCGGCGCGCGCAAACCATCGCGTCGAGATCGATACGGGGACGCTGCATACCGAAGCGGCGACGCAGCTGCAGCGCTTTTTTCGGCGCAAACGCGCGGCTTGCGAAGCGGAAGGCATCGAACCAGCCGCGCCGTAATAAGGCCGGTCGCCGACTCGGAGAGGTGGTCGAGTGGTTGAAGGCACCCGCCTCGAAAGCGGGCGAACGTGATGAGCGTTCCGAGAGTTCGAATCTCTCCCTCTCCGCCACGTGCGAGCGGGCCTGGCCGGTGGCCGGGCCCTTCGTTTATCTCCCGGGCGGCGTGGCGCGCGCGGCCGGCGACGGCGGCGGAGACGGGCTGCCGGCGAGTCGCGGATCGGGTGCCTCGGCCGGAAAAGCAATGTCGCTGAACGTCACGTCTGCGATCACTTTGAAGGTCAGGACGACGGCGTGTTCGGTCGCGCTGAACGTGCCGTGGACGATTACCCAGTGCCCCTCGATCACTTTATAATCGAGGGCGATGACCATGTCGTTGCTGCCGGCCACGCGGACTTCGATGTGCGAGGGCAAGTGGGTTTGCGGGTCTTCGACGACCTCGCTCGGGTAAAAGCTGCCCGCAACGCGCGCCGTCGGATCGATCAGCAGATGGACTGCCGCTTCGGTCGAATCGGGCGCGTATCGCGCGTCCCAATAGCTGTTGTATGCGACCACCGCGTTGACGCTGGGGTCGGGCGGCGGCGTCGCGAGTACGTAGGGCTGTCCGCGCTGGATCGTGATGTCGACCCGCTTGAGATTCGCAAAGTAGCTGAACTGGAAGGCCGACAGCGGATCGAAATAAGCGACGATCGGAAACGCTTGTCCGGTCCGGTGACCGCCGTCGGGGAGATCCTGCATCACCGCGAAGTTGTCGGCCACTCGAACCGCGATGGAACGGTTGAGGTCCTGAGCGCGGCCCAACGACGGTGCGGTGACGTGGGTGTGCTCGGTATAGGTCATGTAAACGGGGGGATGCGCCTGATAGTAGTCGGTCGTGCGGTTGATCAGTAGGGCGAAGGCAAGGTCGGGGGGCAGCATCGTCGGACCAGCCTATTCGCGAGCGGGAACGCCGGTACTGCCGACAAACCTTCGCGCATGGCCGACCAAGTGGCGGAATCTCCGGTCGAGCACGTCCGCGCGCTGCGCCGTGCGATCCATCGCCGGCCCGAACTCGGATTCGAAGAGCACGAGACCGCGGCGCTGGTCGAGCGCGAACTCGACGCGCTGGGCATCCCGCACCGCCGCCTGGCCGGCACCGGCGTGGTCGGCGTCCTCCGCGGAGCCCAGCCCGGCCGGGTGGCGGGGCTGCGCGCGGATATGGACGCATTGCCGATTACGGAACGCAGCGATTTACCGTATGCCTCGGAAATCGAG
>DASXDV010000124.1:0-10263 GCA_036490465.1 Candidatus Tumulicola sp. | reverse complement strand
CGCCACGACGCCCTGGTGCGCGCGCACGGGCAAGCGCGCAAAGAACGTGCGCGGCTCGAACCTGACGGGCACGCCCAGCTCTTTGGCGCGAGCGATCAGGTCGCGCAGCGGAACGTCCCTTTTGCGATCCTCGGCCACGTGTATCGCGCGCAGCCGCTCGCCTCCGGTCAGCGATTCGGCGGTCGCGTGAATCCCGTAGACGACGTCGTCGAAGTCGAGTTGCGGCCGCTCGCGGCGGGGATTCCGGCTCAGCCGGCGACGCTCCACGACGTCCCTTCCTTGGAATCTTTCAGCACCACGCCGCAGTTCTGCAATGCATCGCGCAACCGGTCTGAGTCCGCCCAGTCTTTGCGCGCGCGCGCTTCTTGACGCATCGCGACGACGCGCTCGACCGCCGCTTCGGGCGTTCCCTCGAATCGCTGGTTCAGCGACGCTTCGAGGCACTCGACGAAACCCGGCATTAATGCCGCCGGGGAAACCTCGACCCACGCGGGGCCCGGCGGGATGCCCAACAAACCGAGCAAATAGGCGAACTCGAACAACGTTTCGCCGTCCCCCGCGCGTCGTGCGACGGCATCGGCGCCGCCGGCGAACTCGAGCATCGTCGCCAGCGCGGCGGCGGTGTTCATGTCCGCGTCCAAATCGCTCTCGACGCGCCGCACGTATCCCGTTTTCGTTAGGTCGGTCGAGACGGGTTCGGACCGCGCGGATAGCGCGCGGTATGCCCGCTTTAACTGACCGAGGGCCGCCGCCGCACCGGCGATCGCCTCTTCGGTAAAATTCTTGACTTTGGCGTAGCTGGTTTGCAGTAGAAACAAGCGGATTGCCTGGGGATCGTGGCGTGCCAGCAGATCGGAGAGCGGCTCGTAGTTGCCGAGCGATTTCGACATTTTCTTGTTGTCGAACAGCAGCAGGCCCCCGTGCACCCAAAAGTTCGCCATCGGCGGACGCACCATCAGCGGTTCGCTTTGAGCGATCTCGTTTTCGTGGTGGGGGAAGATCAAATCGGCGCCGCCGCCGTGAATGTCGAATCCGGTACCGTCGGGATCGAGGAGCGCCCGCGCCATCGCAGAGCACTCGATATGCCAGCCCGGGCGTCCGGCGCCGTACGGCTCGAACGGCCAACTCGGCTCGTCGGGTTTGGCAAACTTCCACAGCGCAAAATCGAGCGGGTCTTCCTTTTGCTCGTCGACGTCGACGCGGGCGCCCGCTTCGAGCTCGGCGAGGTTCCGATTGGCGAGCTTACCGTAGTTCGGAAACGAGGCGACGCGATAGTAGATCCCGTCTTTACTCGCGTACGCGTGACCGGCATCCACGAGCTCCCGAATCATCTGTTGGATCTGCGGCACGAACTGGGTAGCGTAGGGTTCGAGATCTTCGTCGAGCATGCCGAGTTTGCGCATCGAGCCCTTGAAATCGGCGTAGTTCCCTTCGACGATTTCGCGATAGTCGCGGCCGGTTTCCCTGGCCTCGGCAATGCTCCGATCGTCGATGTCGGTGACGTTCTGAACGAAGACGACGCGGTAGCCGCGATGCATCAGATACCGTCGCAGTACGTCGAAGAACAGGAAAGAACGGGCGTGCCCGAGATGCGCGCGCGCCGACGGCGTCAAACCGCAAACGTAGATGCGCACCTCGTTATCGCGCAGCGGCTCGAACGTTTCGACCTTGCGCGTGCGCGAGTTATAGAGGTTCAGATGACCCAGCTCCAGGATTCGTCGCCGGGCTCCCCGCCGCGCTCGACTTCGCTCAGCCGCCGATCGAGCGCCTCGAGCCTGCGTTGAAGGCGCGTGATGGCGTCGGCCGTCGGATCGGGCATTTCCACCTGCGGCCGGTCGGACACGGCGCGAATCGGCTTACCGTCCTGGGCGACCACGCGCGCCGGCACCCCGACGACGGTCGCGTTTGCCGGCACGTCTTTGACTACCACCGAGCCGCCGCCGACCTTCGCGTTGTCGCCCAGCGCGATCGCGCCCAGGATCGCCGCGTTGACGCCGACGGTCACGTTGCGTCCGAGGGTCGGGTGGCGCTTCCCGCGCGAGAGGCTCGTGCCGCCGAGCGTCACACCTTGGTAGATCGTACAGCCGTCGCCGACTTCCGCGGTCTCGCCGATCACGACCCCCATCCCGTGGTCGATGAAAACGCCGCGGCCGATATGCGCCGCCGGGTGAATTTCGATGCCGGTGAAAAAACGGGCGATTTGCGACAGAAAGCGCGCCAGGACCGGGAACCCGGCGATCGGGTGAATCATCCGATGGGCGACGATCGCGTGGAACCCCGGGTACGACAAAACGACGTCGAGCCAGCCGCGCGCGGCGGGGTCGCGCTCGAGCGGAGCTCGCAGGTCGGCGATCAAGGTGTCCCAGGGTCTGGCCATCCTGAAGTACTCTAACCCTCGGGATCGACCCGGGGATTCTCGAGCCGCTCCGGCGCGGGCTTGGTGCCCCGGATCGGTGCGAACGGCTGGCCGTCGGGGCCGAAGGCGATCGGCTCGAGGCCGCGGCCGTGCAGCAGGCGTGAGTTTACCGCCCCGATCCGAATGAGGATCCGGTCGTGCCCGAGCAATGGGAACAGCAGCCGTAGCGGCGGCCCGCTGGAGATTCCGGTGAGCGCCATCCGAACGGTCGCCTCGGCATCGACGTCGGATATCCCGAACTCTTGCGCGATCGCCGGTAGGTCCCGCTCGAGCGACAGACCGCGCAACTCGGACTGATGGTCGACGTACTGACCGACCGAGTCGAGAAAAAACAATACGTCGCGCGAGCGCAACCGTTCGAGTTCCAACGCCGGAATCACGCACGACTCGGCGCGCAGTGCCGCGACGGCCGGATAAGCGTCCTCGATCGCGTCGAAACTCGCGCCGTAGGCTTCGAAGAACGTCTCGATCCACCGCAAGGCGGCCGCCGGCGGGGGATTCTCTAAAAAACCCCATGTCTGCATGGCGGCGGCCAGCTTGCCGATCGCCGGCGTCACGGAGCGTCCGCGATCGAAGCGACCGCGAAGGCGGCGATGCCGCGTCCGTCACCGGTGTATCCCAGCCCCTCGCTCGTCTTTGCTTTCACGCCGACCCGATCGACGGGGATGCCTAGCCGTGCGGCGACGTTTGCGCGCATCTGCGCGACGAACGGTGCGAGCCTGGGCCGTTCTACCACGATGGTGGCGTCGACGTTGAGGACGGTCAGGCCGGCCGCTCTCAGTTCGCCGGCACACGACTCGAGCAGTTCCATCGAGTCGGCATCCTTCCAGCGCGGATCCGTGTCGGGAAAGCGCCCGCCCAAGTCTCCGAACGCGGCCGCGCCGAGAATCGCGTCGGCGATCGCGTGCGCCAGCACGTCGGCATCGGAGTGCCCCAGCGTGCCGCGCTCGAACGGTATTCGTACGCCGCCCAAAACGAACGCGCGGCCTTCGACCAGCCGATGCGCGTCGAAACCGTGACCGACTCGCATCACGTCGCGGGTGCCGCCGAGCGCTCGAGCAGCACGGCTTGCGCGCGCGCGACGTCCTCGGGATGGGTCACCTTAAAGTTGTCGCTCGATGCCTCGACGACCACCACCTTGATGCCGATGCGTTCCAGCAACGCCGAATCGTCGGTAGCTTCGACCCCTTCGCGCAACGCGTGCTCGTGCGCGCGCGCCAGATCGGCGACCATCGCAAACTGCGGAGTCTGGGCGGCCCACAGCGTACGCCGGTCGGGTGTCGCGACGATCGCGCGCGACGGCGGGTCGACGACTTTGATCGTATCGACCGCCGGCGCTGCGAGCACCGCAGCCCGGCCCTCGCGAACGGCTTCCATCCCCGCGCGCACGTCGCACGCGCGCACCAGCGGACGCGCCCCATCGTGAACGAAAACCGCATCGCAGCGTTCGGGAACGGCGCGCAGCCCGTTGCGCACGCTGGCTTGGCGCGACGCGCCACCCTCGACTACGACGTTAGCCGTGGCCGGAGCGAATCGCTCGACCAGCTCGCGCATCGGTTCGAGCCACTCGCGTTCGGTAACGACGATGAGGTCGACGACGTCGTCGAGTTCGGAAAACGTCCGAACCGACCATCCGGCCATGGGCACCCCGGCTAGTTCGACGAACTGCTTCGGCCGGCCGAAGCGTTCGCCGCGTCCCGCCGCCACGATTATGGCGGCCCAAGCGGCTCCCACGGACGCCTAACGCCTCGCTTCGGGCATACTCTCGCGCCTCGGCCGCGCGAAGATCATGCGGCCCGCAACCGTCTGGAGCACGCTGGTCACGACGACGTCGGTCTCTTCGCCGATCAAGCGGCGTCCTTGCTCCACGACGATCATCGTACCGTCGTCGAGATAACCGACGCCTTGGTGCGTCTCCTTGCCTTCGCGGATCACGGCGACGTGGAGTTCTTCGCCCGGCAGCACGACCGGCTTGACCGCATCGGCGAGCTGGTTGACGTTGAGCGCCTCCACCCCTTCGACGTGCGCAACCCGATTGAGGTTGTAGTCGTTGGTGATGAGCTTGGCTCCGAGTTCTTGCGCGAGACGCACGAGTCGCGCGTCGACGTTTCCGGGCGCCATATCGTCGTAGTCGCGTTCGCTGATCTCGACCTTCGCAAGCTCCTGCAGACGGCTGAGCACGTCGAATCCGCGCCTTCCGCGGGTGCGTTTGAGGGGATCGACCGAATCGGAGATCGTCTGCAGTTCGCGGATCACGAACCGCGGAACGATCAGGACGCCCTCGAGAAATCCGCATTCGACGATCTCGACGATCCGGCCGTCGACGATCGAAGAGGTGTCGACTACCTTCGCCGCCGTCGGCGGCGTGTCGTTCGCGGCCGCGGCCTTGGGCACCGGCACGATTCGAATCTTGGCCCCGACCCGGGCGCCGAGATACGCGGCGAAGATCGCCACGATCAAATAGAGGGCGATCGCGATGTAGGTTCCCGCGCGGCCCGCTCCGGAGACGATTTCGAAAACGATGCTCTTGATCAGAAAGGCGACGACCAGTCCGACGATGAGACCGACCGCACCGCCCGCAATTTCGGCCGGCGTTAGGCGGTCCATCGCGCGTTCGGCCTGTTCGAGTTCGCCCTCGAACAGCGACTGTGCGAGCGGCGCCAGCAACGCGCCGACGATCGCCCCGACGACCGGGGAAAGGATCAAGAATGCGAGTTGCAACGCCTCGCTGGAAAAGTGCAGCGAGAACAGGTGCAGGTAGGCTTCTCGACCGAGCAGGAAGCCGCTGATGCCGAACACGACGACGAACGCGCCGCGCAGCAGGGTTGCCGAAAGGCTGCCGCCGGGGAATCGTTCGGACTTGGGTTCTAGTCGAATGTTACAAATGCTCCGCAAACGTCGTTGGCGAGAAACCGGCCCCGTTCGGTCAGTCGCATGCAGTCTCCGACTCGTTCGAGCAACCCGGCTTGCGAATACTGCGACACGACCGGTGCGTAGTGACGAACGACGTCGATCCCGTACCGCTCTTTGAAGTCGTGCAGGCCGACACCTTGCGTCGTGCGCAGCGCCAGCATGATCGCCTCGGCCGCTGCCTTGGGTCCTTCCAGGCGCTCGCTCTCGGACGGAATCGGCCGACGTGCGGCCGCGGCCTCGACGTACTGCGTCAGCGAGCGCGTATGCGTGCTCCGCGAGCCGCCGCGATACGAGGCCGCGCCGACCCCCAAACCGAGATACTCGCCGTTCGCCCAATAATTCGCGTTGTGCGCGCAACGATGCCCCGGCCGCGCAAAATTGCTGATTTCGTACTGCTCGTATCCGCAACGGCGCAGTTCGCCGATGGCGATCGCATACAACTCCGCTTCGGCGCCGTCGTCGAAAAAGGCGCTGGGCTCGCGTTCGCGCCATCGTTGGTAGGGAGTGCCGGCTTCGACCGTCAGTCCGTAGGTCGAAACGTGGTCGACGCCGAGTTCGATCGCTTTGCGCAGCGAGCGGCGCCAACTTTCCGGCGTCTGACCCGGGACGGCGAACATGAGGTCGAGCGAAATCGATTCTAGGCCGGCGGCTCGCGCGCGTCCGACGACCCGCTCGACTTGCTCGTTGGTGTGTTTGCGCTGCAGCGTCCGGACTTCGGCGGCCTCGAACGACTGAACGCCGACCGACAGACGGGTGATTCCAGCGGCTCGGTAACGCTCGAAGTCGCCGTCGACGACGAGCTCGGGATTGACTTCGATTGACGCTTCGTCGAAACTGCCGAAGCGCTCTCGCAAGCGTCCGACGAGTTCGGCAATCGTTGGCGCATCGTACGCGTTCGGAGTTCCCCCGCCCAGAAAAAGCGTAGACGCGCGCGCCGGCGACCGATCGGAGATCTCCGCATACAGGGCGGCGAGATAGCGTCGCGCATCGGCGGCCCGCATCGGCCATTTAGCAAAATCGCAATAAGGACACAGGTACGGACAGAACGCCAGGTGCACGTACACGCCGAGCACCGCGGGTCAGCCTTGCACGGCGAACGTGCCGATCGCACCCGGTCCGCCATGCGTGGCGATCACCGGACCTGCCTCCCAGATCTCGAGCCGTGCCGGGTCGACGCCGCCGAGACGTTCGCGGAGTTTTGCCGCGATCGTTTCGGCTAACTGGGGAGCGTTGGTATGGATGACGACGAAGCGCGCGGCGGCCGGCTCGGGGGCGGCCTGCAAAATCAAATCGAGCATCGCTTCTTCGGCCCGGGCAAACGTGCGCACGCGGGCTTCGGCAACAACTTGGCCATCCTTCAAGGCCAGCACCGGAACGATTTTCATCAGCGTCCCCAGCGTCGCAGCGGCGCGCCCGATCCGGCCGGTTCGTTGCAGGTGGGAGAGGTCGGGCAGGCATGCGTACAGGCGCTGATTTTCGCGCCAACGATCGAGCGAGGCGACGATCTCTTCGAGGCGAGCCCCGCCGGCGGCCAACTCGCGGGCGTGGAGCGCCATCATCCCCAAACCGCCCGCCACCGAGCGGGAATCGTAAATCTCGATGGGCGTCTGCGTAAACCGGCTCGCGCCCGCGCGAGCCGCGTTGATCGTACCCGACAGCAGCGACGAAATCGTCAGGCAGAGCACCTCGTCGCCCGCCGCTGCCGGACCGGCGAACGCCTCCTCGAACATCGCAGCCGTCGGCTGCGACGTTATCGGCAGGACCACTTCGCTGCCGAGCTTTCGGTAAAACTCCTCGCGCGTCAGTTCGACGTAATCCTTATAGCTCCGATCGCCGAACACGACGAATAGCGGCACGACGGTTATTCCGAGCGCGCGGGCTTTGGCGGGTTCGATATCTGAGGTCGAGTCGGTGACGATCGCGACCGGCATCGGTTGGCGGCCTAGGCCTCTTCGACGGCGGCGGGCGGGGCCATCATCTCGGTGATCCGCCCGATCACATCGTTATCCGCTTCTTGAATCGCCGCCAAGATCGCGTGCTTGATCGCGTTGCGGCTGGCGCGTCCGTGGGTGAAGATGCAGTTCCCGCGCAATCCCAGCAACGGCGCGCCTCCGTACGTCTCGTAGTCGAACTTTCGGCGCAAGCCCCGCAGGGCGGGCGCGAGCATGGCCGCACCCAATTTGGTCAGCAGGTTGCCGCCGAGCAGCGTTTCGCGCATTACCATCGCAAGGTCGGCGATCATCCCTTCCCCGGTTTTGAGCACGACGTTGCCGACGAACCCATCGGCGACGATGACGTCGGCGATATTATGGAAGAGGTCGCGTCCTTCGACGTTGCCGATGAAGTTGACCGGAGCGGCTTCGAGTAATTTCGCCGCCTCCAGAACCAGCTGGTTACCCTTCGTGCGCTCCTCGCCGACGGAGAGGACGGCCACGCGCGGATTAGCGACGTTGAGAACCGCTTTGGAATAGGCCGCTCCCATGATCCCGAACTGTTCGAGCCATTCGGGCCGGCAGTCGACGTTTGCCCCCGAATCCAGGAGCACCGTAGGTCCTTCGAGAGCGGGCCAAACCGTCGCAATCGCGGGCCGCGAGATTCCCTCCAGCGTACGCAGCTTGATCAGCGAGATCGCCAAAAAGGCGCCGCTATTCCCAGCGGAAACGACGGCGTCGGCTTCCGCCCGTTTCACCAAGTTGACGGCAATCCCAAGCGAGGTGCGATCCGCCGTGCGCAGTGCCGCCGAGGCCGATTGCGCCATCGGCACCGCATCGGGGGCGTGAACGACGCTGACGCGCTGCGCAGAGGGGCCGGACAGGAGCGCTCGAACGCGCGATTCGTCGCCGACGAGCACGATCTCCGCGTTCGACGCGCCGGCAGCGAGCAACGCGCCGGCCACCACCTCTTCGGGCGCGTGATCGCCGCCCATCGCGTCGACCGCTATTCGCGGGGGCCTATTCATCGACCGATAGCCAATATTCCGCGTTTTTCATGCCGCCGTAGTAGTATTCGACACTGGCCTGCGGAAATGCCGCCTGAAGTTCGTCGGCCATGCGCTGGGCGTCCCTTTCCTTCTGGCCCCCGCCATAATAGAGCGTGATCAGGCCCCCGCCGCCCGCGCCCATCACCGTCAGTGCGTTGCGACCGGCCTCGGCCAGGGTCGGCGCGCTCGAAAGCGTCCCGTCGAGCAGCGCGACCGGCTTCCCCTTGGTTACCGACACGCCGCCCACCGAGGCATTTTTTCCGGCGAAAAACAGCCGCGCGCTGCGGACGCGCCGGGTAGCCGCCAGGATCTGGTCGTCGCCGGGAGCCTTACTGCCATCGGCCAGCTGGAACGCGAACAGCCCCGCGATTCCGCCCACGACGTCGCGCGTGGCGATCACATGCACGCGTTTGTCGGTCAATCGCGTCGTTTCGTTTGCCGCCAGCAGTGCATCGGCATCGTTGACCAGCAAGTAGATCTCGTCGCTCAAACACTTATTGACGGCCAGCAGCAAGTCGCGCACGCTGGGGTTTTTCGCGCCCGAGACCACGACTTCGGCACCGAGTTCTCGAACGATCCGCTCGAAGCCGTCGCCGGGTACGAGCGCGACGATCGAGTACGGGCGTTCCGGACGATCGACGACCAGCATCCGGTGTTGGCGTTCCATATCGTCGACCTTGACGCGCGTCAGGGTCCCGCACCGCCCGGCGATTTCCTGGATTCTTTCGGGGCTATCGGTGTGGACGTGCACCTTGATGGTCGGTACGTCGCCGATCACCAAGAGCGATTCGCCGCGGGGCTCGAGCAGTCGCCGCAATTCGTTCGCACCGACCGTCGCGCGTTCTAGGACGAACTCGGTGCAAAACTTATTCTCGCCCACCGTTTGTCGCGGTGTAAAAACGCTCGCGCGCAACGGGCGGCGCGGAAACGCCGTGGCCCGTACCTTTTGGTCGGGAAGAAACCGAAGAATTCCCTCGAGGAAATAGACGAAGCCCGCGCCGCCCGAGTCGACGACTCCGGCTTCTTTGAGTACCGACAACTGCTCGGGCGTGCGGTCGAGCGCATCGTTGGCAGCCCGCAGCACGCCGGCAACGAAGCGATAAAACTCGGGCTCCTTGAGCGCCAGGTGATACGCCGCTTCGGCGGCGGCATCGGCCACGGAGACGATGGTGCCCTCGACCGGGCGGACGAGCGCCTGACGTGCGGCTGCGGCCCCTTCGCGCAGGCCCGTTGCCAACACGAACGTGTCGATCGTCTCGCGGTTGCGAACGTGGTGGGCGAAACCGCGCAACATCTGCGAGATGATGACGCCCGAATTCCCGCGGGCGCCCATCAAGCTGCCTTCGGCCGCCCGGGCCGCCATCGCCGAGATGGGGACGTCTCCCGCGAGCTTGGCCGCTTCCAGGGTGGCGGCTCGAAGCGTCAGATACATATTGGTCCCCGTATCCCCGTCGGGAACCGGGAAAACGTTGAGGTCGTTGAGGACCTGGCGATACTTTTTGAGGAAGTAGGTGCCCGCGGCCAGGAACTTCGCGTAACCGCGGCCGTCCAGAGCAATCACGTCCACGGCGGGGCGTTTTCGGATGCGTTCGAGGAATTCTTGCTCGGCCGGCGGCCTCCGTGGTACTATTCGTGGGTTGTCGCCGACCCTTGCGTCACCCCGCGGATCCGGCTGCGACCTTTCTCTCAACCCGCTGCGATAAAAGGAACTCCGATGGCGAAGCGCTGTGAAGTCTGTGGCAAAGGTCCGCGTGCGGGCAACAACGTCAGCCACGCCATGAACAAGACCAAGCGCCGCTGGCTGCCCAACCTGCAGTCCGTGAAGGTCGACGAACACGGCACTCACCGCACCGCGAAGGTCTGCACGCAGTGTCTCCGCTCCAAACGAGTCACCCGCAAGGTTTAGGGCGTTCCGTTGGGCCGACTCTTCGTCGCGGCGCCCCTCGCGTACGTT
>DASXDV010000119.1:0-43962 GCA_036490465.1 Candidatus Tumulicola sp. | reverse complement strand
CTTCTACTCCGAGGCGACAAAGCGCGCACATTTGGCCGCGAGCGAGTCCTGCAAACGCGAACTCACTGCGACCAGCGCCGATCTTCGCGCCTACAATTCGAGCGAGAGCGCCGCCGATCTGGCCGATCTTCGCAAAGTACTCCGCATCCCCGAGTGGAACGTTTACGCAAACTCGTACGGGACGTATATGGCCCAGACGCTGATGCGCGATCATCCCGAGGGGATCCGCAGCGTCGTCCTCGACTCGGTCCTACCGACGAGCTACAGCGTCCCGGTAAACTGGTGGAACGCGCGCGCCGGCGTCGAAAACATGTTCAAAGCCTGCGCAGCGCAACCCGCCTGCAACGCGGCCCATCTCCATCTCGAACGGACCTTCACTGCGCTGGTCAACAGGCTCGAAGCCAAGCCGTTGACGCCAACAATCCGCGACCCCTCTACCGGCAAGAACATCACGGTCACGATCGATGGCGGCGCACTGGTCGACTGGCTGCGCAATCAAACGTACGCCGTTCCCACGCTCCAAGCCGCTCCGGATACCATTGTGGGACTGGCTGCCGGACACCGCGATTCAATCGAGGCGATCGCTAAAGATCGAGCAGGCCGAGCGCCGCCCTACCATCCCGGCAACATTGCGCTCGGCGACGGTCTGGCGGTTGGCACCACCTGCCGCGAAGATAACCTCGGGACGCCACAAGAACTCGCTACCGCCGGACGGAAAGCGTTTCCGGATTATCCCGCCTCGATCACGCGTGAAGGTATCGGCGGCTGGGCGTACGTTCAAGAAGACTGCCGCGACGTCTGGAAATTCCCGCCCGCTCCGAAATCAATGCACGAGCCCGTCGCGAGCGACATTCCGACGCTCCTGCTCTCCGGAACGTTCGACACGGTGACGTCGTTGGCCGGAGCGAAGGCCGCAGCAGCACGGCTGTCCCACGCAACGATCGTCAGCATCCCGGGGGTTGGGCACACGGTCTCGCCCTGGTCGCCGTGCGCCCAAGAGGTCATCGTGTCATTCTATACTTCTCCGAATCGCGCGCCCGACACGTCCTGCGTCGGTGCGGTGAAACCCGCGACGTTTACCTCAAAGATTCCGGCGGAGCGCCGCTGAGAAACGCCGGAGCCAGGCGTCGAAGCAACCCCGTCCGAAAGCTGGAACCAATGATGTTTCTCGTACTGCTATTTTTTCACTTGCTGGGCGTTGCGATAGTCTTCGCGGCGATGGGCATCGAACTCGCGGCGCACGTCGCGTTGCTCCGCGCTCAAACGATAGCGCAGGCCCGCGCGGCACTTTGCAATACGTCGCCGATCGGGCCGCTCATGGGACTGGGCGTCGCGCTGCTCGTCATTATGGGCGTGGCAATGATCTTTGCGGGCGGATTTGGATGGCAGCCCTGGGTCATCGTGGCCTTCGTCACGACGATCGCACTCGCGATCAATGGCCCAATAACGAATGGCAAACGCGGCGAAGCACTGAATCGGTTGGCGCAGAACGCTCCCGACGGACCCATCACCCCCAAGTTCGCGGCCGCGCGACTAGATCGCGTGCTAAACTACTCAGTATTCGCGACGGCGTGCGAGCTGATTGCTCTGCTATACATCATGTCGAATAAGCCCGGGCTCGCCGGGTCGCTTTTGACTATCGCGATAGCTGCGGTCGTTGCCGTCGTCCCGGCGGCGCTGCTGACACGAGTCGCTACAGCCTCGGAATAGTTCTCTATTTGGCGGGCTGACTGAGGATCGCCACTCCAATATTGTAAGGGTTGTACTGGGGGACGCGGATGTGCTTGCCCGATAGTGGCTGGCCGCCGGCAGGGTATGGCCAGGTGTCGACATTTCCTGTGAAGGCGTCCGCTCCGACGACGCCCTTGCTTCCCGACTTGATGAAGTACTGAACGACGTCGCTAGACGGCTTCAGAAAGATCTTGCCATACCTGCAGTCGACCTGCGCACCCGACGCCTTGCACCGGTAGATCGCGGAATAGCCCTTCTTGCCCTGTTGATCTCCCACGGTGAGATACCGGCCGTCCCACTGCACGTTCCCCGGCGTCTCGATCGTTGGCCCGCTGTAGGTAACGGGCTGCCACGTTGTGTCGCCGTGACGCAAATAGGCCATGGCAAAGCCAAAATTTGTTTCCCCGTCAAGATAGAGATCGCCGTTCGGTAAATATCCCAAGAAGAAACAGGTCACGAGTCCGCCGGGCTCTTGGGCCGTGGTGCAGTGCCCTGGCGCCGAACATACCGACACCGCACCGTTCACCGAGATTTGAACCAAATCGGAGATCGCGAGCGTCGATGATTTATCGTCCCAAGCGCAGGCAACCCCGACGTTTCCGAGGTTCGGCCAACTTATCAGCGGCTTTGTTGCGCCATACTCGTATTCGAGGACGTTGAACCAACCGGTATTTATGACGAACACGTGATCGTGATCGCCGACGCACATTCCCTGGGGCTCGAGAAATCCGGTCAAGGTCGCCACCGGTGGGCTTTGGGTTCCGCGCGGAGGATAATCGTACACCTGCACGATGCCGTTGTTGTAGTCGGAAACGTACAACAGTTGCCCCGAAGCCGCAAAGCGGCCAGAGTAACTCGGAGCCAATCTCGAACCGACGGTCGGTGGAAACGTCGTTGCCGGCGAGCTACAACCGACGCATGCCAGAGCGGCTAACGCCAAAATCGCAAGTCGTTGGTTCACGTTGGCCCCTTCATCTGAGTTGACCCTTCATCCGAATGGAGCCGGTGAACCTTCAATGCGCAGCCTTCGCCCCGGACCCTCGGGCGGCAAGCCGACGGCTCGGTGACAGGCGGCGTGGGCGGTACGGGGGCCGCACGGGGTCGCGATACGCTACCGGCATGAAATGCCTGCCTTCCAGCCGGAGCCGCCGAACGATGCGCGCGGCCATCCTCCTCGTCGTAATGGGCGCGCAGGTTGCCGCAATGAGCGGCTGCGCCGGCCGGAGCACGCCCGACAACGGCATTAAGAACCCCGTGCTGGCCGAAGTCTTGTCGCCGGCAGCGATGGCTGGTGGGGAGACCGGTTCCATCATGGACCCGTCCTCGCTAGCGCCGACGGAACTGCGATTCGGACGCTCGCCCAAGCCGGATCCGAACGTGACGTATCAGTCCGGCGTCATCGTCATGCCGCATGGCGACACGGCAATCACGTCGATGGAATCCAACGGGATAATCTGGCATTTCAAAGCCGACGCACCGCAGGTGGATCAGATCCAAGAAGATGCCGTGATCTTTGCGACCGAACGTTGTGTTGGGCGCGTCCTTCACGTGGATCGCACCGGCAACGACGTTCGCGTCGTGCTCGGGCCGGTTCAGATTACCGACGTCTTCCAAAAGGCGCACTTCGTTTTGGACCAGCCGCTCGATCTTACCAAGGTCATCGCCGTCGCAGCCCCGGACTTCCCGAATCCCACGCCGCCGCCCGCGGAGTCGCCCGCACCATCCTCGGGGGTGCCGGTTCCGGCCGGAGCGCCGTCGGAATCGCCGTCGCCCTTAAGTTCGCCGACGAGCACCGGCGACGCGAGCCGGCCGCGACTCGTTGCGATGACCTATTCGCTCGTGTCACCCGATGGGAAGTGGCGCCCGTTTCGCGCGATGACCTTCGATGCACGCGGCGCCCCACACCGCGCCAGGCTCCAGCGGGCTTCTCGACACGTTCCGGAAAAGTTGGCGCAAGCCGCGCCGGGTGGAGTTCCGAACCTGTCGGCGCCCGACCCAAGCGGTCAGATTCCCACGGTTGACATCGCCGGCGGACTCGATGCGACCCCGTGCCTCATCAAGTGCGGCGGGCTGGGACTCGATATGACCTACGATCAGGGCGGCATAAAGATCTACGCGTACGCCGTCCTCTACGTTCAGAACCCGCGAGCGCAGGTCAATCTCAACATCCAAGGTGGCGTGAAATCGACCGGCATTCATCTCACGGGCGTGGCGGGATTCAAAGCGCACTACGAGCTTGGAGCCGACAAGTCGTTCGTGCGGAACGTTCATCTCAATGGCGATATTCCCATCGATCTCACGTTTCTGGTCAACATGCTGACGCCGGTCTCCGTGCACTTGACGCAGTCTCTTATTCTCAATACCGGTTTTAGCGCGCGCATCTCAACGATTTCCGGAACGTTCGACTACGCGATGTGTTGCGGGTTCGGGGTGGGCTACAACGGAACCGGTTACGGTTCCGACGGCCCTGAAAAATTCGCCGAGAAAAATCACATCGCCGGCGACGTCACGGGCATCTCGGTAGGAATCAACTCGGTGGTCCTTTCGCTACGGCAGCAGGTGATGTTCGGCATCGGGGTTCTGGGCTTTGCGACCGGACCTTATGCGGGCTTAGTCGAATCGACGACCATCCTCAAACAATCGTCGGCCGCCACGCCGATCACGCTGCCAATCGGAGCGGACGTCGGCTGCCATCAAGCAACGTTCCAACTCGCCGTAGACGGCGGCGTCGGCTGGACGATCAACCGCGTCGTCGTCGCGGTCGTCAACTTCTTCCTCAGCGTCTTTCACACCAAGGCAATTCCCAGTAAGGGGACCTTTATCGAGATTCCGCAGCAAGTAATTATCGGTCACCGGTACGAAAAGCCCGACAAGTGCTCGGGATAACGTCTGTGGTTGTGAAAACCGTTACGTGCGAGCGAGGCCGCTTAAAAGAGTCGCATACTCCACCGCAGTGCGCTCGAGGGCGGGATTGCGTAGAATCTTCGCCTCGGCGGTAAGCGTGCGCAAAAATTGGTAAGGCGTACCGTAGCTCTCCGTAATCCGCCGCGCTTCACTGAGATGCTCGCGGGCCGCACGACCGTTCCCGAGTTTTGCATGCGACGTTGCGATCAAGCGATGCGCGTCGCCCGCGCCGCGCTCGAGGCGCTGCGCGCGATAACCCTCGAGGGCCTCGTTTGCCTCGCGCAATGCCGTCGCACTGTCGCCCAGCCGATCGAGCGCCGCCGCAGCGAGGGCATGCCAATCGGGAACCTCGGTCCGCGGGCAGCTCCCATCGCCGGGACGCACGTAACCTAAGATCGACAACGCCTCGGCGGGTTGGCCCAACATCGTGTACGAATGCGCCGCTTCAATTGTCAGCCCCGTACGGTCGCTAGGCTTTGCGCCGTTCGATGCCAGCGGCGTCATCGCGCGATACCATCGAATCGCCTCGCCGTAGTTGCCGCGCACGCCGTTCAATCCGACGAGCACGGCGCCGAGCCGGCTCGCGGTCGACGACCAGCCCGATTCGGCGGCCCGCTGCAACAGCGGCGAAACTTCCGCGATCGCGGTTTGCATTCGTCCCGAGATCATCGCTCCGATGACCGAATGCATCGCCATGATTTCCAAAGAACGCGGCCGATTCGTGAGTCCAAAACCGGCAATCAGCTCGACGGCCGCCGACGACACCGCCCGCGCCTGCCCGAACGTTCCGAGCGCAAACCGCAGCGTGGCATCATCCCCCAGCGCGCTCGCGAGCGCCGCGCGCGCTTCGAGCAGCCCCGGCTCGGCCGCAATGCTGCGCTGCAAGAATGCCGTGGAGCGTGCGAGCTCCGCCGCTCCTTCGCGCTGCGTCGGGGAGACGCGGGCTTGTGCCCGTGCCAACCGTCCCTGCATCCAATCCGCCATTGCCGGTGCAAATACGTTGTCGCTCAAAATCTGCGCGGCCGAAGCCCTGGCTTCGGCGGCAAAGTTCTCGTCGTTGAAATCGAGCGCGGTTTCGACGAGCTCGAGCAGCAGGTCGGTACGCTTCAAGGGGTCGCTCGCCTCGCTTGCCAGCGTGCCGAGAATGCGTAAGCACTGCGTGCTGCCCGCCTGCGCCAGGCTACGAGCAAACGTCCTGCCCGCTAACGTTGCATCGCTGCCAAGCCCGATCGTTCGAATAGGCGAGCCGTCGTTCGGAGGAGCGCCGCCGCTCGGCACGCGCGAATCCGCGGCGAACGTGAGACGTTCGCTCAGTGCAACGAGCGCCTTATGCCGATCGCGAAAAAACTGTCGCGGTGAAAGGGCCATTGCCCGCTGCGCGTCGGCCGCGCTCTCCCCGCCTAGATCGTAGCGCCGGACGATCTCGCGCTGCCGCGGCGGCAGGCGAAAGAGCGCCACCTCGACGGCGCCCAGCAGGTCCGCGCGAGCGGCGTCCGGCGCACCGGGCGCCGCACGCAGCCGGCGTAGCGAATGACGGAGAGTGGAGAGCGGATCGTCGCGATCGGTCCGGCGCGCCATCGCCCTCTCTTCGCCGAGCGTATTCGATGGCATTTTAAGTCTACCAAACGGCCGCCAGACGACGATTATGCCACGTTTGCACCGGCCCGTAGGAACGGCAGGCGCTGCGATTCGAATGCGCCTCGCTATGTATAGAATCGGTACTCTCGGGGCGCTGGCGCTGCTGACCGCGTGTTCCGGGCTCGGATCGCATATGGGTCCGCCTACGGTCGGCGGAACGGCCGGTACGGCATCGCTCGCGCGGCCCGGTAAGGAAGGTAAGTACGCCGGTACGGTCTTCGTTTCCGACCTCAACAACAACGCCGTCTGGATTTGTCCGGCCAACGACCTCCGCACCGGCTACGTAACGGCGAGCACTCAGCTACAGGGCGTCTCCAATCCATCGCAACTCGCGGTCGACGCGCGAGGCACCCTCTACGTTGCCAATGCGCAGACCGACGCCAGCGGCGCCGGGTCGATCGCGGTTTATGCGCGCGGCGCGACGTCGCCGTCGCGGACGCTCACGAGCGGACTGAATACCACCGAGGGCGTGGCGGTCGATTCCGCCGGCACGGTGTACGCCAGCAACAAGTATCAGGGCTCGATCGTCATCTTTCTGAAAGGAAAGTCGCGAGCGCAAAGGACGATAAAGCAAAACCTCGTCGGGCCCGACGGCCTTGCAGTCGATAAGGCAAACAACCTGTACATCGCCGACAGCTCGGGCAACGACGTGCTGAAACTCGCTCCAAAATCGAAAGTTCCGCAGTCGCTGCACCTGAAGAAACTGCTGCGGCCGTACGGCGTCGCCTTCGATAGCAAGGGAAACCTGTACGTGAGCAACATGCTTGGCGCTGCGTCGACGATCGGCGTGTACGCGCCGGGCGCTACCACCCCAACCGTACAGTTCGCCGTTCCGGGGCCGGCCTTTGGTTCGGAAGGCACGATCGGCGAGCCGGCGATGCTCTCGGTCGCGGAGCCCGGCGACATTCTGATCGTGAGCGCGCCGCTGACGCTTGCACTCATCGGTGGAGCGGAGTGGTTTGGATACCAGCCGGCCGTCGTCGGTTTTGCCGCCGGACAAACGAAGCCGTTATGGGGCTAGTACTTCACCACTGGGTACGACGCCGTCTTCCAGCCGAAGGAAACAAGATGAAATCCGTGATTATCGCAGCCACGATGTTACTCGCGCTCGGGGCGGGACACAATCAGCCTTCGCAAACGCACCCGTCTTGTGCGTTCGGCCTTCCGCTGAATCCGGTGCAGTGCCGGCGTCTCGAGGCCGGACCGCACGCTACGACCTCCAGTTGGATGACGCACTCCCCCGGCACGCTGCTGTATACTTCGCAGCCGCTGCTGGGCGCCGTCGACGTTTGGTCGGTCTCCGCGACCGGCTTCAAATCGGTCGGTCAGCTCTCGGTCGGCACGGGCAACCTTCCGTTTGGGCTCACCGTCGACGCTCATCAGAATTTATACGTGGCGATCTCCACGTTCGGCTCGGGGACGCCCAGTGTCGAAGTCTTCCCTCACGGAGCGACCAAACCGAGTGCCGTTTATACGGCCGGACTTAAGGCGCCGATCGACGTTGCCGTCGACGGCAAAGGCACGCTCTACGTGACCAATCGCTTCAGCGCGGGCGGCGGCGGATGCGGAGCGAGCAGCGGTCCGGGCGGCAGCGTCGTCGAGTACGACGCCGGCAGCACGTCACCATCGCGGACCATCACGGGCTTCCCGGGTTGTCCCGTCGGCATTGCCGCCGACGCGAAGGGCAACGCGTACCTCACCTACGTCTACTATCCGGCAACCGGCACGTTCTTGCAGAGCGACGTCATCGAATACCCAAGGAAGTCGACCAAGGGCAAGCCCTTAGGCTTGCAGGTTCCCGGCGGTCCGCAACTGGGCGGCATCCAAATCGCATCGAACGGCAACCTCGTAATCCAGAACGTCCAGGACGACGCGACGCTCAACCAGATCCTGACCTTCCCGCCCGGATCGACCAAGCCGTCGAACACGATTCAATACCCCGGCACCGGTTGGGGAACCGGGTTCATATTTTTCGCCCTGACGGGCAACCGGATCTTTGCTCCGGCGTATATCGCGCCGAACTTCTCCTTCATCGTGTCGACGCCGGCCGAATTCGCATATCCCAGCGGGCGGCAAGTGGCGGTCCAGAGCAAGCTCGGGGGTCCCTTCTCGTACGGTTTCGCCGTCAGCCCCCCAAAATAAACCGCGGCCGCTAAACCCGAGCACGGGCCCGAACGAACCGTTCGGGCCTGTTGCGCATAGTACGGGTATGAACACGCTCATTTTTGCCGCAGCGCTCGCGCTCGCCGCGGGGCCGCCATCCCCCGCAGCTGCGATCCCGACGATCCACGTCAAAGGCTTCGCCTACGTTCCGGCGGTCCTGACCGTCTCGGCCGGAACGACGGTGCGCTTCGTCAATGACGATTCGGAAGCCCACACCGTAACGGCCGACGACAAATCGTTCGATTCGGCCGGCCTCGATACGGGCGATACGTGGACCTGTCGCTTTGCCGCCGCGGGCAAGTTTTCGTATTTCTGCCAACTCCACCCATACATGCGCGGCACGATCGTCGTGCGCCCGACGAAAGGAACGGCCGTATGAAGCGCCAGGCTTTTCTTTCGCACATCGGTTGGACCGGCGCCGGAATTGCTTACGTATTGTCCGCCGGCGGCGTCGTGCGGGCGGCAACGGCTGCCGGCGACTGGCCGCTCTTCGTGCATATCAGCGACAGTCACATCGGATTTCATCAGGCCGCAAACCCGGACGTTGCGGGAACGCTGCATTCGACCGTGAGCGCGATTAACGCGCTGCCGCGTCAACCGCAGTTCGTCATCCACACCGGTGACGTTAGTCACCTCGCAAAGGCCGAACAATTCGACACGGCCAAGCAGATTTTAGGCGATCTGAAGGCGCCGCTCGTGGTACTCCCGGGCGAGCACGACGCGCTCGGCGGCGGGACAAAGCTCTTCCACTCGATGTTCCCTCCGAAATCGGGGACGGCGGGGTGGTTCTCGTGGGACGCCCAAGGGGTGCACTACGTCGCACTCGTCAACGTAGATGATTTCGCAGCCGAATCGATGGGCGCGCTTGGAACCGAACAACTCGCGTGGCTCGAGAGCGACCTTCGGAGCATTCCACGTTCGCGCCCGGTCGTCGTCTTTGCACACGTTCCTCTCTATGCGCTCTACCCCGCGTGGGGGTGGACGACGGCCGACGGAAGCAAGGCGCTCGCGCTACTCGCGCCGTTCGATCGCGTGACCGTCCTCAACGGACACATCCATCAAGTCATCGAGCACCTCGAGGGAAACATTCGATTCGCCAGCGCCAACGCCACTGCGTATCCTCAGCCGGCGCCGGGCACCGCACCCAAGCCCGGCCCCCTCGTCCTCCCGCACGACCAACTCTTGCATGTGATCGGCTACCGCACCGTCGAAATGCACGACGGCGATGCGACGGTTCGTAATTTGACGCTGGGATAGTGTACGAGGAACTGGAGATCGCTCGGGCGTTCGTCGCGCAGGAAGCGTGGGCATACGAGGCGGCCTATCGGATCCATGGCGGCGTCCTCCACGCTGCCGCCCTGCAAGTCTTACGCCACGATCAGGACGCACAAGATTGCGTTCACGACGTGCTCCTGAGGTTGTGGAGGCGCGGCGACGCATTTCGACCCGCTCGAGGATCGTTACGAGCCTTTCTCGCCATCTGCGTGCGCAACGAGGCGCTCTCGCGCTTGCGAAAAGCGCACAACCGCGAGCGTATCGAGCAATCGACCGAACCGGTACCGGATCGCGCCGACATTGCCGGCGGCGTCGTCGAACGCGAGTCGGTGCGCCGTGCGCTCAACGAACTTACCGAGAAACAACGGCAGACGATCGCGCTTGCATACTTCGATCGCATCACGCTCGACGAAATCGCCGGCCGGCTCGGCGAACCCGTCGGCACCGTCAAGAGTCGTCTCTCGACTTCGCTGCGCCGTCTGCGGCAAATATTCACAGCCGAAGGATCGATCGATGTTTGATAGCCACGTCGAAGAGAGCGCGGAGCTCTACGCGCTCGGCAAGCTCGACGAACTCGAGCAGGCGCGGATCGAGCGACACGTCCGCGGATGCGACGATTGCGCCAGGCGCCTTGGGGAGGCCGAGGCGACGGTGCTGCGCTTGATCGAGGCGGGGGAGATGCCGGCCCAATCACCGGCGTTGGTCCGCCCGATTCGCTTCGTCCGGCCGCAAATGTCTGCGCCGGCTTGGGTCGCAGCGGTCGCCGCGGCGTTCGTCATCGGTTTGATTCCCTGGGGCATCATGTCGTCGCGTAACGGCACGACGATCGAAGCCGCTCGCCAACAGCAAGCGGCAACGGGGGCGATGCTGGCCGGCCACTTCATTCACGCGCCATTTACTCCGCTCGTCCCTGGCGCACCGGCCGCAAAAGTCATCTACGCGCGCGAAGGCGGCTGGCTGTACGTCATCGTGGCCCCCGGCTCGGCTCCGCTCGACGTGGCGGCCGGCGCGAACGGAGCGCCGGCGAAGGTCGCGTCGCTTTCGGCTTCGACGGAAGTCCGGTCGGTTTTCGTGCGCATCCCGCACGCCGAGATCGTGGAACTGCTCGAGAAGCGTGGGGCCGTTGCGGTCGCGCACCTGGTTTACGTCGCACCCAAATCGAGGTAAAGACGGGGACATGGACAAGGCGAGGCTGCAGTTCTACTCCGATGGCGTCTTCGTGATCGCAGCAACGCTGTTGGTACTGACCTTCACGGTCCCGATCGTCAAGGATGGAGTCAACGCCGAGCTGGCCGCCAAGCTGCTCGCTCTTTGGCCGCGTTTTTTGATTTACGCCCTAAGTTTCGCCGTGATCGGCAACGTGTGGCGGCTGCACAACGCCGTCTTCAACGGTGCCGAATCAATCGATCACACGACGATCTTGATCAACCTCGGCGTCCTCGTGCTCACCGCCTTCATTCCATTCGTCACGGCGGTCGCGGGAACGTATCCCACCTTGCCGGCCGCCGCGGTGTTGTATTCGGCGACCCTGCTCGTCGTGAACGTCGATGGATATTGGCTCGTGCTGCACTTGCGCCGGATCGGCGCGTACGGCGAGCCGCCTCCGCCCTCGGTCGAGGCGGCGATCCGCCGCATCCGTCACGGGATGGGCATCCGCGTCGTCGGTCTCATCGCCGCCTTCTTTTTGCCGGTCGTTTCTTACGCGATATTCTTAATCGGCACGCTCTACTACATGCTCGTCGGCGACATCGACACGCCCAAGGCGCCGCCCAACCCGCTGGAAGCGCCGCCGATTTCCTAACGCTTCTTTGGCCGCCGCCGTTACCAGTGACCCGCGCTTTGGCCACCATCGACGTGCGATATCTCGCCGGTTACGAACTCGGCACGTTCCAAATACATCACGGCCGATACGACGTCGTCGATCTCCCCTAAACGGCCCAGCGGCTCCAACGCTTCGAGGCCCGCATACGAGTCCGGCTCTTGCGTTCTTATAATGCCAAGCGAGACGGCGTTCACGCGGATACCGCGTTGTGCGTATTCGATCGCGAGCGCCTTGGTCGCGGCGTTTAGGCCGCCCTTCGTCAACGAGGCCAAGAGCGCCGGAGAGCCGCCGATCGGTTGTTCCGCGGCGGTCGTGGTGACGTTCACGACGTGCCCCGAGCCTCGACGTTCCATCACGCGCACCGCTCGCTGCGTCAAATGGAAAAACCCCGCAATGTTCGTCGAAAGCATCGCGTCGTAATCTGCCTGGGTGTAGTCGGTAAAGGCCTTCGAAATGAAAATGCCCGCATTGTTTACCAAGGTATCGAGACGGCCGAATGCTGCCACTCCTTCGTTCACGATGCGTTCGGCCGTATCGGCGTCGCCGACGTCGCCCGCGACGTTGACGATGTTCGGACTGGTGCTGGCGCCGATAGACCGCGAGTTCGCAACGACGTTATAGCCTGCCTCACGATATGCCGAGACGAGGCTCGCGCCGATACCGTGCGACGCACCCGTTATTACGGCAACTTTTTCATTAGCCATACGTGAACTCGGGCTTGCTTTGCCCGACTTCGATGATGTATCCGTCGGGATCGCGGATGTAGCAGCGCGTCTCCCCGTATTTCTCGATGGGTTCGGTGAGAAACGTTGCTCCGCGGCTGCGCCAGAGTTCGTAACACGCCTGAATGTCGGCTACGCGGATGTTCATAAAGCTGCTGATCTCGTCCGGATTGGGCGGGGGCCGCAGCGTTACGGTCGGTTTGTCGGGCGTTGGACCACCCCCAGGATTGACGATCAGCCACGTGTTTGCGATTTTGACGTACGCCGGCGCCCCTTTTTGGTCACCCTGGCTCAGGATCTTTCCGCCGAACACCTTCGCGTAGAATTCCGCGGACCGCTGCGTGTCGGCTACCGTGAGAAAGTGCGCGACGGTAACCCCCTCGACCGGCGGCATCTGATAGTTCGACTGCTCGACTCGTACTTCGTCCATGGATCCCTTCCTTTCAGTATTGCTACGCGGGTGCTTCGAACGTACCCGGGCTTTTCGACGTTCCCGTATACTCAGACGTGCGCTCTTTGCTCGCGCGGTCCAATGCCTCGCGCACTCCGTTCGCGTCGAGATCTGCTGCGTATAGCGGCGTGCCGGGCTGCTGCCGCCAGGATTCCTCGAGCGATCCCGCATCGACCGGGTCGAATCCAAGCTCGTCGACCAATTTCATCACGACGGCTTTCGCGCGCGCGTCGTCACCGGCCACCGGAAGCGCGATTCGTCCCAGCATCCCTTTGGCTTCGCCAAGCGTTCCGAGATGCTCGGCGTAGATACAGTTGAAGGCTTTAATCACGGGCCTTCCAATCTGCTTGGCGACCCAAACGCTTTCGGGCATCCCGGCTTCGATCGCTTCGATGCGGCCGTCGCGCTGACGCGGATAGTAGTTGCCGGTATCGACCACGACGACGCTACCGGGAACGCCCGAGAACAAATTGTTAGGAAGATTTTCGATGTTTCGTTCGGGGATGGTTACGATGACGACGTCACCGTCGCGTGCGGCTCGCTCGGCCGTTACCGGGGTGGCTCGGGTCTCGGCAGCCAAATCAGTCAGCGTTTCGGGTCCACGCGAGTTGGCGATAAAGACCTCGTGACCAAGCTCTCCGAAACGGCGCGCCAACGTTGCGCCGATGTTCCCCGCGCCGATGATTCCGATCTTCATATCGTCTCTCCGTATTCGAGCGTATCGTCACCCTTCGCTCTTCGATTGAGCCGCCCGCTTGCTTCAGAATGACGCCGCCCGGAGCGACGGCTTATTTCAAAATGTTGATCGTGCGGGCGGCCACGATGGCGATGGTGATGAGAGCGACCATGCTTTGAACGATCATGAGCAGTTTCGCACGCCGCGTCAGCGGCATTGCCTCGGTCGGACTGAAGGCCGTCGAGGTGGTGAAACCCAGGAACAAGTAGTCGATCATGCCGGGCTGCCAGTCCGGCCGGTCGGGATTGTCGTGCATAGCAGGAAACCAGCCCGGAACGAGCGCGTAGCGGCGCGGCAGCACGGCGATGAGCGCGACGATCGAAAGGACGATCGCGATCGCTCCGAGACGGGAAGCCGCGCGGTGGCTCAGCGTCGTCGGCATTTGGGCTATGGTGCCTGCGAGGGTGAACCGCCCCCGTTCATGCTCTGCTGCACGATCTGCAACGGCTCCAGATTCACCCGGATAATCCCTCGCTGCGGGCGATCGAGATCACCAGCCCCGACGCGAGCATGATCGCCCACGTCGGGACCAGATCGAGAACGTTCGTCACGAGGGATGAGGATTAGTTCAGAGCGACCGCTGACCGACGACGCGGCCCGCCGGCGTTCCCGTGCCGTCGCCTTTCCACCACACGCCGTTGAAGCTGTTGTTGTCGCCGTTGAACCAGAACGAGAAGACGCCCGCCGTGCCGCCCATGTTAAACGTCGCTCTGACCTTGCGCGGATCGGAGGGGGTCACCTTTCCATTGAGCGTCACGCCGCCGGAAACACAAACGATGGAAGGACCGGACTGCTTGCACGCCATCTTACCGAGAAAAGCACTCGATCCGCCGGCACCCACAACGTGCCACGTTCCGGCCGCCGATAACGGCGAGGGCGGCAGCACTTTATTGCCGACGAACGATCCGTTAGCGGGGCGTCCATTGTATCCCCACGTACCGTTGAAGCTGTGTCCGTTTGGCGTAACGAACACCGTCAGCCATCCGGCACCACCGGGCCCATGCCACTTCGCGTTGACCTGAGTGGCGTTGACGAATTCGCCGGTAAATCCGTTTCCGTTCGCGCTATTCGTGCCGACGATGCCGTTGCCCGACTGCTTCAGCGTAACCGTGCTTTTCGTCGTGCCGTTTGCGCCGGACTGCTCCACGGCCCAAGTTCCCGTGACGCTCGGCGGGCTAGCCCACGCCGAGGCAATTGACGTTGACGCCAACAACGCCGCGGACATAACAGTGATAATGAGACGTTTCAAGATTCGATGTCCTTTCTAATGGTAGATCATCGGCAAAATCCATCGGAGGCCAATTCTCTACAGTAGTGGTGCGACGACCATGCCCTAAAGTCCACTTCGCAGATGGACGCTGCTCCGGGCGTTCCGTACGTACGACCAGTGACCGAGAATCGATTGTGGTACGCCCCGTTTTCCGAGGCGGTAAATCGTAAGCCCGGTGACGCCTAGATTTACGGGTGAAAATTCGGCACCGACCGCGGACGGCTCGAATGCCGGCAGGCTCCTCATCGCAATGAAACCGGCAATGAAACGGGCGTTCGACGCATCGGGGTCGCTTTCATGGGCCGCGAACTCCGCTCCTCGGTCGGCTAAACCGGGGAGAATCGCGCGGATCAATCGCAGTTGTAAGCGCAAGAGTGGAAGCATTGGGGTAATCGCCACGGTTTCGGCTCGCGCGGCAACCGCTTTGGAGCCTTGCGAGACGGCAACGCGCGTTGCCGCCCGAGCAATGCGCAAATCCGGAAGGCGCGACGGCACGACGCGATCGACGGCCGTGACGATTCGTTTCAACTGCGAGCTCAGCGCGAAACAGGCGACGACACAGATTCGCGGCTCCGCGGGCCCCGAGAACTCCGAACCCGACGGATTGGCGAGCTGGATACGCTCCAAATCGAGCGCAATCTCGATCGCCGTACTTTCCCATGGCGGCAGATGCGTCACGCTCATACCATAAAGATGCCGCGTCTGGAACCGCTGGTTAACCCTGTAGTAAGGGGAACTCGTCAAATCCCCCCTCGCGGGTGGCGGCCCATTTTCGGGCCGCCACCGGATTCAGGGATCGGTCTCCTCGCTATTCCTCCGCTTACGAAGGTGATTTTATTATAGTATGGTTAAAGTCCCCGAACCCAGCTCGCCGAAGGGAGTCTGGATTTGCCGTTGGGAGCACCTTTCGAGCTAAGCGCAGCGCTGATCACTCGTCCGAAGCCGAGACCCGGCAACAGGCTTTAGGTCGTTTTTTGCGCGAGCGCCGCGAAGCGCTGGCACCCGAGCAGGTCGGCATTGCTTCTTCTCGAGGAAGGCGAACGCCGGGACTGCGCCGCGAGGAGGTCGCGTTTCTCGCGGACATCGGGGTCAAATGGTACGCTCGCCTAGAGGCCGGCGACGACATTCACCCATCGACCGCGGCGCTCACCGGAATCGCTATGGCCCTACGGCTCTCGACGGCCGAACTCGAATACGTACTCGAACTTGCCGCCTCGCGCCGCCCATCGGCCGAGCCTTCAGAAGAAGGCCCCATGCCGGCGCCGCTGGAGCAATTGCTCGGTAGAACCTCCGGCATCGCGATCTCGGTCGGCGATCGAATCCTTACGCCGCTGCAATGGAACGCTACGGCCGACGCGATCTACGGATATTCGCGTTTCGAAGATCCCATCGATCGCAACAGTCTCATTCGCGCGCTGTTCGATCCCGATTTTATTGTATTTTTAGGGGAGGAGCGCGTTAAGCTCATCTCCACTGCAGTTGGAATGTTTCGCCTCAACTGTGCGTCGCAGTCGCCGAGCCCCTTTGCGACGGCGGTCTTCGAACGGGCCAAGGAACACCCGCTCTTTCAAGCGGCTTGGAAGCAGCGCGTCGTCGCCAGCGAGCTGTCGCAGGAGCAGGCGATGGTCCGAGTCCACCCCCTCGTCGGGCATCTCGACATGTTCGCCATCGACTTCAATTCGACCATGTTTACGGGGTTCGCTCGCATCATGATCCCAGCTAACGATGCAACGGCCGAAAAGTTCGGCCGTCTCGAACGGCTAGGCCAGTCGAAAATCTACGGAAAGGCTAGCGCGACGTCCCGTACCTGACGGCCGCCGCGGTTGGCTCCCTTTATGAGGGGGACCCTCACGCATGGTTGTAGCGACGACGGCGCCGGGCTACGCTAGCCGAACACCACGGTTTTGGGGTGATTGAGAACATGACTTTGGCGCCCAGAGCAGTTGCCGGCGTTTGTGCCGCCCTGTTGAGCGCATCGTTTCCGGTTGGGGCTTTCGCGTCCGGAACGATGAGCATCCATCACGCGAGCGGCGATACGAACACCTATCGCGACGTCGACATTCGGGTCTTCTCCGGATCGCTGTTTTTGACGTCCGAAGACGGCGACGGCACGATCGTCGTAACGCGGGCGGCGTGCTCGTATCGAGGAAAGATCATCGTCTGTCTCCCGACCTCCGCGGTATTGGTGCAAAACGGCGCCAGCAACGCGCTGAACCTCAAGACGGGTACGATTTATCTCAACTATACGGGCACGTCGCAGCCCTTAGGGTTCACGTCCGCCAGGCTGCCCGCCAATAGCGTTACGATCGCGTTTTCGACCCGCAACGGCACGGTTGTGAACCTTCAAGGACGCATCGATCAGTTGGTCAAGCAATGAAATATCGCGCACTCTTTCTGATCGCGATCATGGTTCTGCAGGTCTGCGCCGCGGCCGATGCTCGACCCGGCGGCGGAGGACGCGGCGGCGGCGGGCGCGGTGGCGGCGGCGCGCGTGGCGGCGGAGGCGCGCGGGGCGGCGGAATGTCTCGCCCGAGCGGCGGCGGCGGAATGTCTCGCCCAAGCGGAGGCGGGGGTCGCGGAGGCTTCAATCTCGGCGGTTCCGATTTTTCGCGCGGCGGAGCCGGTGGCCGAATGCAGCGCCCAGGTATGGCGCAGCGTCCGGGCGCCGGCGGTATCGGCGGAGCCGGGCGTCCCGGCGGCGTCGGCGGCGTTGGTGGAGCTGGACGTCCAGGCGGTCCCGGAGGCGTTGGTGGAGTCGGCGGCGTTGGACGTCCGGGTGGTCCCGGTGGCGCCGGCGGCGTTGGACGTCCCGGTGGCCCCGGCGGCGTTGGTGGAGTCGGCGGCGTGGGCGGCGCGGGCCGTCCCGGCGGCGGAAATCGTCCCGGCGGCGGCAACAACAACATCAACAGCGGAAACACGATCGTCAACAATCCGGTCTACGGCGGGGGCGGTTATTACGGATGGAACGGCGGAGCCGCATGGTATCCGGCGCCGTACTATTGGGGCGGCGGGTTCTGGGGCGCGATGGCGATCGGCGTAACCTCGGCCGCCGTTTACGGAGCGATCGTCGACGACGATACGGACGTCACCTACAACTCCTATGAAATTCAAGCCGGAACTCCGGGGGCGACGTTCTTAACGACGTACCAGTTGACGCAAACGAAATGCGGACCTACCGGTCTCGTGGTGGTATACGGACCGGAGAACAGCGTCGTATGCGCGCAGCCGAACCAATACGTCGGCGAGGGTCAGTATCGTCTCGATACCGTCACGCTCGATTTGATCCCGCTAAAGAGCGGAACGCCACAACCGGCCGCAACCACAGCGCCTCCCAAATCCTAATCCGCGGTACCCTCGACGTTGAGGGTACCGGGAGTGGCGGGCGCCTTCGCGGCGACGATCGCTGCGGCCATCGCCAGCTTGTGATCGTTATTCCACGGCGGCCCGACGGCCGGTCGCATGGCGAGAAAGTACGCATCGAAGTCTTCGACGCCCAGCGCTGCGCCTGCCGAAGTTCGTACCTGCTTCGCGTCGTACCAGTAGACCGGCCAGCCGCGGGCTTCGGCAGCCAAAGCGAGCGCTTTGCGGTACATCACCCAGTCGGCGACGTTGCAGGCGCGATAGTCCTTGAGACGTTCGGCAATCGTCGGTGGAAGCGCCGGACAAATCCGAAGCGCGACGCCAAGAATACGCGGCACCGCTATGGCGACGGCGTCCAGCGCGCGAACGGCGTGCCGCTCCGCCGAAACGCGCACGCGTTCGACCAAAGCCACGGCCTCGGGCAGCGGGAGTTTCTGCGCTTCGTGATGCTGGGGAAGTGCCGGCAAGTCGTCATCCAAGAGCTCGACGCGCCGCCGGTCGAGGAGCGTGCCGTCCGGCGCGACCGTCACGAGCACCGCCCAGCCGCCGTGGTCCGATATCCCGATGAATCCGCCGCGTTTCGACACGACGATTGCTTCCAACCGCGCGGCGCGCGACCTTCATCGTTACCTGGAGTGCGATTGGGTCGAGTCGATGCGGGGTATACGACACGGCAACAGCTTGAGAATTGAAGGAAACGTGGGAAGGAAAGACTCGATCGAAAATGCTTTCAAAGACGTTAAAGATACCGTCGCCGAGATCGGCCACCGCGGTGCGGCCGAAGGTGAGCGCGTCAAACGCGAGACCCTTGGCGACGAAATGACGACCGGCGAGAAAGTCAAATCGGTTGCGAACGAAGTTAAGGAAAAAGTTCAGGCCGAATACGATGCCACGAAGCGGGACGTCCGCGAGAAACACTGATCTCGCCTCGCCGGCCTTAGCCCGCGAGGCGGGCCTGCGGTACGTCAGCGACTCCGTACCCGGCTTTAGCCGGCGACGTCATCGGAGTCGCTTTTCCTATCTGGACGAGGGCGGCGCACCCATCCGCAATCAACGGACGTTGGCGCGCATTCGAGCGTTGGCTATCCCGCCGGCCTACGAACAGGTCTGGATTTGTCCGCTTGAAAATGGGCACATTCAAGCCACCGGTTGCGACGCCCGCGGTCGCAAGCAATACCGGTATCACGCGCGTTGGCGCGAGGTCCGAGACGAAAACAAGTATGCCCGGCTACTCGATTTTGCACGCGAGCTACCCCGAATCAGGGCTGCGGTTCGGCGAGATCTACGTTTGCCCGGGACGTCGCGGGAGAAAATTCTTGCAACGGTAGTCGCCATGCTCGAGAGCACGACGATTCGCATCGGAAACCAGGAGTACGCGCGCGATAACGGTTCGTTCGGGTTAACGACCTTGCGCAATCGCCACGTCCGCGTGCGCGGGGAATCGATCCAGTTTTTCTTTCAGGGTAAGAGCGGCATCCGCCATTCGGTTGGATTGCGCGATCGGCGCATTGCGCGAATCGTGCGCGCGTGCCAGGATCTTCCCGGCCAGCAACTGTTCGAATACACGGACGCCGATCAAACCGTTCGCAAGGTCGACTCGGCCGACGTCAACGCCTACTTGCGCGAATCTCGGGAAGCGACTTTACGGCTAAGGACTTTCGTACGTGGACGGGCACGGTCCAGGCTGCCGCGGCTCTGGCTGCGTTGGACGCGACTCAGACCGAAGGCGAGCGCGACGCTCGCATCGTCGAAGCCATCAAGCACGTCGCCAGATTGTTAGGTAATACGCCGGCGGTGTGCCGAAAGTGCTACGTGCACCCCGAGATTTTGGCCGCGTACCGGGCAAACGGGACTCTCGGTGCGGTCGCCGCCGGCGCGAAACATGCCCTTTTGGCGGAGGAACGACTCGTGGTCCGGTTGCTTCGGAAGGCTCGGCGCGCCCGAGGCGCATGAACGGCGTGGGGCGCACCCACACGACAGGAACAAGCGCCGCGGGTTTCGATCGCTACGCTACGCTGAGGTCGAACCGGTCGAGGTTCATGACCTTTTCCCACGCAGTGACGAAATCGCGTACGAAGTGATCGCCTTCGATGGCGTACACTTCGGCAATCGCGCGGAGTTGCGAGTTCGAGCCGAAAACGAGGTCGTAGTTCGTCCCGGTCCACCGGACCTCGCCGGTCTTGCGGTCGCGGCCTTCGTAGATGTACTCGCCGCGGGCCGGCTGCCACTTCGTCGTCATGTCGAGCAGATTGACGAAGAAATCGTTCGTCAGCGTGCCCGGATGTTTCGTGAAGACGCCGTGCGCCGAGCCGCCGGTATTCGCGCCGAGCACGCGCAGGCCACCCACGAGCGCGGTCATCTCCGGAGCGCTCAGCGTCATCAGCTGCGCGCGATCGAGCAAGCGCTGTTCGGGCGACCGTTGGTGCGAGTGGCTCAGGTGATTTCGAAATCCGTCGGAAGCCGGTTCCAGCACGGCGAAGGACTGCACGTCGGTATTCTCCTGCGTCGCATCGGTACGCCCTGGAGTGAAGCCTACCTTTACTTCCCGGCCGGCGTCTTTGGCGGCGCGTTCGACGGCTGCGCTGCCGCCAAGCACGATGACGTCGGCCAGCGACACCTTCTTCCCGCCGCCGAGCGACGCATTAAATTCGTCGCGCACTTTCTCGAGAACTTGCAGCACCTTCGCCAGTTCGCCCGGCTGGTTGACCGCCCAGTCCTTTTGCGGCGCGAGACGGATGCGAGCGCCGTTGGCGCCGCCGCGCTTGTCGGTGCCGCGAAACGTCGCTGCCGACGCCCACGCGGTCGCGACCAGCTGCGGCACCGTGAGACCCGACGCGAGGATCCGGCTTTTGAGTTCGGCTGCATCGCGTTCGTCGATCAGGGGATGATCCACCGCCGGCACGGGGTCTTGCCAGATCTCCTGTTCCGCCGGCACTTCGGGACCGAGATAACGAGCGATCGGGCCCATGTCGCGATGCGTCAGCTTGTACCACGCTTTGGCAAACGCGTCGGCAAACTCCGACGGATTCTCGCGAAAGCGCTTCGAGATCGGACCGTACACCGGATCCAAGCGCAACGCGAGGTCCGTCGTGAACATGATCGGCGCGTGTCTCTTCGATACGTCGTGTGCGCCGGGCACGCTATCGGCGGCAACGCCGTTTTTCGGCACCCACTGTTGCGCGCCGGCGGGACTTTTCGTCAGTTCCCACTCGTGGTTGAAGAGGTTGTTGAAGTAGCTGTTATCCCACTTCGTCGGCGTCGACGTCCAGGCGCCTTCGAGACCGCTGCTAACCGTCGCGTCGCCGTTGCCGCTGCCGAACGCGTTGCGCCAGCCGAGATTCTGCTCCTCCATGCCGGCGCCGGCGGGTGCGAGGCCGACGTACTGGGTAGGATCGGCGGCGCCGTGCGCCTTGCCGAACGTGTGCCCGCCGGCGATCAGCGCGACGGTCTCCTCGTCGTTCATCGCCATGCGACCGAACGTCTCGCGAATGTCGTGCGCCGCGGCGAGCGGATCGGGTTCGCCGTCCGGCCCTTCGGGATTGACGTAAATCAGACCCATCTGCACGGCGGCGAGAGGCTTTTCGAGGTCGCGGTCGCCGGTATACCGTTTGTCGCCGCCGAGCCACGTTTCTTCCGGACCCCAGTAAATGCTTTCGTCGGGTTCCCACGCGTCGACGCGGCCGCCGGCGAAACCGCACGTTTTGAATCCCATGGATTCGAGGGCGCAGTTTCCGGCCAGGATCATGAGATCTGCCCACGAGATCTTGCGGCCATATTTCTGCTTGATCGGCCAGAGCAGCAGGCGCGCTTTGTCGAGGTTGGCATTGTCGGGCCAACTGTTAAGCGGGGCGAAGCGCTGCTCGCCGCCGCCGGCGCCGCCGCGGCCATCGCCGATGCGATAGGTTCCCGCGCTATGCCACGCCATCCGAATGAAGAGCGGACCGTAGTGACCGTAGTCGGCCGGCCACCACTCCTGCGACGCCGTCATCAGCGCGAACAGGTCTGCCTTAACCGCCGGCAGGTCGAGGCTGTTGAATTCACGCGCGTAATTAAAGTCGGGACCCATGGGATCGGACCGTTTGGACGGCCGATGGAGCGGTGAGAGATCCAACAACTCCGGGAACCAGTCGATGTTGACGCGAGGCCGCAGCGGGACGTGCTTGACGGGACATTTGCCTTGGTCGGCTTCCGACAGTTCGACGATCGTGTTTTCCATCTGGCTTACTTCTCCGATCCGGTAAATGTTGGACGATGATGACGCAGCAAAACTCCGCGGAACGCCGAGTCGGACGCGAAGGACGGCGAGCGGGCTGGAGCGAAAAGTCCGAAAGTGAAAGTCACTCTCACAAAAGCATATCGTCGCCCGGAGCCCTCGTCAATAGGGCGGCCGCCCAAATGATCCGGTAATCGTGGCATCGTCCGCGCGGCCGCCGCTGCCCAAAAACTACCGGCTGATTTACGAAATCGTCGAGGCGAGCGGCCTGGGGCACCATCTCTCGCCCTCCGATATCTATTTGAAAGCCCTCGGGCGCCAGCCGGGGATCGGCTTGTCGACGATCTACCGTGGGCTCGAGCGCTTACGCGATCTCGGTTTGGTCTCCGAACTCCACGTGCCGGGTGCCGATTCGGCGTCCTACGAGCCCGCGGGTCCGCAGCACGCGCACTTCCGTTGCAGCGCGTGCGGCGCGCTCAAAGACGTCGCCTATGCCGTTCCCGCACGAACGATAAAAGCGCTCGCGATCCAGCACGGTTTCGCAATCGACAGCGAACGCATCACGTTCGAGGGCCGCTGCGCCCAGTGCGCGCGCTCGTAAGGTGCACGACGCATAAAACCTACACGCTTTTCGATGCCGCTTTCGTCAAGTGCGCGCAGATACGGTCGGCAACCGACGGCGCAATAGCATCTTGACTCAAGGCGCCTTCATGCGGCACGGTCGTGGGGGGCTCGTGAATTCCGGAAACGCCCACCAGCACGCTACATGAGGCCGGCTCGTCGCGATCGGGTGGGATGGTGGCCTCGTCGTTCCAAGCGTCCAGACCACCCGTTCCGGATACTCCGTTACGATCGCCTCGGGATGGTGTTCGGCAACCATTGCTTTTACGCGAACGACTAGCGTCTCGAACGTCATGCTCTTCCCGGCTTCTTACCCCGCCTGCCTCACGGGTACACCCGGAATAATCGCGCCGCTTTAACTTAGAAGCCGCGCGATCGGCGATCCGGCGAAACGCTCGCAGAGGTCGGCGGGGTCGTCGAAGATCGCCTCCGCCGCAGCCAAATCCTCATCGCTCCAAATCCCCGAGCGCACGACGACGGCAACCACTCCGGCTCGATGCGCCGCCTCGATATCGTACGGAGTATCCCCGAGAAAAACCGCGTCTTGGGGCCTCGACGATGCCTTGGCCAGCGCGGCATGCACGATATCGGCGTCGGGTTTCGACCGCGAGACGTCGTCGGACGTCGCGGCCACGTCGATTTCGCCCGCAAGGCGCGACGCGGCGAGCAGGGCTGTGAGTTCTGGTTTCTTCGCCGACGTCGCCACGGCGCGAACCAGGCCGGCGGCGCCGATGCGCGCGAGCAGCGCCTTGGCGCCGTTGGTCGGCTGCAAGCCCATAACGTACTCGCTGAGAAACAAGTGGTCGCGAAAGGCGCCGATCGCGGCCCCCGTTCCCTTCTCGGGGTCGAGCTGCGGATCGACTTGCCCGAGAAGCTTGTCGCCGCCCATTCCCAGCCACGGAAGAATTCGCTCGACCGAAACGTCGTAGCCGTGCGCGTGAAACGCTCGCGACCACGCGACCGCGTGCGCCTGGTTACTCCGAATCAGCGTTCCATCGACGTCGAGCAGTACGGCCCGGCCGCTTATGAGTGCCCGCCGACGTGAAGGTTCATGATGTAGTTCCATAATCCGAAGACCTTCAACAGCCACACGACCAACGCGATCACGACGACGGCGTTGAGCAGCGACTTCACGCCGCCGGCCATCGGGATGTACGTATTGATCAGCCACAGGATTACGCCGACCACCACGAGGACGACGATCACTTCGATCAGGGGCATTAGCGAACTCCTTTCCGTTTCTTTTCGAACGCGCGCCGCGCCTTGGCGATCGCCTTGAGCGCGGTCTTACGCGACTTCACGCCGCAAAAGGTCAGGTCGTTGCCTTCCGCCTGCGAATAATCCACTAGGTAGCGGCAGATGCCCTCAATCGTATCGTTCGGAATGTCGTCCACGTCGTCGAAGGCATCGGACTTCTGGGTCAGGCCCTTCTGGTGCAGCGGACACCCGAGAATTCGATCGTTCTCCTCACCGTTCTTTTCCATCCGGACGATCCCGACGACGCGCGCGCCGACTAAACATCCGGTAAACGTGGGCTCGTCTCCCAGGTAGAGGATATCTAACGAGTCGCCGTCGGCGGCCAGCGTTTGCGGGATGAAGCCGTAGTCGTAGGGCCACTGCAGGCCCTCCGCGAGCATCATGGTTTGGCGAAACGCTCCGGTTTTTGGATCGAAGGCGTACTTGTGACGTTGGTTGCGCGGCGTCTCGATAATCGCGTGGACGGCGCGCTTTTCGCCCTTAACGAAGGTCTCGATGTTTTCGTAGTGGGTAGGGTTCAAATCGCGCGACATTGCCCGGTCGCTCCGTGAACGGCATGCATATCCCCATCTTTCCTATTTTGCGATTTTCCAAACGAGGACGCGTTTGGACGCATCCGGGAGAGGGCATATCCGTAGCCTGCTAATCCACACTGGAGAACCCGCTATGGACGTTCTTTCCCTACTGAAAAAAGACCATCGTTCCGTCGAGGGGATGCTGGACAAGGCTATGAAATGCGAGCCTGAAGACAACACCCTGCACGACCTTGCCGCGCAGATCGAAGAGGCACTGATCGTCCACGCAACGATTGAAGAAAAGTTCTTCTACCCGTTGTTGCGCAAACGTGCGGAAGAAACCGAAGATACCGTCGACGTCTTCGAAGCCTACACCGAGCACGATCTGCTCAAGCGGCTGATCGCGCTGCTACAGTCGGGACGCCAGCCCGACGAGAAATTCAAGGCGGAGGTCCAAGTCCTCACCGAGAGCGTCAAGCACCACGTGAAGGAGGAAGAGTCGACGATCTTTTCCTTGGCCCGCAAGGTTATGGCGAAAGACGAACTGGACGAACTCGGTCAGAAAATGGAGAAGGCCAAGCAACGGCTGACGGCCGCGGCCGCGCCCCTGGCTCGCGCGCGTAAGGCGACGGCCCCAACGCGGGCGCGCAAGACGGCGCGCCGCTAACGGTCCGCAGCATGGCTTTTACCGCGCGCGGCGCGCGCCTGCGCCGGCGACGGCGCGCCGCAAAGCAGCCAGTGAGCCACGACGGCTAATCCGGCCCCGCATACCGGACCGACGACGTAGATCCAGATATTTGCGAAGTTGCCGCTCAGGATCTGCGGCGCGATGGTTCTTGCCGGATTCATGGACGCGCCGCTGATCGGTCCGGCTACGAAACCACAGGCGGCCACCGCGAAGCCGACCGCCAATGCCGCCTGCTTTCCCACGCTCGGCGCGGCTTGGGCCGTCATCAGAATGACGAGCATCAGGGCAAACGTCAGCACGCATTCGGCCAGCGCCGCCACCAAGGGCGAGAACTGCGGGCCCGGGTGGCTCGCGCCGAGCGCGAGGGCGGAGGGTCCCAAGAGCCAGAGCCAGAGTGCCGCGGCCGCAAAGGCTCCGGCGAACTGAGCGAACACGTACGCAGCCGTCAACCGGAACGAAAAGAGGCGCCGAATCCAAAATCCGATCGTCACTGCTGGATCGACGTGGGCGCCCGACGTGTCGGCAAAGGCGTAGATCACGACCGCTACGACGAATCCGCGCGTCAGCCAACGCGAGACGTAGTCGACGTTGCCTTGTGAATAGTAAAAAATGTCGACGCCGATGGCCGCCGCGGTCACCATAAACGTACCGATCGCTTCGGCCCCCAATTTCTGGACGACGCTCGGATTTCTCATGGCGTAAAGTCCTCTTACCGGACTGCCCGGCTCCTCAAACCGGGCCGATCGATAAGGTAGCGATTTTTGGGTAAGCTAACGCTATGAGCGATCGAGTAACCAACGGACGCAGCGACGAGTTCGCCGAAACGCTCGAAGACATCCCCGCAAACGAAGGCGGCCGCGACGTGCCGCCCCCGATCGCTCGCACGCGAGCGGGAAATTTAAGCGCGTCGATTCGTTTCGGCACCGCGAAAGGCGACGAAGCCACAGTCGACCTCCAGATGAACGCCGAGGGATTTCGCGATGCCCGTCCTGGAGAAATCGCGAACGTCTTACTGCAGCATTTCGATCGGACGGAACTGGAGCAGGTTCTCTCGCACCTGTCCGAACTCCGTAGCTACCTCTCGAAGTAGCGAGCCGTCTCCAGGGCCTCCGCGATACTCGCCCATTCCTGCCAAAAGCTCTCGGTCACAACCGCGGCAGGCTCGACGGCCAACCCGTAGAGCGCCAAGAAGGCCCGCGCAGCCAGACGGCCGGCATCCGAATCGCTTTCGAATTCGTTCGGGGAGAAGGTGCTGTGCCGAAGGTCCGCATCCAAGAAATGTGCGGCGAACTCGTCGATTTGCGCGGCGCTTCTCGCCGTAACGGGCAGGTCTAACGCCCGAGCGACGCGCTCGAGTTGGGGCCGCGGGTCCCCGACGAGCAAATCGTAATCCACGACCACGAGCGGCTTCTCGCGAAGTTCGCTAAAGAACGGCACCACGTTCACGAGCCAAAGGCGAAACGCCGTGCCGGCATCCGTCGCTTGGCGCCGAAGCAACGACGCCGCTATGCTGAGCGGATGGCGGATCGCCACGACGTAAGCGTCTCGGACGTTGGAGTCGTGCAGAACGCCGCACCAGAACGGCAAGATCCGAATGGTGCGGGGATCCTTAAAGCCCCACAGCGGCTGCGAACGGAACGAGCGCCGCACGTAACGGATCGCCTCGCGGTGCAACGCGCGAACCCGCGGCCGTTGGAACTTCCGAACGTCGATCGGCGAAACGTCGTCCCATTTCAGTCCGAGAGCGGCGAGAACGCGCTCGTTGATGCCGACGATCCCTTTGTCTTCCCAATAGCCTTTCGGATTCTCGGGCTGAACGTCGAGGAAATCGTTGCCCAGATACACGGAGAGCGCCTGCAGGCCGCGGGTCACCGCGCTCGTGCCGCTTCGGTGCATCCCAACGACCAGCACCGCGCGCGACGGCGGTGCGGGTTTCCAAAACTGGAACATCGCTCTCCTACGAGGAAGTTTTATCGACGCTAATCGTGCTAGAATACGCAGCCGCCTTCCGGCTCTCCTAGAAGGTAGGCGCCGCTCCCGCGAGCGAATGCGTCCTTCTTCCTCTCGAAAGGCCGGGTCGTCACATTCATGCGCAAGCTAGCATCGATAGCCGCCCTCGCGTTGCTGAGCGGATGTGCGGGCGCCGGAAGCGCTGCGTTTGCACCGGGAGCATCCCGATCGTCTTCGCTGGCGGATGCTAACAGCGGCAAGTACATCAAGCACATCGTGCTGATCGTGCAGGAAAATCGCAGCTTCGATAACCTCTTCGCAACCTTTCCCGGCGCCGACGGAGCGACGTTTGGTTACTACCTCAAAAAGGTCGGCGGTAAATACGTCAAAACGAAAGTGACGTTAAAAAAGTACCCCCTCGCCGGCGGCATCGACATCAACCACGCATCCGCGGCGTACAACTACGCCTGCGACGGGCAGGACACGTATCCCAAGACGTCGTGCGATATGGACGGCTTCAACCTTGAGGGCTACAGCGGCAATAACCCCGTCCAGACGATTCCCTACCAATATATCGATCCGGCCGACATCCAGCCGTACTGGGCCTTGGCGAAGCAGTACGCACTCGCCGACCGCCTGTTTCAAACTCAAGGCAGCGGGAGCTTCACGGCACATCAGGATCTGATCGTTGGAGGGACCGCCATCGACCCGACCGACAGTCTGATCGACTATCCGGGCCCGCGGAATTTCACCAACTGGGGCTGCAAGGCGTCAAAGCGTCATCCCAAAACGCGCACGTCGCTCCTAACCACCGCCGGACGCTATCTGAGCGATAAGGGGCCGTTCCCGTGCCTCACCTATCCGACGCAGACGTTAAATCAGCTACTCGATGCCAAGGGCGTCAGTTGGAAATACTACGCGCCGCCGTACGTGAGCGGCAATGGCGACGGTTCGCTGTGGAATGCGTTTGCGGCCATCTCATCGGTCTTCAATGGACCCGACTGGGAGTCCAACATCTCGATTCCCGAGACGAACGTGCTGACCGACATCGCGCAAAACCAGTTGCCGGCCGTCTCTTGGGTGATCCCGCGGCAGGCAAACTCGGATCATCCGGGCGGAAAGGCGAATCCGACCGATGACGGCCCGCAATGGGTCGCTTCGATCGTCAATGCCGTCGGACAGAGCGATTATTGGAAGACGACCGCCGTCGTGGTGTTCTGGGACGACTGGGGCGGCTATTTCGACCACGGACCCCCGGCTTTCTTCGACGATGCCGGCGGCCTCCGATTCCGCGTTCCAATGATCGTGATCTCGCCCTACGTCCCCAAAGGCGAGATCGACCACACGCAATACGAGTTCGGGAGCATCATCAAGTTCGTGGAGAACACGTTCGCCTTGGGTTCGATGGGAACGACCGACGTCCGCGCCCGCTCGATGGTTAATGCGTTCAACTTCAAACAAAAACCGCGTGCCTACGTACCCATTGCGTCGTCACTGGGCGTACGCTTCTTCCGCTCGCTGCCACCAAGCTACGAACCCGTCGATAGCGAGTAACCGGCGTAATCGGCGATCTCGGCCGCATACCGTTCCCACGCTTTCTCGCTCGTATCGATCAGGCGGTACTCCAGTGAGCACCGTTCGATCGCATCGATCCGGCGCCGTTGCGCGAGTCGGATCGAAGCGACAGCTCGTTCTTCCGACCCGTAGTAGGGGATGAAGTTCTGCCAGTCTCGGCCGTCGTATTCCGCGCGATAAAGGCAGCGCGGCGCAAGTTCTTCATCGGGAAGCGTCAAGGCGACGACCTTACACTTCAATGCGGCGCACCGGGCTTCGAGATCGCGATATCGTTCCGAGTTGCTCCCGATCGCTATCTGCGAAAAGTAAAACCGCTCCAAGAGAAAGTGCTGCGAACGACATTCTGTTTCGACTTCGTCGAGAATGGCCGCCATCCGGGCGTGCGCTTTCCGCTCGGCGGGATCGGGGTCCCTCAGGAACTCGCTCATGAAGTCGTCGAAGGTCGCGTCTTCATCGAAGTACTCGAACGCCGCGATGCCGCGAAGGGCGGCGATCGTAGAGGTTTTACCCGCTCCGGTTACGCCTTCGATAATGATAACGCTCACTGAGTCTTACCCATACAGCACCCGGCTAGGGCTGCTCGAGGTCGGAAATTGCCGGCTGCGGACCCAAGGCGGACTCAACGACGTACATATTTTCCGGAAAGCCGCCGTCGCCGTTGGTAAAGGAAACGATGCCGCGTCCGTTTTGCAAATCGCCGAACATGACCGCCTTAAACCCGGGATTGGCGCCCGTGTGGAAAAAACTCCGTCGTTCGCCGCGGACTTGAATCGCCACGCCAAGGCCTCGCCACACGTAGGGCGACGTTTGCACGGCGGCCACGAGCATCGGATGATCCGGGCTGCGCAAGAGCCGGCGCACGAAGGCCGCGTAATCGCGAGCGGTCGTGAACAGCGACCACGCCGCGTTCGGCATCGCATTCCAAGGCAAAGGAGCGCGCGGCGGAACGGTTTGTGCAAGCGCTGCCAACGCCTGGCGGGTACTCCACGCTTCGAACGCGGTCCCGTCGCGTTGCGCGACCGCACGCAGCGCCGCGCCGAGGAGCGCACTATCCCAAGGCAGCGGACGGCCCCGCGCGTCGTGAGGCCGCGCCCCGAGACCGGCGTAGGAGGCGCGCCAGACGTAGTCGCTCGCAGGCATGCCGAGTTCGTCGAGCGCGATCCGCATGAAAGCATCAAACCCGAGACCGGCAAGACGTTCGACGACCGTCTGCAAAAAATAGAATCCTTCGCCCGAGTATCGATACTGCGTGCCGGGATCGAACGCCAGCGTCAACGGCTCGCCGATTGCATGTCGCCAGTTCGGCAGACCGCAGGTGTGCGTCAAAACGTGGCGCGCGGTGATTTTGGCCGTTCGCGCGTCCGCACTCGGATAAGGCGCAGGCAAATACGCATCGAGCGGGCGATCGAGGTCCAACGTGCCGGGTACGACGAGTTGCTGGAATACCGCATACGCGAACACCGGCTTCGAAAGCGACGCCGCTTCAAAAATCGTTTCGGCCTCGACTCGCTGTCCGCTCCCGGCTAAGAGCACGCCGGCCTGCGCCGGATCGACGCTTTCCCGAGTCACCCGCGCGATCGAGATACCGGGCACCCGCGCCCAGTGCAGTTGCTCGGTCAAGGACGAGTCGGCGCCATGGCTCCGGTCGCCCGCTTAGGAAGGGCGGCGAGCGCCAGAGGCGCGGCGGCCCAGCGAAGGAACCGGTCGCGCTTCACCGCCCGCAGGCCTTTTCGTGACACCATTGTGCAAAGATAAAGTAAAGATTCTGGGAATTCATGAGGGAATTTGTCTTAATAATCCGATTAATAGGCAGAAGGGCGAGCGCTCGTTTTTTTGAGCGCTGAGGTAAGCCTATGTTTAACATAAACGCTAATCTAACCAATTCCCGGTATAACCTTTCATCTCTCTCGCGAGACATGGGACTCGGGGGCGAGCGGGAGCGCGAAAAATCCGAGGCGGCGGCGGCGGCGCAGCCTGCCGTCGAACCGAGCACCAACGGCGATGCGCTGGCCGAGGCGAGGCGCCGGATTGCCGAGCAGCGCAAAGAGGCCGAGGCGCTTCTGCTCGAGGCGCGCGCGCTGGAAGAGAAGCTGCTTAGCGAATCGTCGGCCGCGCACGAAGCGCGCGAGCGATCCAACGAGACGAGCGCCGCGCTGAACCGTGCTTTAGCCGCGGAACAGGAAGCGCGCGAGCGCGTGCGTCAAGCCGAAGAGCGGCACGCGCAGGTCAAGCTGGAGCGGCAACAGATCGACGCCGTGCTGACCGCGGGCCGGCTCGCGTCGGAAGCCGCGAGCGCGGAAATCGCCGAATTGAAAGAGCGCCTCGAACACGTCATGCAGGTTGCGACCGACGCGTCGACGTTACTGCAGTCCCAGGAGCAGCGCGTCGTCGAGACGGCAGCCAAAGCGCGGACGGCGCAAGGCGAACTCGCGGAAGCCGCCGCGCGGCTGGCGCAATGTCAGGCCGAGCGTGAAGCCGCCGAGCAAGCCGCGAACGCGGCCGACGAACGGGCGCGCGCCGTCGCGTAAACGCACGGCGCTACGCCCGCACGAACAGCTCCTAGTAGTACGCCGCTCCGGGGCGCGAAGCGGGACTCACGGCGATGCCGCCGGCCGGATTGTCGAAGCCGGGCAGCTTGATCTCGGCTTGCGGCGTGTGATTGGGCCGATTAGCCGGCCCCGGGTACGCCCATTGAGTGACCGATCCGCCCGCAACGTACGCATGACGCTCGCCACGGTCGAGCGCGAACGCCTCGGGGATAATGAATGGGGCTTTATCCGGCCGCACTCCGGCGCGGCCCATCCCCATATGGCCAAAAACGTGCGAAATATTCTTCGATCCGAGTTCGAAAACGCCGCAGCGATACGCGGCCGGGTCGCAGATCGCCAGCGCTCCGCTCTTGGTCGTCGCGATGGCGCCGGCCGAGATGAGTTTGAGTCCGAGGTTTTCCGGATTTGAAGATCCGGCGGCAAAGCGGTCGACCTGAGCTTTATTGTCCTGCGTCATGAAGGTCACGTAGACGTTGCCCTGCGAGTCGACGGCGGCGAAGCCGCCGTTGCGCGCGGCGGGATCGTGCAGCGACCCGGTGGGCGTCGTACTGCCGCCGGCGTACACTTGGACCAGCGTCGTCGCATCGGCGTCGTTCTTGTATTCGGTCACGTACGCGGTTCCGCTCGCTTCGTCGAGGGCGATCGCGTTGGGCGTACCGCCGGTATCGCGCAACGTCAACACCGGCGCGTGCGTTCCCGGCGCAAACTTATTGATTTGCCGATTCACCGGATCGACGACCCAAAGATTCCGCTTCGAGTCGACCAGCAGTCCCTGGGGCGCCACGAGGCCCGTAATTCTTCCGCACCGTCCCCCTTTGAGATTGTTCGCGTCGTACACTTGGATCGCGTCGCGTCCGGCGGCGTACACGACGGCCGCCGGACATCGCCCGGCGTCGGCGTACGCGCGCGCCGCGCGATCGGCCGTTGGCGCGAACGACGCGGAGGGCGTTTCCTGCGACGAGCACGCCGCCGCAGCGGCCAGTAAGCCCGCGGCGGTGAGGGCGCGGCCGAGCGTCAAAGAGCAAACGAATCGAGAAGAGTGGGTCGTCATCAGTGCGTCTCCTACGGTAAAAACAACCGGAAAGTGCCGGCAATTATAGCAGAAGGCGCGTTGCCGGCGGCCATAAACGACCTTAATGGGACCTTCAGCCTATCGTTAGCAGAGCGCGAATCGCCGGGGAAAAGTCATCGGGTGTCCGAACGGGGGTGTAATGAGAGCTTCGGTCTTCAATGCCGGGGTGTCGTTGGCGTTGGGCGTCGGCATCGGGACCGCTACGGGCGTTGCGTTGCATCAGATCCCCTTAGGCGTAGCCGTGGGTGCAATTCTGGGGACCGTCTTGGGGATCGTTACCGGCCGAACGCCGCGCCGATAAAGCAGCGCCGCCGCGCGTTGTTACGGGGAATTCGGATTGACCCAGCTCGTACCGTCGGCGTAACGCACCTTAGTCACGGTGCACTTCGCCGAACTCAGTCCTAACGGAGAAGTGTCGGGCGGCAGATCGAACACGTGATTGATCGGCGTTCCGGTGGCGAACTTTCCGATATCCCGCACCGAAGTGATCGCCCCGACCGGTCCGACGACCGTAAAGTCGACTTCGACGGCCGTCTGCGCCGCGACGTTCGTATACGCGATGCGCAGCGGCGGCTTATCGAGCTGCGCGTGGCACGTGGTGACGGTAACGTTCGATCCCGGCGTTTGCGCCGGGTCGGCAGCCGCTCCGGCCGAGGCGGCCGCCACCGCCGCAATAACGAGCAGCCCGTATCGCACGATCCGAGACTTGCGCACGTATTTCTTATGAGACGCATGCGTCGCATGTCCCTGCGCGACGGCGACGGGACCGTCGGGTGCGGCGCCGAAAGCGGCCCGCATGAAATCGATCCGAACCGTAAGCCGTGCCGTCGCCGGAGTTCTCGCCGCGCTTCTGACCGCCGCGCCGGTCGCGGCTTTGGCAAGTGAAGGGGCGCCGCCGATCAAGCACGTCTTCATCATCGTGCTGGAAAACGAAGGCATTGCGACCACCTTCGGACAGAATTCGCCCTCGCCGTATCTGTCGCTCACTCTGCCCAAGCAGGGCGCGATTCTGCTGCGCTACTTTGCCACCGGCCATTTGAGCAACGATAACTATATTTCGATGATCAGCGGCCAAGCGCCGAACAAGCAAACGCAGTCGGACTGCCCGATCTATACGGATTTCGCGAGCACGCAGTTTGGCGAATACGGTCAGCTCCTGGGCGAAGGCTGCGTCTTTCCGGCCAACGTTTCCACGGTCGCCGACCAAATGGAAGCCGCCCATACCACCTGGAAAGCGTACATGGAAGACATGGGGAACGACCCCCAGCGCGAGAGCGCGACGTGCGGCCGGCCGGTTCTCGGTCAGCCGGACCATACGCAAAGAGCCGAAGCCCCGAGTCCGCGCGTTCCTAAGGGAGACGCCTACGCGACGAAGCACAATCCGTTCGCGTACTTTCACTCGATCGTCGACGACCAGGCGCGCTGCAACGCGCACGTCGTTAACTTGCGCGTTCTAACCGACGATCTCGCTGCGGCTTCGACGATGCCCAATCTCGCGTACGTCGTTCCGAATCTCTGTCACGACGGCCACGACTCACCCTGCGTCAACGGCGAACCCGGCGGCCTCGTCTCTGCCGACGAATTCTTGCGCCACTGGGTTCCGCTCATCACCGCCTCACCTGCGTTTCGAGACGGCTTGTTGGTGGTGACGTTCGACGAAAGCGAGATCGTTTCGCGCTTTAGCCCGCAAGGCGTGTTGGGAATTTCCGGCGACGCGAGTGCCTGCTGCAACGAGCGCGCACCCAACGTCGAGCACGCCGGGTTGCTCGGCCCGGGCGGCGGCTACATCGGCGCGGTTGCGATTTCACCGTTCATCACGGGCGGCACGGTATCGTCGGTTCCCTACAACCACTATTCGCTGCTGCGAACGCTCGAAGACGTCTTCGGTCTCCCCGCGCTCGGATACGCGGCGCAGCCGGAGGTCCACGCGTTCGGTCCCGACGTTTTTACCGCTAGCCATTGAGGCGGACCGGGAGGACGCCTCCCCCTGCCGGGGAAGCGCCTAAACCCTACCCTTCATTTTCGTCTAAGGGGATTTACCTATGTCGCTGAAATTCATCACGCCAATTTTTGTGCGTTCGGCTTTATTTTGCACGATGGCGGTTCTGGGCGCGAGCTGCGCCGCCGGCAGCGGTTCGGGAACCGTTCCGACCAATGGGGCGATGCCGCCCTCCCAGCAATACGGCAGCCCCGCCTACGTCCGGGCGCAAATCGCGCGCGGCACGTTTATCCGCGCGTGTCAAACGATCACCTTTGGCCAGGCGCGCTGTATGGCGCTTGGGCTGCGGGACACGTCTCGCGTTCCGCGCTTCCAAGCCGGGCCAAACGCGATCGCGGGCTTCGGTCCGCCGCAGCTGCAGGCGGCCTACAATATCGTCAACGCCGCCAAACAGAATAAGGGCGGCCTCGTCGCCCTGGTTGAGGCCAACGGCTATCCTTCGCTCGAAAGCGATCTCGCGGTGTATCGCAAGCAATTCGGTTTACCGAAGTGCACGACGAGTTCGGGATGCCTGCGAATCGTCAATCAGAAGGGCAAACCCAACCCGCTGCCGTCCGAAGATCCCGGCTGGGACTCCGAACAGGCCCTGGACGTCGATATGGTCTCGGCAAACTGTCCGAAGTGCACGATCGTCGTGGTTCAAGCCAGCACGAACCTGTACAGCGCGGAGAAAGCGGCCGTGAAGTTTCACCCGGTCGCGATCTCGAACAGCTGGGGCGGCGGCGAGTATCCCAACGAAGTTCGCGCCGCGCGCAGCATCTTTCGTCAGCCGGGCATCGCGATTACCGCGTCGGCGGGCGACGACGGCTACGGCGTGATCTTCCCATCGTCGGGCGACGCGGTCGTCGCCATCGGCGGAACGTCGCTGTTTACCGCGAGCGGCTCGCGGGGTTACAGCGAAAGCGTCTGGGGCGGCAGCGGCAGCGGCTGCAGCCAGTACGTTGCGGTCAGGGCGTGGCAGAAGAGCATCGAAAACGAGCTCGGCGGCTGCACCAAACGAATCGTTTCGGACGTCGCGTACGTCGGCAACCCCGATACCGGAGTGGCAACGTACGACACGGTGCCGGGCGGCGGCGAACCGCCGGGATGGCAGGTTTGGGGCGGCACCAGCGTCGGCGCTCCGGCGATCGCCGCGATCTACGCGCTATCCGGCGATACCGCCGGCATCGTTGCGAAGAAGGCGTACGCCAACCCCAGCGCGCTATACGACGTTACGACCGGTTCGAACGGAAACTGCTCGCCGCCGTACCTCTGCACCGGTGAGGTCGGCTACGACGGACCAACGGGTCTCGGTACGCCCAACGGGTTGGGCGCATTCTAATCCTCGCCCTCGCGGCAGCAGCATCCGTGGCCCTTACGGTCGCGGATGCTGCTCCCAGCACCAGTCCCGCGAAGATGTACGGCGCCGCGTGGAGCCCCGCGGTGGGCGCGTGGCTGCCCAATCCCGATACCGGATTCGTCGCGTGGTCGAAAGGCCAGTCGGCACGAACGAACCGTTACGACTACTTCGTTTGCGGCGCTCCGGCGCGGCCAAGTGAAGGAACCCAAAGTTTCTACTACGCCGGCAGCGCCTGCGCGCCGTCAAAGAACGGAACGTTCTTCGTCTACGGCACCGCCGAGCCGATCAAAGGACGCGTCACATACGATCGGGCGCACGGCATCGTCCTCTACGACAAGGGCTGTTGTGCGTGGCGCGGCTTCGCGCTGGCTTCCGGGGTTGCGCCGCCGCCGAAAACCGTGAGTTCGGCCGACTTGCGCGGCGTCCACACGATGCGCGGCGTCGCACTGGGCATGTCGCAAACGCAAGTCGTGCGGATCTACGGTCCCGCCAAACCGCACGCGACGCCGGGCCGCCCCGGGACGACGACGATATCGTATACGACGATGAAGGGCACGCCCAACGGCCCCGGCGACGCGTGCGGTCAGTTTCAGAGTTTTTCGTTTCGCAGCGATCGGCTCGTCGCGATCGAACTTCTGATGGGTTGCTAAGCGCGAGGAACCGTTCGCGCTGACCGACAAAGACGTATCGATGCCGCTCTACATGGACGTTCACGATCGCATCGAGGGTTTGACCGCCGATGCCGTTACCCACGCTCACCACGCCGACTTACAGGTCCAAGGCAAGTACGACGTGCAGTGCCTGCGCTACTGGTTTGACGAAAGCACGGGCAAGGTATTCTGCCTGATTGAGGCGCCAAGTAAGGAGGCCGCTGTGGCGGTCCATCGCGAGGCGCACGGTCTCGTCGCCGACAGTATCGTCGAGGTCAAAGAAGGCAAGTAGTCCGGCCGCTAGAGGGTTGGGACGCTTGAGCGCGCCGCTACGCGGGGCGGGTCCAGCGCTCGATGAGATCGCGATGGTGCGGGAATTCCCCGCACAAGTTCGCGCGCGAGCCCAGCTCGAAGTCTTCGAAGTCGAAACCGGGGGCGACGTCGCATCCGACCAGCGCGTATTCGGCTCCATCGCACGGATGGGCGGCGAACCACGTTCCGGCCGGGATCGCCGCCTGGTGCCGGTCTTCGCGCCCGATAAGCGCCCGGCGATGCGTTCCGCTCGGATCGATCGACTCGATCGCGACGGTGCCCCCCAAATAGTGGTGCCAGATTTCGTCCGAAGCGATCCGGTGGAACGCCGAGAACGATTCGCGCGTCAGCAGATAGTAAATCGACGTCAGTGCCGGCCGCGAAATTTCACGCGCGGTTACGGAAAGCGCGCTTCGGTACGTTTCGCAAAAGTATCCCCCTTCGGGGTGCGGTTTTAGCCCGAGCCGCTCGACGAGCTCGCCCGCCTCACCGCCGGCGTCATGGCGCATCGAATTCCTCCCTGCGGTCCGATTAGCCGAAGCGCACGCGCATTCCGCCGCGGCGGCATAGGCCGCATTCCGGCGACGCAGAACCTCCCTCAAACCACGGAGGTATTTAACGATGCATCTACGTCCGCTCTTGGCGGCCGCACTCTTGGCGCTTGCGGGCTGTGCCGGGCTGGGCAACGCTCCGCCGCCGGGTCTGCCGCTCGACCGCGCGATGGCGAAGCCTCACACCGGTTCGAGTCCGATTCAACACGTCGTCTTTATCATTCAAGAGAATCGTTCGTTCAACAACATGTTCATGGGATTCAGAGGCGCCAAAACGAAAAAATACGGCTTCGACGATCAAGGCAACAAGATCGCGCTGCACTCCCAAGATCTAGCGACCAACTGGGATATCGATCACTCCTCGGCGGGGTTCTTTGCGGCCTGCGACGGTCGAGGAACGTTGCCCGGCACTAAGTGCAAGATGGACGGCTGGAATCACGAACAAGCCAGCTACGGGCATCCGGCGAACTTCGCGTACGCCTACGTCACGCAGAGTCAAATCGAGCCGTATTGGGTCATGGCCAAGCAGTACGTGTTGGCCGATCACATGTTTCCCTCAAATCTCGACGGGAGCTTCATCTCCCATCAGTATGCCGTCGCCGCGTTCGCGAGCAGCGGGGTCGATTATCCTTCGTCGAATTGGGGCTGCGAAGGCGGCTCGCGCGACACCGTCGCGACGCTCACAGCGCAGCGCCAATACGGTCCGCATATCGTCGTCTGCTTCGACAATCCGACGATCGCCAGCGAAGCCGATTCCGCCGGCGTGAGCTGGCGGTTTTACGCCGGCTCGCCCGACGGCGACGGTGGACTCTGGACGGCGTACCAGGCCGACAGTGCCATCTATAACGGACCCGACTGGAACGCCGACGTCATCTCGCCGCCTTCGAAGTTCCTCAGCGACGTAGGGGCCGGCAACCTCGCGCAGATTACCTGGATCACGCCGACCTACGAGAATTCGGATCACGCCGGGTTCGATGCGGACGGCGGCCCGGCGTGGGTGACGTCGGTCGTCAACGCGATCGGTGAGAGTAAGTTTTGGAACTCGACCGCGATCTTCATCATGTGGGACGATCCCGGCGGCTGGTTCGATCCGGTCAAGCCCGTGCTCAAAGACTACGACGGGCTGGGCTTTCGCGTGCCGCTGATCGTCATCTCGCCGTACGCCAAAAGAGGGTACGTCACGCACGTTCAATACGAAACCGCGAGCGTGCTGCGCTTCATGGAAGATAACTTCGGCTTAGGACAACTCGCGGCGAGCGACGCGCGCGCGCACGATCCGGCCGGCGACGCCCTCGACTACACGCAGAAACCACGCGCGTTCAAGAAAATCCAGGGCTCCAAACCTACCGCCTACTGGGTCCGGCGCGATCGCGCGTTCGCGCACCTCAGACCTCCCAAATCCATCATCGGGAGCGACTAGCCCCGCGCGCGAGGGTGCGGCCGGACGGCGTCGAGGCTGACCGCCGCATCCCACGCGAAGGTGGGCAGCCAATGCGTCGACAGGTAGTCGTCGCCGGCAGCCGCTCGCAGACTCGCGCGATAGAGAGCCTCGGCCGATGCCGGCAGCAATGCTGGATCGTCGTCGAGCGCCGATGCGATGCGCGCGAGCATGCCGGCGCGCGACAGATTCAATCCGTGCAGGTGGACGCCCTGACCGTCGGCGTCGTCTGGCGCGGGCGCGACCGCAAGGATCTCGGCACCGGATGCGAGGTCGCCGAGAAACCCGCGCCACCACGTTTGAAATTCGATGCGGGGCAGCACGCGCCGCATCAGATCGGCTTCCGCTAAGCCCGGCGAAAGAAAGTCGTACCGGCTGCGTTCCCAAGCCTGCGGATAGTCGCGATCGCCGCCGAACCACGCGCGCGCGCGCTTCGCGATCGCGCCGGCGAGATCGTCGAAGCCCAGCGTACGGGCCGCATCGAACATCAAGCCGAGGGCAAACGCGGTGTTGCTGTGAACGCCGTGGCGCACCGGCGCCGGCATCCCGGCCAGCCACGACAGCGCACCGGCGCGGACGCGCTGCGCCAACGGCTGCAGCGCAACGGCTATCGCGCGGGCATCGGCATGCGACGCGGCGTGCGCGGAAGCCGCCAGGGCGAGCGCCCAGGCGCGGCCATACGGCCGTTCGTACCACGGATGCGCCGCCAGATACACCGTCTCGGCGGCCAGGTTGGAGACCGTCAGGTTGCGCGCGAGCGCGGCGCGTAACGCTGCGGCGACGTCCGCACCGGTGCCACGCTTTTCGAAATAGTCGATCAGGGCGAGAGCCGTCCAATGCGAATGGACGCTGGAATGCCAGTCGTAGGCGTTGCCGAAGGCGGGATGCGCGCGCATCGGCTCGGCCGTTTCGCCGGATTCGCAGAAGAGGTGCGCGTCGTGATACGGATAGCGGGTCGTTACGTTGGCGACGACCACCGGGGCGATCTGCGGCGCGAGCGCCGCTTGCAGCGCATCCATCAGACGAACGGAAGCACCAGCATGAAACCCACGTTCACCGCGAATAGCGCGACGGCGGTGGGAATCTGGACCTTGATTTGGCCGTATTTATCCTTCATCTCCAACAGAGCCGGCGGCACGAGGTTGAAGTTGGCGGCCATCGGCGTACAGAGCGTGCCGCAATATCCGGCCAACATCCCGATCGCGAACATCGGCGCGGGATGGGCGCCGAAGCGCTGGACCAATACCGGCCATCCCACCGCCGCCGTCATGATCGGGAAGGCCGCGAACGCGTTGCCCATAACGATCGTGAACGCCGCCATGCCGGCCGCGTAGACGATCACGGCGAACACGCGCGAGTCTTGCGGCACCACGTGCTGGGCGATGAGTCCGACTTGCGTGCCGACCCCCGCTTGGGTAAAGAGACCTCCCAGCACGCTGAGCATCTGCGGCAGCAGCACCGCCCAGCCTACCGACTCCAGCAGCCGCCGCCCTTCGCGCAGCGCCACCAGAGGCTCGCGCGGCCGCAGGACGATCGTTCCGACCAGCGTCGCGACGATCGCCGCGACGCCCAAACCGACGAGCGTTTCTTGTCCGCGGGCGAGCAAGGCATGCCCCGCAATCGTGACGCGGCTTAGCCCGACGGCGAACGTCACCGTGACGATCGGAATCGTCAACGCGGGAACGAAGAGCCAGTTGCGTTTGCGCCGGGCGCTTCGTTCGCGTTGGGCCGGCGTCGTCGTCGGCACGATGCCGCGCGACGTGAAGCCGAATCCGGCGAGCAGCGCGGTCGCGATCGCCGCGAGCCCGAGCGGCCACGCCGGCAACTCCGGACGCAGCGGCGGCGCGGCGCCGCCGGACCCGCGCACGAAACTTCCATAAAAAAACGACAGGCCGAGCAGCACCCAGAAGGCCGCATTTGTCCAGCGCTTCGAGTGCCGCGGATCGCGCGCGATTTGCCCGCCGGCCGCAACGAAGAACGCACCCGCCAGCCAATACACCCATTCCGCGGTGATCAAGAGGCGTCACCACCGGCGTCGCGCGAGCGCGCGACCATCGCCGCCAACGTACGATCGAGACGAAGCAGCCGGAATCCGTGGATGACGAAGGCGGCGATCGCCGTCGGGAGCGCCCAGATGGCGATTTGCAGGGCGTCGAGCTTGAGGTGATAGTTCGCGTCCACGTACGCGGTGATCAGCAGCACCGCGCCGATGGCGACGAAGACGTCTTCGCCGAAGAACGCGCCCACCGTATCGGCAGCGGCCGCGTGCGCCTTGACGGCGTCGGTGACCTCGTCGGGCAGATCCGGACCGTGCGCGCGCATCACCGCGCCCTCGGCCATCGGATAGATGACCGGCCGAACCATTTGCGCGACGCCGCCGATGCTCGTGAGGCCGAGCGCCGCCGCCGCTTGGCGCACGAATAGATACAGCAGCAGGAGCCGGCCCGCCGTCAGCCGCGCCGCTTCTTCGATCAGCGCTTGAGCGCGTTGCTGCAGCCCATACCGCTCGGCGAGGCCCACGACCGGGAGCACGATGAACGCCAGCGAAATCGAGCGGCTGCTCGCAAAGCCGGTTCCGAAGGCGTCGAGAATCTGCTTCGGCGACATCCCCGCCAGCAGTGCCGAGACGGTGCCGGCGACCGTTACGACGACGAGCGGGTTGAGCCGTAGGGCAAATCCGGCAACGACCACCAGCACGCCCAGGAGCGAAAGCATGACGCAAGTCGCTTGGACCTCCCTACGGGTACGTCCTCGATAAAAAGGGAAAGAATCCGGCGATGTTCGTCTGTCTCTGCAACGGTCTCACCGAGCGCCGCGTTCGCGAGGCGATCGCCGACGGCGCCCGCACCCACGACGACGTGCACGCGTGGTGCGGCTGCACGGCGCAGTGCTATTCGTGCGCGGCGGAAATCGATGCGATGATAGCGGCGGCTACTCCGACGTCGGCAGCTTCGCCATCGCCTGTTGGAGGTAGTTCTCGCGACCGAGCGACTTGACCAGCGCCAGCTGCGTTTCGAGAAAGTCGACGTGTTCTTCCGAATCTTCGAGGATCTTCGCCGCCAGCTCGCGGCTCGCGTAGTCGGCCTTGGCTTCGAAGATCGTAATCGCCGCGGCGGTGTCGTCGCGCGCGACCATTTCGAGCCGGCGGTCGCATTCCAACGCCTCGATGGCGTCTTCGCCGATATGCAGCTTGCCGAGGTTCTGTAAGTTCGGCAGCCCTTCGAGAAATAGGATTCGCCCGATCAGCCAATCGGCGTGCTTCATCTCGCCCAGAGATTCGTTGTAAATCCGCTCGCCGAGGCGATAGAATCCCCAGTTCTTGTGCATCCGAGCGTGCAGAAAGTACTGATTGATCGCGGTCAGTTCGTTCAACAGCATTTTGTTGAGCTGCTCGATAACCTCGGGTTGGCCTCGCATGGGGCTGGAGTACGACGGGCCGTCGCCGCCGACCTATGGGAGGAGTGAGGACTCCAGAGCGACGGCGACGGCCCCATCCTCGTCCCACGCCGCTCCCTGGTCCATGAGATCGCGGAGCTTTCCTTCACTCAACGCCCGGTGCAAGGCGGCCTTCATGCGCTCGTACTCTTGCCGCTCGGTATGTTCCCGGCAAGCTTCCAGCGCGCCGAGCCGGGCGTCGACGAACCCGAGCAGCATCGCGGCGCGTTCGCGTGCCGTGCGCGCCTACCGTCGATCGTCGGAATCCCGCAACGCGCATACGGCGGCGACGTGCTGAAGTGCAAACGCGGTGAGAACGGTCGCCTTGACGTCGCGCGCCGCGAGCACGGCTAAAAAAGCGTGTTCGAGCGCATCGTCGTATCGCTGCATCGCGACGAGATATGCGGCCATGTTGCTCAGGTCGTTTGCCGTGGAGCGCCGGTTGTGCGTGGCTTCGTGGCCGCGGCGAGCGTCGCGAGCTAATTGCAGTGCGGCCGCGGGATCGCCGCCGGCAAACTCGATCTCCGCCAGATGCCCGGCGATCGACGCCGCCGGACGTTCGAGTCCGAGCACGCTGTAGCTCGCCAACGCCTCGGCGTAGAGCTGCCGGGCTCCCTCGATATCGCCGCGACGCGAACGCGCCGTACCGAGATCGCCTTGCACGAGCGCCGTCAAACGGCGATTGTCGAGCAGGCGCGCGAGCGCCAGCGCCTCTGCCAGGAGCGTCTCGCCTTCCGCACTGCGCGCGAGCCCGCCGAGCGCGCTCCCGGCCGCTTGTTTCGCGCGCGCCGTCATCAGCGGATTGGGGAGATCGTGCAGCAGCGTCAGAGCCCTTTCGGCGGCGGCGAGCGACGCCGCATATTCGCCGAGCGCCCCGCACAGCTCCGCATCGGCGACGTGCAAGAGCACGGCGACGTTCGATGGGGCGCCTTCGTTCAACGCGGCGAGCGCCGCGCGCACCCATTGCCGACCTTCAACGGGCGCAAGGGAATACCACACCCGCGCAAGGCTCGCCGCGAGACCGCATCCCGTCGGAACGTCGCGTTTTCCCGTCAGCGCCCACTGCAACGCCGCTCGGCAATCGTCGAGTCCCAATTCGGCTTCGCCGAACCAATCGCGTTCGTCGGCAGCGTACCAGTCGCGATCGAGGCGATCCGCCCACGCGCGATAGGCGCGCGCGTGACGGGCGGCGAGCGGTTCGAATTCCCCGGACTCCAACAACTTTTCACGCGCGTATTGACGCGTGCACTCCAGCATCGCGAAGCGCCCGTCGCCGTTGGAGAAATCGGCCGTCGTGAGCGATCGGTTGACCAACGACGTCAGGACGTCCAGAACGTCTCCGCGCGGAAGCGTTGCATCGCAACAGACGTCGCTCGCGACGTCGAGTGAGAAGGCCCCTGCGAAAATCGAAATGCGCTCGAAAAGCCGCCGCGCCGCCGACGAGAGGAGTTCGTAACTCCAGTCGATCGCCGTGCGCATCGTCTGGTGGCGCGAGATTGCGGCGGTCCCGTTGGAGACGAGCACGTCGAACAGGTGGTCGAGCCGGCTCGCGATCTGCGCCGGCGAGAGGACGGTCGTTCGCGCGGCGGCGAGTTCGACGGCGAGCGGCAATCCGTCGAGCTGCCGGCACACGTTCACGACCGCGCGGAGGTTCTCCGGGGTCACGGAGAACCGCGCGTCGGCAGCGCGGGCCCGATCCGCAAAGAGTGCGATCGCTCCGTACGTC
>DASXDV010000085.1:0-5441 GCA_036490465.1 Candidatus Tumulicola sp. | reverse complement strand
AACGTAGAAATTTGCGGCGTCCTCGGCCTGCGTGTCGAACCACAGCCAAGGTCGGATCTTCTGCACCAGCGTCTCCTCCTTCGATTCCTCCGAGCACCGAGAGTCTCTCCGGGTATTAACCGGCGCCCGGGACGTAACGTGACCGCCGGCTCGGCGCGAACGGGTAATCCAGACAATTTCACTACTGCCCGCTCGCTTGTGCACCGTACGATGGTGATGGTGTTTACCCGCCGTCACTGGATCCCGCCCGGCGCGTTGCTGTTCGCGCAGCTGTCGCACGGCGCGTCGTGGCCGATTCTCGCTCTTGGCGCCTTGTCCGCTTCGGCGTGGTCGCTTGGTTTTTACGCGATCGCATGGATCCACACCGTGGCCCTGGGCTGGGCGACGATGGCCGCACTCGCCGTCCTTCTGCACGTCGTTCCGCAATTTACCGACGTACGCTGGCGCTACGAAAATCTCGCGCGCCGCAGCGTCTTCGCGTTCGCGCTGGGCGTCGCACTCTTCGTCGCCGCCCTGCTGCTGCGGCCGTCGGCGATCGCTTGGGGCGCGGCGCTTACGCTGTTAGCCGTCCTCGGCTACGCGTTCGCGGCGTTCGCCACGCTCGCTCGCGCGTTGAACGGAGAGCGGCTCGAGCGCGCGATCGCGCGCGCACTGGGTACGACGCTGCTCTTCCTGGTCCTTACCGCGCTCGCCGGCTTCGCGTTGGCGGCGGCGATCGCCGGCTATCCGGTACCTGCGTGGATGGCTTCGCTGCCGGCAACGCATGCCAGCCTCGGGATGTTCGGATGGCTCTCGTTACTCGTCTTCGGCGTCTCGGCGCGCACGGTGCGCCCGATCACCGGAGACAAGTCGCGCTTTCGGGGCGCCCACATCGCGGTAGGGTCGCTCGCGCTCGTCGGCGTCGCATTGCTCGCAATCGGGTTAGCGGGCGTGCCGCCGTTAGTTTGGCCGGGTGCGGGACTGCTCGGCGTCGCCGTCGACATCTATGCCTTCGACATGGTGGACGTCGTCCGGCGCGCTACCGTTCCGCACCGCGTTCCACAGGCGTTTCTGCTCGCCGGGGTGACGTGGCTGGTCTGCGGCGCGGTGCTTGGAGCGGGAACGCTGGCCGGAAAACCATGGGAACTCGCCTACGGGTTCGTGATTCTCGCGGGCTGGATCGGCCAGATGGTCGACGCCCACGTGTATCACATCGGCGTGCGCTTGCTGCTGACGATTTATCTTGGCGACGATGACGAAACGCGCCCGGAACGGGTCCTCGACGGACGGCTTTCGTGGTTTTCGTTCGGTGCGTTCCAGATCGCGATCGCGAGCGCCGCGATCGGCTTACTGACGCATGCCGCGGCGCTCCTGTGCGCCGGGGCCGCCTTCGGGTTATTGGGCTGGTTGGCAATGATGCTCAACCTCGTCGCCGCGCGAAACGCGGCGCGCGCGCTCGCCGCTTAGTCGCCCGCCGCGCCGCCCGACGCCGGCAGCGTTTGGCCGAGCAGTTCGAACAGGGCCGTCCAGTGGCGCTGTGCGGCCGCCGGATCGAAGGCGGGCATGTCGGGGACGGCAAAGCCGTGATGAGCGCCCGCGTACGTTTCGATCAGATGCGGCACGCCCGCGTCCGTGAGCGCGCGTTCGAGACGTTCGTGCTGCTCCGGCGGGAACGACGAATCCTCGACCGCGCAGGCAACGTACGCGCGACCTTCGATATTGCCCACGAAAAGGTGCGGGCTATCGGGCTTGTCGGTGGCGAGGTTGCCGCCGTGAAACGACGCAATCGCCGCAAATCGGTCGCCGAACGCGCCGGCGGCCGTCAGCGCGATGTTGCCGCCCAAGCAATATCCGGTTACCCCGAAGCGCTCACCCTCGACCTCGGGTCGCGACGACAGAAAATTGATGAAGGCCTCGGCGTCGGAAACCTTGCGCTCGCGATCGAGCGTGCCGATGAGGCGACGAAGTTCGGCGACCTGCACCGGATCGGCGAAAACCTGCGCCGGAACCATCGGCGGATACTTCCCTTCACGGTAGTAGAGATCGGGTAACAGCACCAGATAGCCGCCGTCGGCCAAGTGCTGCGCCATTTCCCGTAGCGCCGGCCGGATGCCACCTCCGTCCATTAAAAAGAGCACCGCGGGCCACGGTCCCCGACTGCCGTCCGGGCTATAGAGATATGCCGGGCATTGCCCGTCGCGCGTTTCAATGGTGACCTCGAGGCGTGCCATAGTGCCCTCCTGTTGGAGTGAAACGGCGCAGTCGCCCGATTCCCCTCCCAACGCGAAGGCGCCGGCTACCTCTTCTTCCCGTCGTCTAACCCGCTGCGCGAGACGAGCATCGGAGCGCTGCCGCTGATCGAACGGCGGCGGTTAACGTCGGTGAGCACGAGGATGAACCCGGGCAAATTGCGGCTGACATAGACGCCGCCCACGTCGTCGAAATGCGGAAGTGGAACCGACTCGGCCGTACCGTCGCGATGGATGCGGTACAGCCCGTCGATGCCGACGGCGGTAAGAACGTTGTCGCCGGCGGACACGCCGTAGAACGCTACGGTGCTAAAGGGCTCGTCGCCGATCGTGCGATTGCGTTGCGCACCCCAATCGTAAGGCTTGAAATACAGCCGCTTGATGCGATCGCTACAAACTTCGATGATTCTTCCATGCGGCGCGAAGTGAACGAGCCCGATGGCCGCGACGACGCACCCGGGTGCCCAGGGATCGGCGGTGATGGCGTTGACCGGATCGCAAGCCGGATTCAACGGTCCCCCGCAAATTGCGCCGCTCGCGTTATCTTGCAAGACCGTCACGACGCCAGTATGCCGATCGATGCGGTCCAAACCGCCGCCCCATTCGCCGGCGTCGAGACCGACGAATACGTCCGCCGCGGTCGTGTAAACCGAAGCAACGCCGTTCGAAGACAGCGCCTTCGAGAGGGTCACAACGTCTTGGCGCGATGCCGAGATCCGAATCAGCCGGCGCTGGGTGAGGATCGTTACGGCAGCCGGCGCGCAAGCCATTCCCATGAAACGATCGCCACCCGTCTCGACCGTCGCTTTGACCGTCCACGCCGCGGCTTGCCTGCGACTCAGCACCCACTTTGGGTCATTCGGTTTGCTCGAAACGATCTCCACGTCTCCGTCGACCCCGCACATGCCTAAGACCGGATCCAGAGTCGTCTCCTTCGAGATCTTCCGATCGTCTAGGCTTACGCGCGACAGGGTTCCCCCGTCCGAAAGGATCCAGAGAAAGCCGTCCGCAACCAGCGCGCCAATAAGAAATGACGCTTGCCCGGAAGGCGTGGGATCGGGTGCCGCCGAGCGACCCGGGATGGCGATGAGGACAGCCAAAAAGATGCCGACGAACGTCTTCGCCACATCGTTCAAGCGCTTTTCAGCAACCTAACGTGACGGCATCGAATCGCGAGACCGAGAAGGTGCGGCGACCATTGGCATCCGTTCGACCAGATCGACGGCGGCCGGCGGCCACTGCGGAAATGCGAACTCGAAGCCCGCTTCTAAAAGCCGGCGCGGTACGACGCGTCTGCTCTTGAGAAGCAATTCGGTTTCCGTGCCCAGAACGAGCGCACCGGCCTCGAGCATCCACTTTGTCGCCGGTATTCCAAAAAGCACGCCTGCAGCCTGCCGCAGATTCGCCATGAACTGCGCGTTAGGCAAAGGGCTCGGTGAAGCGACGTTTACCGGGCCGCTCAATTCACGATGCCGGATGAGAAAATCGACGGCCCGCACAAAATCAGTCTCGTGAATCCAGGAGACGTATTGCCGGCCGTTTCCGGCGGCGCCGCCGAGCCCCAACCGGACGAGATCGAGGAGTCTGGCGAAGGGGCCACCCCGCACCGTACTCATGACGATGGCGCTGCGCAACAGGACTTTGCGCGTCTGCGGCGCCGGCGCGTCAAGGCAAGCCGTTTCCCACGCCGTTGCAACGTCGATGCTGAATCGCCAGGCGTTTGGCGCATCGACCTCTTTCCCGCCGATGACGCCGGTTGCTTCGTCGTTTGCCGCATCGAACCGGTGAGCGTAGATCGTCGCCGTAGACGCCTGAAGCCACGTCGGCGGAGGATTGCTTAGCCGAGCGATGGCTTCGCCGAGCGCCAGCGTCGATTCGATGCGCGAACTGAGAATATCTCGGCGGTTTGTCGCCGTGTACCGGCAGTTTACGCTGCGGGCCGCCAGGTTCACGATGACGTCGGCGCCCTCGAGTTCGTGCGCCCACGAATTGACCGTTCTGCCGTCCCAGCGCACCGACTTCCAGGGCGTCTCGCAGCGCCGGCGGCTCAACACCACGACGTCGGAGCCGCGCGCATGCCAGTGCTCGGCCAAAACGCTGCCCAAATGGCCCGAACCTCCCGCGATGACGATCCGCACGCCTTCGCCTCAGTGCTTTGCCTTGAAGAGCGAACGCAAGCGCCCCCGCCACTGCGCCATGCTCCGAATCGCGGCGCTCGGAAGCGCGACGAATTCGTCGATCAACGGACTGAGCGTTTCGAACAGGTCGAGCATTGCAGAAATGCGGTTTTGAATGAAGCGATCGGAGACGCGGCTGCCCGCGTCGAGACCGGCCGAACATTCGCGCAAAATCGCAAGCGTTGGATCTATCTCCCGCCGCTTGCGCGACTCGGCCAAGATCGCCAACATCTGCCAGACGTCGGCGACGGCTTCGTAGTGCTCGCGCCGATCGCCCAGAACGTGGACGGGGCGAACGACGCCCCAGCCCTCCAGTTCGCGCAAGCTCGTGCTGGCGTTCGAGCGAGCCACGCGGAGGCTCTCGCAAATGGATTGGACGTCGAGCGGCTTCTGCGAAAGATACAACAGGGCATGGACCTGCGCGACGGTGCGGTTGATACCCCACCGCGTTCCCAACTCGCCCCAGTGCACGATGAACTTCTGGGCGACGGGGCTTAGCGCGGGAGGAAGGCTTCTGTCTGTCATGCCTGTTCTAACAGACATTACTGCTGCAACACTCATTGTGTCAAGCCCCGACGTGGAAAGGGCTGCTTTCCTAATTAAGATGACCAGGGTTATCGGATTCCCCGTCAAACAACTCGCTCTGAGGCGAAAAGTTCGTCGGGGGGAGTGCACCTAAATGACCATGCAATTCCGCCAGTCTCTCCTTGCCGCCGCGGTCCCGGCGCTCTTCGCGTTGACGGCCTGCTCCATGCAGAACGGACCGCCGGTCCCGATCGGCGGCGCGGGCGCGGCGAATGGCCCGACGACTGCTCAAACACGAAACTATCTCTACCTCGCATTTCACTCGCCGGGGCTGACTCAGGAGTACATCGATCGCTTTCGGCTCGTCAACGGCCTCCCGAGTGCGACACCGGATCGCACGTACTCCGGGTATGGCCCGTTGATGGCCGTCGCCGGGAACGGGACGCTCTAACACGTTCGGGTTTGAATCCAACGTTGTAAGCGCGTTTGACGGAGGCAGTCTCACGCCCAC
>DASXDV010000059.1:0-85476 GCA_036490465.1 Candidatus Tumulicola sp. | reverse complement strand
GGAAAGCATAAACGACTCATTATCGGCGCAGTCATGCGCAAGCTGTTGGTCCTCGCCTACGGCATCCTTCGGTCAGGCGTCGCGTTCGATGCGAATTACGCTTGACGCGGAATACGGTATCTATCCCATCGTGACGACGCCGTGGCATTTCTTGAATTTTTTTCCGCTGCCGCACGGGCAGAGTTCGTTTCTACCCACCTTCGGCGCTTCGCGCTGGATCGGCTTCGGTCCGGATTCATCATCTTTGTTCGTATGCAGTTGTTGCGGTTTGCGTTCCGTACCCGGCATGGGGCCGAGCAACTGCTCGACCTCCTGCGGGCTTAAACGGCCCTGACTCTCGTTAGGCTGCGGTACGAGTTCGCCCGTTGGAATCGGCTGGAACTGCGGATTGGCAACGAGCTGCTGCTGCGGATCCGGGCCGCCTTGCTCGATCACGACGCGGAAGACGCCCTTGATCGCTTCATCGGCGATGTTGTTCTTGAGCGACTCGAAGATCTCGAACGCTTCCTTTTCGTACTCGACGCGCGGATCTTTTTGCCCGTAGCCGCGCAAACCGATGCCGGTCTTGAGGTGATCCATCACGTAGAGATGGTCGACCCACTGCCGGTCGATGATCGGTAACAGCAGGTAGCGTTGTTCCACCAGCCGGAGAATGTCTGGGGTAATCTCGCGCTCCTTGGCCTCGTACGCTTCGAGCGCTTGGGCGTGCAGGAGGCGCCGGATCTCGTCGCGGTCCTTCTTCTCTAAATCGCTTACTTCGAGCGCGCGCCGGATCGGGAAGATCGCGTCGAGCTGCACCAGCATCTCCTCGAGATCCCACTCGCCAGGATGCGCGTTTTCCGGCGCATTTTGCTCGACGGCTTCGTCTACTTTAGCCTCAAGCGTCTGCACAATGAACGTTCGCGAATCGAACTTTCCTTCGAGGGTCGCCCGGCGATCGGCGTAGATAATCGAGCGCTGCTTGTTCATCACGTCGTCGTACTCGAGGACGTGCTTACGGATCTCGTAGTTATGATTCTCGACCTTGCTCTGCGCCCGCTCGATTGATTTCGTGACCAGGCCCGATTCGATCGGCTGTTCGTCGGTAAAGCCGACCCGATCCATGATCGCGGTCATCCGCTCGCCCCCGAACAAGCGCATCACTTCGTCTTCTAACGAAATGTAGAAGCGAGTGGAACCGGGGTCGCCCTGGCGTCCCGATCGGCCGCGCAACTGATTGTCGATCCGGCGCGACTCGTGACGCTCGGTCCCGATGATATGCAAGCCGCCGTTGCGAGCGACGCCGTCGCCAAGCTTGATGTCGGTGCCGCGGCCGGCCATGTTGGTCGCAATCGTGACCTGCGAATTCTGACCGGCGTCCTTGATGATCTCGGCTTCCTGCTCGTGATACTTGGCATTGAGGACGTTGCACTCAACACCGCGTCGCCGCAACATCGCCGCGAGCAGCTCGCTCTTTTCGATCGAACGCGTTCCGACCAACACCGGCCGGCCCTTCTGATGCTCGTTGATGATCTCGTCGACGACCGCCTCGAACTTCGCCTTCTCCGACTTAAACACGATATCGGAGTTGTCTTTGCGAATCATCGGCATGTTCGTCGGAACCACCACCACGTCCAAGCCGTAAATATCGCGAAACTCGCGTTCCTCGGTCTTGGCCGTACCGGTCATGCCGGCGAGGTGCTCGAACAAGCGGAAAAGATTCTGGAAGGTAATCGTCGCGAGCGTTTGGTCCTCGCCGCGCACTTTGATGCCTTCTTTGGCTTCGATGGCCTGGTGAATGCCGTCGGAGTAACGCCGGCCGTACATCAAACGACCGGTGAACTCGTCGACGATGATCACTTCCCCTTCCTTAACGATATACTGCTGATCGCGATGGAACAGATTCCAGGCTTTCAGGGCCGCGTTAAGCTGGTGGGCAAGCTCGATGTTGCGCTGATCGTAGAGATTCTGAACGCCGAGCATCTTCTCAACTTTGGCGACGCCGGGCTCCATGATCGGGACGGCGTGCGCCTTCTCGTCGACCGTGTAGTCTTCGCCCTTTTTCAGACGAGGCACGATCTGGGCGAACTTATCGTACAGCTCGCCCGATTCCTGAGACGGTCCGCTAATGATCAGCGGCGTGCGTGCTTCGTCGACCAGAATTGAATCAACTTCATCAACGAGCGCGAAGTAGAGCTCGCGCTGCACAAGGTCTTCGACCTGCCACGCCATGTTGTCGCGCAGATAGTCGAAGCCGACCTCGTTGTTCGTAACGTACGTCACGTCGCAGTTATAGGCGTCGCGTCGCTGAGCCGAATCGAGACCGTGTTGGATGATGCCGACGCTCAGGCCTAGGAACTCGTAAAGCGGTCCCATCCACTCGGCGTCGCGCCGTGCCAGGTAATCGTTGACGGTGACGACCGTCACGCCGCGTCCCTCGAGCGCGCGTGCATAGACCGGCAGAGTCGCGACGAGGGTCTTTCCCTCGCCCGTCTTCATTTCGGCGATGCGGCCTTCGTAAAGCACTTGACCGCCCATGATCTGGACGTCGAAATGGCGCATCGCGAGCGTCCGCTTTCCGGCCTCGCGAACGACCGCGAAGACTTCCGGAAGCATATCGTCGAGCAGTTCGTTGGCCGCAAGACGGTCCCGAAATTCTTGAGTTTTCGCGCGCAAAGCGTCGTCGGGCAGAGCGGACATCTGCGCCTCGAGCGCATTGACCGCGTTGGCCGTACGCCGAAGCCGAGCGACTTCTCGCTCGTTTCCGTCGATCAGCGCCTTTAGAAATGCCATGGGGATGCTATGCCTTCTCCATCTGATATTTGGGCCCTAGCCCGCCCTTCGCCCTTCGACTGCGCGCCCTGTGGGCGCTCCGCTCAGGATGACAAGGCGGGATACGCTGCTTTGGCTTGCAAGGCGGGATACGCTGCTTGGGGTTGCAAGGCGGGATATGCTGCCTTGGGTTGCAAGGCGGGAAACGCTGCTTGGGGTTGCAGTATGCGGTGCTCTGCTTGGGTTGTATGCTCTGCTCGGCGGACGAGATTGGATGCTCCGCCCGCGGAGGCTCGAGTCAAGTGACACTGGTTGCCGGCGCTTCGCTTCGTGGACCAGGTTGGCGAGGGCCTATGGGACGAGGCCGAGGCCGGTTATCGCGCCGGGGGATTTGTAAATTGCTTGGGGCGCGGGATCTCCGTTATCGCCGATTTTGAAGACCAAAACTTCTCCCGAGTCGGCCACGTAAATCAGGCCGGCTTTGGTGTCGACCTTCACGTCGGTCGGCGTCGTCAGCAGGGAATTCGGGCCGCGAATTTGGCGAATCGGTTTGACGTTGACGATGCCTTTGTTCTTCGGCGGCGCGAAGACGAGAATGGAGGCCGTATGCAACGATCCGAGCGTGCCTTCGTCCGAAACGTAGATGTTACCGTCGCTGTCGACGGTCACGCTGGTCGGCGTTACGACGTGGGTGTTGGGGCCGGAGATCGTGATGCGCGCTATGATGTTGATCGGCGTCGGGGTGGGCGACGGCGTCGGCGACGGGCTCGGCGATCCGCTCGGCGTCGAAGTCGGCGACGGCGTCGGCGATGGCGTCGGCGTATTTTTCGGCGTCGGCGTGGGCTTCGGAAGGACGAATTCCTGCACCTTCGCGCCTTGCACGTTGGCTACGTAGATGTGATTGTTGGCATCCAGCGCGACGCCGCTGGGAACGCGCAACGCCGGTTTGGGACCGGCGATCGATTGATACGGTACCGTGCTCCCAGGCACGAAGAGCAGCACCTGGCTCGTATATTTCTCCGTCGGAATGACGTCGGAAATTACCATCAGCGGCGAAAATCCCTTGAGCTTCGATTTTGCGGAGATCGCGATCCCGCGCAAATGCCCGACGAGCGCCGCCGACTGCAGCGGGATGACGTCTCCGGTTGCCAACGCCTGAATCTCGATCAGCAGTGCGCCGTTGGTCGAAGGGTTGAAGTTCGTTACCCAAAGGTTCTGGCTGGTGTCGAACGCGAGGTACTGCGGACCGTTGAGGGTCGTGCTCGCGCCGCCGATTTCAAAGGCCGGCCCCGTGCCGGTCTTTTGCCCTTTGTTATAGATGCTGATCGCATTCTGATTGCTGTTGCTCGCATAGAGCGTCATCGACGGGAAGTTCGGCCCGACGTCCACCGCACTGCCGGCGCCGTACGAACTGCACGCCGCAACCCCGATTGCCGCGCTCAGCACGATGAACCCTATGGTAAGCCTAGGAAGCATTCTTTCTCCTTGGGATTGCGAACGTCACCGGAACCGGTCCCAGGTTCCCGGGGCGTGGGAAGTTTCCTTGAGCCGAAGGGAGGAGCCTACCGAACGCCCGGCAGGAGGTGGTGCGCCCATGCGACCCATGCGACGCCCGCGGCGGCCGCAATCGCCAAAATGGCTGCCGCCAAGCTAACCAGCCGGCGCCGGACGTAGGCCGGTCGGCTCGATTCGGTATCGATGATCTGGCGAGGCATATCCGGGAGCCTAGAGCGACCGGCGTAGGGGATGGTCAAGATCGCGACTGCTGACGTGCGCCAGCAGCTCGCCGACCGTGACGAACCGGTAGCCGGCGTGCTCGAAGTGGGCGATCACGGCGGGCAAGGCTTCGATCGTCGCGATTTTTCCACTGTGCAGCAGCACGATCTCGGGGGCGGTCGCGTACTCGAGCATATGACGTTCGATCTCCGGCGCCGTCAACGTGCGCCAATCGCCACTGTCGTCGGTCCACAACACCACCGAATATCCCAGCGCCTGCGCGATCTTCAGCGTGCGTTCCGTATAGCGGCCGTGCGGCGGACGCATCAGCGTTCGCACCGCCGGATCGCCGGTAAGCTTCCACAATGCGTCGCGACCCTGCAAGATCTCCGTGCGTACCTGCGCGTCCGTCTCGAGGTCGAGATCCGGATGCGAATACGTGTGATCGGCGACCTCGTTTCCCTCCGACTCGATTCGCCGAGTGATCTCAGGCCATTGCTCGGCGTCCCGACCTATCAGAAAGAACGTGGCCGGAACGTGCGCGTCGCGTAGAACGTCCAGCAGCATCGGCGTGAAAATCGGATATGGCCCATCGTCGAACGTCAGTGCGATCAGTTTGGGGCGCCCGGAGCGATCTTCGAACGGCGTCTCCTGTGATACCCGGTATAGGCGCGACGCCAAGTCGTGCGAGATCGCGAAGTGCACGTTGGTCGACGGCGTAACCAGGGCCGGCATGACGCTGCTCTTACGCGCGAACGCGTCCCAACTTCCGAGGGCAAGCGTCGCGGCTAACACGCAGCCGATCGCGATCTTCACGTTACGCGTCACTTCCCAGGGCCGGGGCCGTCGGGGACCTTAGCCAGATCGGCGCCGACGATCAGCGTGACGTCGCTCGTGACGGCGGTCGCTTGCGGGTCCGCCGATCCGGCCGGCGAGGGATCGGATACGACGGTGGCGCTCTTCTGCATGCTTGCGGGCAACGCGGCGCGCACCCTCGCGCCGGCGAACGTCACCGTCGAATGCTCGTGAATCTCGCTGATGACGTAGTCGGAGCGTTGCGCGTTGCCGACTTCCCCTACCGAGAATCCGTCCTTCTTCAGCACCTCGGCGACCCGCCGGCCGGCCCCGGCGATTCCGCTCCCGTTTTCGACGTCGATCCGAAGGGTCGACGGCGCGATGGCGGCCAGCGCCATCGTGTCGGGCGACGGCTCGGGTACCGGCGGTGCGAGCAGCATCGAGTCGACCAGGCGCTGACGCGCCTCGGTGTCGGGAACGAGCGCATCGCCGTAAGGCGGAAGATCGACGTCGTCGGTATAGGGCACTTGGCTCGCCACGATCGAGCTATCGGGGATTCCCTGATAGTGGGTCGCCAGCGCGAACAGTTCCGCGTTGGTAAAGTCGGTCTGCACGTATTTGTGAAAAACCGCGAGCAGATCGCCGAGGTGGAGGACCGTGTTGACGCGGTCAGAGCGAAGTTTGGCGGCCATCGCGTGGAGGACTTGCTGCTGGCGCATGATCCGGCACGGATCGCTGCACCAGTCGTGGCGAAAGCGCATGTACGCCACGGCTTGCTCGCCGTCGAGATGGTGGAGGCCTTCGCTCAAGTGAATGTGGAGATGGCCCCAGGTATCGTCGTAGTCTAAGCGTTCGCCGGTGCAGCCGGTCTTGTGTCGCAGGCAGTCCGACGACTTGACGACGACGTCCACGCCGCCGATCGCCTCGACGAATGCTTTGGTCGCGTCGATTCGCAAGATCACGTAGCGATCGAAGCCGGGAATCCCGAGGAAATCGGCGATAACGCTCTTGGCTTCCTTTACTCCCCCGTCGGATTGCGCCTGATTGATCTTGGCGCGCGCACCGTTGGGCATCGTCGCGATCATGTCGCGGGGAATCGAAAGCTGGTAGATGCGTTTGGTCGCAAAATCGAGGTTTACCGCCCAGATCACGTCGCTGCGGGAGTTGGTCGAAAATTCCTCGTCCTTCGACGTGTAGTCGTAGTCGAGACCCTCGACCAACACCAGAATGTTCGGTTTGCCGAAGACCTGCTGCGGCGAAGGCACGAAGATCTGCGTGATCGCCGTTACCGGGCTTTCGTGTTTGAAATACGCAAACGCCGCCAGCGCCGAACCGGCTCCCAGCGCGATCAAACCGACGATGGCGGCGACCAGGCGCCAGACGTTGCGGCGCGGACGATCCGGATCGGGCGCGGCGAGATGTCTACCCAACTGCGACGGCCTCCTTCGACGCCATACGTCCGAAAAAGTCGAACGGACCGAGGCCGTCCAGCGCGACCGTAACGAAATCGCCGACTTGCGCGGTGCCGGCATCGTCGCTGAAATACACCCCGCCGTCGACGCCCGGGGCTTCGCCCTGCGAGCGGCCGTACCACGCGTACGCGCTCCCGAGCCGTTCCCGTGCCGCGTCGCCCTTGCGCAAGTACCGCCGCTCTTCGACCAACACTCGAAGCGAACTTCCGATCCGCCGTTCGCGGACGCGATCCGAGGCGGCGCGTTGCGCCTCGCGCAGGGCGATCAGCCGGCGACGGCGTTCGCGAGCGCTCGGGCGGCCCGGCAAATCCGCCCCGGGGGTGCCTTCCTCGGCGCTGTACTCGAAAAAGCCCACCCGGTCGAGCTGCGCGCGGCCGATCCAATCCTGCAGGTAGGCGACGTGTTCCGGACGCTCGCCGGGAAAGCCCACGATGAACGTCGAGCGCATCGTAATGCCGGGGACGCGCGCGCGAAATTGGTCCAGTATCTCGAGATAGCGTTCGCCGTTACCCGGCCGACGCATCGCCCGCAGCACGTCGGGGTGGGCGTGCTGGAGCGGCATATCCATGTATTTGCAAACTTTCGGCAAGTCGCCGATCGCGTCGACCAGCTCGCGATCGACCGTCGCGGGGTAGAGATACAACAGCCGGATCCACTCGAGCGCATCGATCTCGTGCAAACGTTCCAAGAGCCGCGCGAGTCCGCCTCGCCGATTGCCGCGGTCGCGGCCCCACATCGACGTGTCCTGTGCGATCAAGATCAGCTCCTTCGCGCCGCCTTCGGTCAGGGCGCGCGCTTCCTTGAGAATCGACTCTTCGCTGCGGCTGCGAAATCCGCCGCGCAGCTGCGGGATGATGCAGAAGGTACACGGATGGTCGCAGCCTTCGGCGATCTTGAGATACGCCGTCGCGCGCGGCGTCGTGACCAGGCGCGGAAGAAAATCGTGCTCCGGTTCGGCATCGAACTGCAGCCGCACCGGCCGGTGCCCGGCGCGAACGTCGTCGAGCAATTCTACGATTCCGCCGTACGCGCCGGTACCGACGATCCCGTCGATTTCGGGGACGAGCGCGGCCAGACGTTCGCCGTATCTCTGCGCCAGGCAGCCGGCAACGATCAGCTGCTGGCCGCGGCGCTTGAGCGCCGCGTGCTCCATGATCGTCTCGGTCGACTCGGCCTTCGCCGGATCGATAAAGGCGCACGTATTGATGACCACCGCGTCGGCGCTGCGCGCCTCGCGCTCCAGCTGCCAGCCGGCCGCGGCGAGCCGAGCGATCATGACCTCGGTGTCGACCAAATTCTTGGCGCATCCCAAGCTAACGAACGCGACCGACTTCATCTCGCGCGGCACTAGCGATAGTTGACGAACTGTAACGGCAAGTCGAACTCCAAAGCGCGCAGAGCCGCGATGACCTTCTGCAGATCGTCCTTGTTCTTGCCGGTGATGCGAATCTGCTCGTCTTGATATTGCGCGGTGACTTTGAGCTTGAGCGATTTGATCTTTTCCATCAGCTCTTTGCTTTTGTCTTTCGGGATGCCGGCGCGCAGCGAAATTACTTGCCGCACCGTGCTGCCGGCGGCCGGTTCGACCGCCCCGAACTCCAGCGCCTTGACGTCCACTCCGCGCTTGATCGCTTTGGCGCGCAGAATATCGACGACGTTGCGCATCTTCATGTCGTCGTCGCTGACCAAAACGATCTGCTTTTCGTCGGATTCGATCGACGTCTTGCTGTTTTTGAAATCGAAGCGGTTTTCGATCTCGCGCCGCGCTTGATTCAGCGCGTTGTCGAGCTCTTGGCGATCGATGCGTGAAACCACGTCGAACGATGAGTCGGTAGGCAACTACAATCCTTTACAGCGTAAAAGCGCGTTCGACCACGTCGCCCGACTTGCCGAGCTTACCGACGTTCTTACCGTCGACGTAGATCTCGACTCCGCCGGCGTTGCCGACGCGCACCAACGCCTTCCGGCCGTGGAACGTCTTGGTCGTTCCGGCCGGAAACGTACCCTCCATGCTAACACTGCCGTCAACGGTGACCCTGAGCCACGTCGGAGCCGAAAAGACCAGCGCCAGGGAGTTCGGCTCGACGGCCGGGCTGGGGGAGGCCGAGGCGCCGGCCGGCCCCGCGGCCGGGGTGCCGCCTTCGCCCGATGCCGTTATAGAAGGAAGCGGGCTCGGCTCGGAACTCGCCGCCGCCACCGAGGATGCGGTCTCCCGGCGCATCGTCAACTCGTTATAGACGACGAACGCGACCAAAAGGACGGCCACCAAGGCGGCAATCCAGACCACCAGCGATCCCCGCTTCGACGGCCGGACGCGCGACGCGGGCTCCGGCGCACTCTCGGGTTCGCGCGACGGCGTTCCCGTGTCTGCGTTGAACTCCGCGACGATCTCCTCGGGGTCGAGCGCCAGATAGCGGGCATACGTCCGCAGGAAGCCGCGGACGTAGACGGGAGCGCCGATCGCGCTCCAGCGCTCCTCCTCAATTGCCGCCAGGTAAACCGAGCGAATGCGGATTTGCTCGGAAACCTCCGAGAGGGAGAGACCGCGGGCCTCGCGTGCGGCACGGAACCGCTCACCCAGCGCTGGCATTTGGGGCTTTTGTTAGCCCCGACCTAGTGTTATCCTGTCCTGTAGTCCAATGGCAAAGGAACGCGTAATTGCGGCGATGAGCGGAGGCGTAGACTCGGCCGTCGCCGCCGGGCTCTTGCTCGAAGCGGGATACGACGTAGTCGGCGTAACGATGAAGATGTACGCTCCGACGAAGCCGGCGCACGCCAAAAGCTGCTGCGGGAGCGACGACTTCGACGACGCCCGGCGCACCGCCGCGACGCTCGGCATCGCGCATTACGTACTCGATTTCGAAGCCACGTTTCGTCGAAACGTCGTCGAGCGATTCGTCGATGATTACGCCGCCGGCCGGACGCCGAACCCGTGCGTCTCGTGCAACAACTTCGTCAAGCTGGGAACGCTCGCGCAATACGCCGATCGGCTCGGGGCCCGATTCGTCGCCACCGGTCACTACGCGCGCGTCGAACGGCGCGCCGACGGCCCGCATCTGTTTCGCAATCCGCACGCCAAGGATCAAGCCTACGCGCTGGCCCAGCTGACGCCCGCCCAGCTCGAACGGCTGCTGCTTCCGCTCGGCGAGTTCGACAAGCCGGCCACGCGCGCGCACGCCCGCCGCCTGGGTCTCGCGGTGCACGACAAGACCGAATCGCAAGACATTTGCTTCGTCGAAGGCGGCGACTATCGCGACGTCGTCGAGCGGCTTCGGCCGGACCTCAACCGCCCGGGCAGCGTGGTGACCGCGAGCGGCGAGCGAATCGGGGCGCACGCCGGCATCGCCCGCTATACGGTCGGGCAGCGGACGGGTCTCCCGCCGCGCGGCGACGGCGCTCGCTACGTCACGCGGATCGACGCCGGCAGCAATACGATCGTCGTCGGTCGCGAAGACGAGCTGCTGACGCAAACGCTGCACGCCGACGAACTGAACCTCATTCGGCCCGAACGTTTCGAGAATGGCGACGCCGCTGTGCTGGCGGCGATCCGCTATCGCGCCGCGCCGGCTCTCGCCCGCGCGCGAACGCGCGGGGACGGCACGCTCGAGTTGCTGTTCGACGATCCGCAACGCGCCGTGACCCCCGGCCAACTCGTCGCGCTGTTCGATTCGGACGGAGACGAAGTGCTCGGCGCCGCCACGATTCGCGCGACGTTTTAGACGTTTTAGAAGCTTAGGGGCCCTGGATCTTACGACGCGGTGGCCAGGGGAACGTCGCTGCGAAGATTCCAGTACGTGTCGCGGATGACCGGCGTAAACCCGGCCCGCAGGATCAAGGTTTCCAAATCTCGGCGGGTGGCCTCGTTCGTGCTTCCGGCATCGTGCACGACCCGTTCCTCGATAATCGTTCCCCCCATGTCGTCGCAGCCGTAGAACAGCGCTAGTTGTCCCAGCTTCACGCCGGGCGTCAGCCACGACGCCTGCAAGTGCGCGAAGTTGTCGAGGTAGAGCCGCGACACGGCCAGCACGCGCAGATACTCCAGGCCGGTCGCCTCCTTGCCGCGCAGCGGCGTCTTAAACGGCACGTAGTACCAGGGAATGAACGCCGTGAAGCCGCCGGTTTCGTCCTGCAGCTCGCGCAAGACGTGCAGATGCTCGATCCGCTCGCGAGCCGTTTCGATCGAACCGAACATCATCGTGGCGGTGGTCGGCATTCCCAAATGCTGTGCCTCGCGCATCACGCCGAGCCATTCTTCGGGCCGCACCTTGCGCGCCGAGATTCGCTTGCGCACGCGCTCGACCAAGATTTCCGCGCCCGCGCCCGGCAGCGATTTCATACCGGCATCCTTTAAGCGCACCAACACGTCGCGGACCGTGAGGCCGCTGACGTGTGCGAGGCCGACGATTTCCGAGACCGACAACGAGTGAATGTCGACGAGCGGATGTTCGCGCCGGACCCGGTCGAATAGCGCTTCGAACCACTCGATTCCGAGTTCCGGATTCACGCCGCCTTGGATCATGATTTGAGTCGCACCCTGATCGGCGGCGTACTTGACCCGCGCGAGCACGGCGTCGTGCGACATCGTATAGCCTTCCTTGTGCTGCTCCGGGCGGAAGAACGCGCAGAAAGTGCAGTGGACGTTACAGACGTTCGTGTAGTTGATGGTCGTGTCGATGACGTAGGTCACGACGTTCGACGGATAGAGCTGCATGCGGCGCGCGTGCGCGGCCGCGCCCAGTTCGTGAAGATCGCCCTCCTCGTAGAGGCGGACGCCTTCTTCGAGCGTCAACCGTCCGCCGCCGGCGGCGCGGTCGATCAAACTACCCAGCGACGGCACCGACCGCCTCCGGGAGCGACGAAGGAATCTTGGGGATCGTGCCGAGCGCGAATAGCTCGCGGCAGAACGCGGCTAGGCCGCTTTGGGCCGCGCTGTGGAACGTGAAGTTGAGTTTGCCGTAGTAGCGTTCGTAGAAGCCCGGCGGTCGTGGGATCGTTCGCTGAGCGCGCGCGACGACGTCGTCGGCATGCGAGCGCGACCACGTGTAGGCGTCGGTCAGCGCGTGCAGGCACGCCCTAACGCCTTCGGGATCGCGCCGGTACGCGTCGCGTCGCGCCGCCCAAACGGCGAACACGGTTTGACGATCCGTCCATTCGTGCCACAAGCGGCCGAGATCGTACACGTGCTCGGGCGACAGCGCTTCGACCGCGTCGATCGCGGCGTCTCCGATCAAGAGCGTCGGTTCGCCGTTGCAGGCGCGCGCGAACGGTTCGGAATCGACGGCATAGGACGGGTGTACGCCGTAACGCCGCTCGAGGAGTACGCGCAATAAGTTACGCCCGCTCTCGGATTCGGACGTTACGTACACCGTCGCGCCGTCGAGCAATGCCGGCGGCGTCGGCGAGACCAACACGACCGAAACGACCTCGTCGCGCGCTCCGATGCAGAGATCGGGCAGCAGAACGAGTTCGTCGCTGTGCCGCGCCCAGGCAAACGCGCTAATCGGGCTCAAGTCGAGATCCCCGCCGAGCAGCATCGCGTTCAGGCGCGCCGGCACGTCGGCGTGCAGCGACCCGGGATAGGCGATCGCGCCCGCGTCGAACGCCGCATAGACCGGCAGATCGTTGGTGTAGCGAATTCTTCCGCAACGCAGCGTCACGCTTCCACCAACTCGCGGTCCGGCGACGGGGGCGACCAATCCCAGGCGAACTCTTGATACGTCGAGTTGCGCCGCACCGCGACGTAACCGGCGTCGGCGATCAAGCGCCGGAATTCGCGATCGTCCACGTACTGTCCCGACCGCGTTCCGGCCGAGTGATAGATCATCTCCTCGTCGGTCGAGCCGTGCGTCCCGTCCATGTCGTCGGCCCCGAACTGCAGCGCGACTTGACAAACTTTCAAGCCCTGTATCATCCAGTAGGCTTTGATGTGGTCGAAGTTGTGCAGCATCAGCCTCGCGACCGCAAAGGTGCGCAGATCGTCCAGCCCGGTCGTCCACCCGCAATCCGAAAGTTCGTTCCCGTCGGGATGAAACGCCAAGGGAATGAACGCGTTGAATCCGGGCGACCGGTCCTGCGACTCGCGCAGCCGGATCAAGTGATCGACTCGGTCTTCCAACGTTTCGACGTGACCGTAAAGCATCGTCGCATTGCTGGCGACGCCTTGGCGGTGCAGCTCCTCGTGGATCGCGACCCAGTTCGCGCTCGAGACCTTGTTCGGACAGATCTTCGCGCGCGTCGCTTCGCCGAGAATCTCGGCCGCGCCGCCGTTGACGTTGTCGAGACCGGCCGCCTTGAGGGCCGCGACGATCTCCGGGAACGACAAGCGATGGCGCTTGGCCATGTACTCGATTTCGGCCGCGGTAAAGAGCGACAGCTGGACGTGCGGCAAGGCCTGCTTGAAGCGCCGCATCAGCGGCAGCCAGTAGTCCAGGGATAGTTGTCGCGGATCGTGACCGCCGACGATATGGATTTGATTGAAGTTGGTCCCGGTCTCGACCGCTTTGGCAAACACTTGATCGGCCGTCATTCGAAACACGCGGTGCGGTTCTTTGAATTCGTCCGCGGCGAACGAGCAGAACGTACAGGCTGCGAAGCATACGTTGGTCGAGTTGATGTAGCGGTTCAGAACGTAGAACACCCGCTTTCCGCTCTTACGCTCCTTACGCCGGCGGGCGATCGCGCCCAGGCCGTGCAAGTCGGGCGTGCGATAGAGCGCTAGCCCGTCTGCGAACGAAAGCGGGATTTCCGAATCGACTTTTCGTTCGATTTCGACAAGAGCCGGGTCGCGGTACGTCACGCCCGGTTATACTCCGGCCGGGCGCACGAAGCCCTTCAGCGGATACGCGGCCAGCGCGACCGAGACGATCGCGATCGCCAGCAGCGCGCCGCCGGCGAGGTCGGTCAGATAGTGCGCTCCCAGCGCCAGACGCGACCAGCAGACCGCTGCCGCGAGCGCCGCCAGCAACGCAGGGAGCGTCGCCCGCACGGCGCGCGGCAGGTCCGATACGGCGATCATCCGAGCCCATAGCAGGTAGAAGCCGGTGACGATCGCGGCGTGCGAACTCGGATACGAAAAAGCGGCTTCGCGACGCACGATCCAGTCGAGCCGGCGCGGCCGCATGAAGAAATGCTGGAAGAGATCCGCGCCCTGCCAGCACAGGACGAGCATGATGATGCTAAACACGATGCGCGCGCGCCACGAGGGAACGCGCCACGCGACGATCAGCAGCGCGATCGCCAGCGGCCCGAGCAGTTGCGGATAGCACGCCCACGTCAGCCACCACGCGATCAACGCACCGTGGTTCGCCAGGACGACTTCCCAGCCGATCAGCGCGCCCGGTTCTCCGCCACGTACGACCGCGAATCCAAGTGCTAGGAAGGCGGCGAGCGCGACGACCGCGACGGCCAGCGCCTTCACGGGCCGCTCGCGAAAAGGTCTTGCTGTCCCCCTTCTCCTTTGCCCAGCCGCGGCGCCATCATCTCCAACTCTGCGGGACCGACGAGCAGCTTGCGCGGTTTGGTTCCTTCGTGCGGCCCGACGACTTTGAAATCTTCAAGCTGCTTCATCAAGCGGACCGCCCGCGGATGGCCGATCGAGAACTGGGATTGCAGTTGGGCCGTGGACGCGTAGTTGGTCTCGATGATGAACTTGGCGGCGTCGTAGCACAGCGGATCGACGGCCTTGCCGGCCTCGTCGTCGCTGACCGGAACGACGTCGACGTCGAGCAGGTTGTGCGGGCGCGCCTGCCGCGCCCAAAACTCCACCAGGCGCGCGACTTCGGCGTTAGAAATCAGCGCGCCCTGAGCGCGCACCGGCTTGGGCGCGTCGATCGGCAGATACAGCATGTCGCCGCGGCCGAGGAGCCGCTCGGCGCCGTTCATGTCGAGGACCACGCGCGAATCGGCTTGCGAGCTGACGGCAAACGCGATCCGCGACGGAATGTTGGCTTTGATCAAGCCGGTGATCACGTCGACCGACGGCCGCTGCGTCGCCACGACGAGATGAATGCCGGTGGCCCGCGCGAGCTGGGCCAATCGCATGATGGTCGCTTCGACCTTCGCCGGCGCCACCAGCATGAGATCGGCTAATTCGTCGATGACGATCACGACGTACGGCAGCGTCTCGTCGGGGTGTTTGGCGTTGTATTCCTCGATTTTGCGAACGCCCGCTTTGGCGAATCGCTCGTAGCGCGAATCCATCTCTTTGGTCATCTCGAACAGCGCGCCGGCGGCCAGCCGCGGGTCCGCGATCACGTCTTTAATCAAGTGTGGGATGCCGTTGTACACCGTCAGCTCCACGCGTTTGGGATCGATCATCAGCATCTGCACTTGGTCGGGCGTGGCGCTGACCAGCAAGGATGCGACGATCGTGTTCAAGCACACGGACTTTCCGGCTCCGGTCGCGCCCGCGACCAGTAAGTGCGGCATTTTGCACAGATCGCCGAACACGGGGCGGCCGGTGATGTCTTTGCCCAGCGCCATCCAGAGCGGCGGAATCTGACCGCGGTTGGGAATCGCGTCGAGGATCTCGCGAATCGCCACGATCGAGACCGTTTGGTTCGGCACCTCGATTCCCACGGCGGACTTGCCCGGAATCGGGGCCTCGATCCGGACGCTGGTGGCCGCCAGCGCCAGCGCCAGGTCGTCGGCCAGCGAGGCGATCTTCGAGATCTTGACGCCGCGTTCGGGTTTGAGTTCGTAACGCGTGATCGAGGGACCGCGCTCGATATGCACCACCTTGGCGCCCACGCCGAAACTGGCCAGCGTGTCTTCGAGCACGTGTGCGCGATTCGAATCGTCGACCACCAGTGCCGGGGGCGGGTCGAAGATCGCGAGGTCGGGGAGCCGATACGAACGCTCCGCGGCCGGTTCGTAGTCGCCGTCGAGCGCACTATCGGCGGCGCTTGCCGGGCGGGGGCCGGTGACGACCGTTACGGGCACCACCGGGACCGGCGCGTCGACCGCAAGCGGCGCGGGGGGCACCGTCTCGACGACGACGTCGGAAGCTTCCCGGTCGAATGCCGGCCCGATCGCGCGCCCGCTCTCCGGCGGCAACGCGAAGGCTTCGCGCAGCGAACCGTGTCCTTGGGGAAGTTCGACGCGCAGCTTCGGCAGGTTCGGCACGCTGGGCACGCGCAGGCCGCGCGCAAACACGACGACGCGCCCGATCGACTGCTTCAGGCTGGCGCCGGTGAGCCACAAGGCCAGCGATACGGCGGCGACCGCGAGGACGATCCACGCTCCGACCGTGCCGACGAGCGCGTGCAGCGCCCACCAGATGTTTGCGCCGACCGCGCCGCCGCGGCTCCCGCCGCCCGCGCCAAATCCCGCATCGACGATCAAAAAAAACGCGAGCGCGCTCGTTCCCGGCCCGGCCAACGTGCGCCTGACGTTGACTTCCAAAAACGCAATCGCGCCGAAGAACGCCATCAGGACCGGGAAAAGCGGCGCCGCGCCCCCAAAGAAACGCCGCAGCGTATCGGCGGTCCATCGGCCGATACTGCCGGAATGGTGCGGCACCGCCAACGAGATGGCGCAGAGAACCGCTAACGCGATTGCGGCGATCCCGACGATCTCGAGGTTGAGCCGCGTCCTCGCAGTCGCCTTGCGGCGCGCGCCTGCCATGGAAACTATCGGTTCGTCGTAACGTGAGGAGTTCATTTTGAGCGCGCCGACCCTCGTGGTCCTCGAAGGCGATCAGACCGGCCAAGAGCTGTTGCTCGAAGCGTTGCGCGTCCTCGAGCCGGACGTCATCGGCCTCCACCTCGCCACGGAACGCTACGACCTTTCGCTCGAAAACCGGCGCGCGACGAACAATCGCGTCGTCCTCGACGCGGCCGGTGCCCTCAAGCACCGCGGCTTGGGGTTGAAGGCCGCGACGATCACGCCCGAAAGCCGCGACGACGTCGGCTCGCCCAACCGCATCTTGCGCGAAGCGATCGACGGGAAAGTGATCGTACGCACCGGCCGAAAATTGCCGCGCGTCCGTCCGGTCGCCGGGATTCACGCGCCGATCTCGGTCGTGCGCATGGCGGTCGGCGATGCGTACGGCGCGCGGGAGTGGCGCGAGGGCGACGGTTTGGACGAAGTCGCCCATCGGACCGAGACGATCTCCCGCGGCGTCTGCCGGTACGTTGCCGAGTACGCCTTCGCGCACGCGCTTAAAGCCGGCGGGGTCGTGTTCGGCGGACCCAAATACACCGTCAGTCCCGTCTACGAGGGCATGCTCAAAGAGGAAATGGATGCGGCCGCGCGGCGTCATCCGGACGTCGCCTACGACCCGCAACTGATCGACGCGACCTACGCGCTGCTGCTCTCGAACGCCGGGGACCGGCCGCTCGTGATTCCGTCGCTCAATCGGGACGGGGACTGTCTTTCCGACTTGGTGATGCAGCTCTTCGGCTCGATTGCCGGGGCCGAATCGGTGCTGCTCGCCTTCGGTCCCGCCGGCGAGAGCTTAGCCGGCGGCGCGAGCTTCGCACCCTCGGTCGTGATGGCCGAAGCGCCGCACGGCACCGCGCCCCGCCTACAAGGCAAAGGCGTCGCCAATCCGCTGGCGATGATCCTGGCGACGGCCGCCGTGCTCTCGTACGTCGACGACCGGCGGGCGGCCAACGCGTCGCGAGCGATTTACGAGGCGGCGCTCGAAACGCTCCACGCAGGCACCGCCACGGCGGACTTGGGCGGTCACGCTTCGACCGGTGAGTTCACCGACGCGGTCGTGGAAAGCGTCCGGCGCAAGCTCGACGTTTGGTCGAGCCTCTAGGAGCCTGTCGGGCTCCTAGACCTCCATCACCACGGGGATCACGACCGGACGCCGTTTGGTGCGCGCGAAGACGGCCCTTGCGAGGCCCGTTCGGATATGCTCCTTAACCGTGTCCGCGTCGCGCATGCCCTCCACCGAGATCTCGCCCAGCGATGCGATCAGACCCTGGCGCAGTTCTTCGAGGACCCCGCCGGCTTCGGGCAGGTAGAACACGCCGCGCGAAATCAAGTCCGGGCCGGCGCTCACGCGCGCCTCCTCGCTATCGATGGCCACGACGACCATCATGATCCCGTCGTTCGAAAGCGCCTTACGGTCGCGCAGCACCGCCTCGCCCACGTCGCCGACGCCCGAGCCGTCGACGAACACGTGCCCCCCGTATGTTTTCCCAATCTTGTCGGCGTATTCCGACGTAAATTCGAGCACGTCCCCGTTCTCGACGACGTAGACGTTCCCGGCCTCGACGCCGGTCTGCACGGCCAGCCGGCCGTGCTGCATCAGCATCCGGTATTCGCCGTGAATCGGAACGAAAAACTCCGGGCGGATCAGATTGAGCATCAGCAAGAGCTCTTCTTGCGACCCATGGCCGGAAACGTGCGAGCGGCCGTCGGTCCCGTGAATGACGGTCGCTCCCAACTTGCAAAGATTGTTGATCGTCTTGTAAACGCTGCGCTCGTTGCCCGGAATCGGGGTCGCCGAGATCACCACCGTGTCGCCCGGAACGATCCGGAAATTCTTGTGATCGCGCACCGACATGCGCGAGAGCCCGCTCATCGGCTCGCCCTGCGACCCGGTGGTCACGACGACGATCTGCTCCGGCGGATACCCGTCGACGTCTTCGATCTTGATCACGGTATTCGCCGGAATGCGCAGGTGGCCGAGTTCGCTCGCGAACGCCACCACGTTGCGCATCGACCGTCCCAAGAACGCGACCTTGCGTCCGAAACGCGCCGCATGGTCGACGGCTTGCTGAATCCGCGGGACGTTCGATGCAAACGACGCGATGAGGATGCGCCCCTTCGCCCGCGAGAAGATCGTCGTGAAAGCCTCGCCGACGATCCGCTCCGAGAGGGTATGCCCCGGCCGTTCGGCGTTGGTCGAGTCCGACAGCATGCACAGAACGCCTTCGTCGCCGATCCGGGCGATGCGGGCGAAGTCGGCAGGTTTTCCATCGATCGGCGTCTGGTCGAATTTGAAGTCGCCCGTATGGAAAATCGTCCCGACCGGGGTTCGCAGCGCGAGCGCGCAGGCGCCGGCGACCGAATGATTGATGTGAACGAACTCGGCCTCGACCGACCCGTACGCGACGCGATCGCCCGGCTGCACTTCCACGAACTCGGGGTCGGCGGGGCGTTCGCCGCGCGATTTGGCCTTGATCAGCGCGAGCGAGAGCGCGGTGCCGACGACCGGCGTCTTCGGAAATTCTCGCAAAAAGTAGGGAATGCCGCCGATGTGATCTTCGTGCCCGTGGGTGACCAGCAGGGCGCGCAGCTTGTGCCGCCGCTCGCGCACGTACGTGAAGTCGTTGATGACGATGTCGACGCCGTACATCTCGTCGTCGGGAAACATCAGTCCGCAATCCACCACGACGAGATCGTCGTTGGTCTCGATCGCGGTCATGTTGCGACCGATTTCGCCGCAGCCTCCCAGCGGCACGATGCGGACGAACGGGGCGTCCGGGGGCGGAGGAACGATCAAAGCGTCGGCGTTCAAGTCGTTGCGCGGTCCTTGCTGTTTACTTCATTGGGCGTGATTCGAGCTCCGGCGCGGCGAGCGCCGGAGGATCCGATGCGGTGTTTTTTCTGGGGCGTGCTGCTCGTCTTCACCGTGGCGGCAGGAGGGCCCCTTGGGAAGGATACCCCTTCGCCGGCGCCGGCCGCAACGCGCGCCCTCCGGCCCGCAGAGCTGCTCGCGCCGCGAGCGTTGCGACGCGCGCGCCCTGCTCATCCAACTTCGCATCCTGGAACTGCATGAAGAACGGCTGGCGTGCGTGCGGGCCGCCATCCTGCGCCGCCTGCCGCCCGATCTACGCCCGACAGGCTCGCCCGCGCCCGCAGTGAAACAATCGGGCGCTGCGGCAGTTAGAGACGGTCGTAGCCTGCCTGCTTTAGAAAGCGAGGATTGCGAATGGGTCTCGATGCGACGGGAGCGCCCAAAGCCAACGGTCTGAAGACGGCGCTCGATACGATTGTCGCTCCCAAGGAAGCCTTCGAGCAGTTGCGCGTCGTCCCGACGTGGGGATGGGCCTTGCTCATCAGCATCGTGCTGTACGCGCTCGCCGGCTATCTCCTGACGCCGGCGATGCTGCACGCCATGCAGGCCGACTGGCCGCGCCAAGTCGCCGCCAATCCCCGGCTAGCCGAACTGACCCCCGATCAGCAGCAGCGTGCGCTGACGCTCAGCCTCACGATCGTTCGCTGGGTGTGGCTGATTACGCCGGTCATCGCCGTGATCATCGTGCTGGTACAGTCGGTCGTCATGTGGATCTTCAAAGCCATCGGCCGCGGCGACGCGCCGTTTCGCGCGCTCTGGGCGGCGTCGGCCAACATCACCGTCCCCGTGCTCGGCCTGAGTTCGGTGATCACCACCATCATCGTCCTCGTCCGGGGACCCGACAGCTTCAACTCCCAAGCCGAGGTCCAGACCGCGATGCCGTCGCTGGCGCTGTTGGTCCCGGCCTCCGCCGTAAAGTTGCACGCGTTTGCGGCAGCCTTGAACCCGTTCTCGATTTGGGGCTGCGGTTTGACCATCGGTGCGATGGCGATCGTCGCGCGCGTTTCGCGCGCCTGGGCTTGGATTACCGGAATCGTCGGGTTGTTGGTTGCGGCCGGCCTCGTCGCGATGGCGGCTCGCTAGGGATTACCATGCATCTCCGGATCGTCGCCGCCGGGTTATTTTTCTTTGCCGCCGCGACGCCGGGTTTAGCCGCGACGCAAGAGGCTAGCGCGCCGATGACCCTTCCCGACGCGGTGGCCTACGCGCTCGATCATAGTTCGACCGTCGCTTCCCAGCGGGCCGCCGTCACGCAGGCGCAGCACGCGCTGGCGCTGCAGCGCGGGGTGGCTTACCCGACGGTCGACGGCACCCTGCAGAGCATCTTGGCCAAGAGCGCCAACTTCCAGGGAGGCTTTGCCGTCATCGGCGCTCAGCAGCAAAACGTCGTCAGCCAGAACACGGCGCAGGTGGGAATCACCAACTGGAACGTCACGACCGGCGGATTCTCGTTCCTTCAATTGGCGGCCGCGCGAGCGCAGGAAGCTCAAGCCACCAATACGCTGGCCAACGTCGAAGACCAAATCGCAACGACCGTCACGAATTCGTATTATTCGATCGTCCAGCGGCAGGCGATCGTCGTCGTCGACCAGCTCACCTTGAAATACCAAAACGATCTCGTCGAAGTCGCAAAGCTTAAGGAAAAGGCGGGAGTCGCCGCCGGCGTCGACGTTTTACAAGCCAAAACATCGGCCGCCAAAAGCGAGTCTTCGCTGGTCGCCGACCGCGCATCGGTGCACGACGCCAGCGAGTCGCTCGCCCAGCAAATCGGCGCGCCGATCCTCACCCCCTTCGCCACGCCCACCACGGTACCGGAGCCGCCCATCCCGCACGGCAGCGTCGAGTCGCTCGTCGGGATCGCCCAATCCGTCCGTCCCGACGTCGCGGCCGCCCGCGAGGCGGTGCTCGCCGCCCGATTCACGCGGCGCGGCTGGAACGTCGAACTTTTTCCGCAGATCGCCGTCTCGGCCTCGATCGGCAATCAGTTTTCTCCCACCAGTGCGGTCGAACTGCAAAGCGAACTCGATCAAAGCTGTTTGGCCAGCCAACCGCCGATACCGCTCCCATTATGTCCGAACGCTCAGCGCGGTTCGCCGGGGTTCTGGTCGCTGCAAGCCGTTTCGACGTTCACGTTTCCGCTGGTGGACTACAACGCGCGCCACAGCGAGCGGGTCAACGACGACGCCCAACTCGCGTCCTCGCAAAGCACCTACGACCAGACGCGCCTTCAAGCCGAGTTGGACGTTCGGGAGAGTTACCGGGCAGCCGAGACGGCGCTTTCCCAACTGTCGTGGGCGAAGCAGGAAGCCGCCTTCGGCGTGGAGTCGGCGCGGATCGCACAGCTGCAATATAAGGCCGGCGTGAAGACGATCTACGACGTGCTGCAGGCCCAACAAGCGGCAGAGCAGGCGGTCGACGACGCCATCGTGGCGCGGGTCAACTACGTGGACGCCGTCGTAAAGCTCCGCGTCTCGATCGGGACGTACGACGCCCGCTCCGCGGTCGCCGACCTGAGGTAAAAGTATGAAGCGCACTCGAAATCTGATCGTGTTGGCCGTCGCCCTGGTCCTCATCGTCGTCGTTGCCGTGCTAGCGTCCCATCGCGGCGGCGGCGACGTCTTGGCGGTCCAGACGCAGCGCGTCAAGCTGACGACTTTTACCGTCAAGCTTCCAGAGAACGGGGTCGTGATGCGGCCGCGGGCGGCCACGATTCCGACGCTGGTAGCCGGCAACATCGCCAAGATCTACGTCAAAGACGGCGATGTGGTGTTCGCGGGCCAACTGCTTGCAACGATCGACAATCCCGCGCTGGTGTACGACGCCGCCGGTTCGCAAGCCGACTACACCTCGGCGGCCGCCAACGTTTCGGCCGCGCGCGTCCAGGAACAGAACGCGCGGGTGGGCTATCAGGCGGCGGTCGACACCAACAAGTCGGCGCTCGACGAGGCGCGGCGCGTGTACGACGCGGATCGCACGCTGTTCGCAAACAAGGCCATCCCGCGCAATCAGCTCGATCAAGACAAAGCCAAGCTCGACCAAGCCCAGGTCGCCTACGACCAGTCGCTGGAACAATCGAAGCTCGGCGCCGTTTCCGGCTACAACGGCAGCAGCGTGCAGTACGCGCAGGCCGCGGCGCGCAAGTCCCAGATCCTCAACGCCCAGAACCAAGAACAACTGGCATTCACGCGGATCGTCGCGCCGTTCGACGGAACCATTCAAACCGTCGCCACCCAAAGCAGCGACGCGCTGCGGTCGCTGCAGACTGGCGACGCCGTAACCGCCGGACAGGCGCTCTTTACGATTGCCGGCGGCGGAGCCTACATCGTCAAAGCGCAGGTCGACGAGCAGGACGTCATCAACGTCAAACTCGGACAGCGCGCAAACGTCAGCGGGCAAGACTTCCCGGGAAAAACGATTCGCGGGCACGTGGCGCGGATCGCGCCGGTCGCGACCAAGTCCACGGATACGACCAGCACGGCCAAGCAGGTCCTGACCACGATCGCCCTCGACTCGTCACCCGCCTTTTTAAAAGACGGCATGACGGCCGACGTCGACATCCTCACGACCTACGTCCCCAATGCGGTCGTCGTGCCGAACGATGCGGTCGTAAAAGACGGCGCAAAATCGTACGTTTTCATCGTCGAAAAGGGAGTGGCGCGCAAGCGCTCGGTGCGGATCGGAAGGGTCGCGGACATCCAGACCTGGATAACCTCGGGCCTGCGCCCGGGAGATACGATCGTCGGCGCCAGGATTCCGGGACTTACCGACGGCCGGCGGGTGAAACCGCTGCCGTCGCCTTCGGCGTCGCCAACCGGCTCGTGACCTTCGCGCTTTCGTATCTCGAAGAAGCGGTTGCCGCCCTCTGGCGTAATCGCGCGCGATCCATTCTGACGATGCTCGGGATGATCATCGGAAGCGCATCGATCATCGCCGTCTTTGGAATCAGCCGGGCGGCGACGAGCGGAATCACCGGAACGTTCGCATCGTTTGGACAGCTGCCCGTCTTCGTCGCGCCCGATTCGTCGCAGGTCGATCCCGCGCGAGCGGCGCTCCACTATCGCGACGTCGCGGCGGTCGCGGCGGCGATGGGCGACCGGGTCGCGGCCGTCTACCCCAGTTGGCAACGCACGTTGCGGGTATCGAACGGAAGCATCGGCGACTACGAAAACGTTTCGTCCGACGGCGGCTATCACACCGACTCGCTGCAAATGTCGCAAGGCCGCAAGATCGACCAAGACGACGTCGACTCGGCCGCGCGGGTGTGCGTGATGACCTCGGATCTCGCGCAGAAGTATTTTCCGAACGGCCCCGCGGTGGGCAGCTTCTTACGCGTTCAAGGTTCGCGCTGCCAAGTGATCGGCGTGTATGCCAACATCAAAGGGTCGTTCATGAACGCGCTCGCCGGCAGCGGCGTCATCCTTCCCTATACGACGTTCAACGCCGCCTTCTCCCCGGGCGACCTGGATGCGATTCTGGTTTATCCGCGCGACTCGACCCAGGCCGACGCGGTTGGAAAAGCCGCCGTCGCGGTGCTCCAGCACGTTCACGGCGACCGCGCTAAGTACGTCGTCCAGAACGGAGCCGGGTTCGTCAGCGCCTTTGACAACTCGCTCAACGTCATTGCGGCCGGCCTTTCCGCGATCGGCGGCGTCGCGCTGGTCGTAGCCGGCATCGGCATCATGAACATCATGCTGGTTTCGGTGACCGAACGCACGCGCGAGATCGGAATCCGCAAAGCGATCGGCGCCAGCCGCTCCAACATCGTTCTCCAGTTCTTGATGGAGGCGATCGTCCTTTCGCTCGTCGGCGGCGGGATCGGCATGGGTATCGGTCTGGTCGCAACCATCGGCGCCGCGTCGATTTTGAGCCGGCAGCTCGGCGAACTGTTGATTCCGTATCTGCTGATCGTCAGCATCGCGCTGGGTTTTTCGATTCTGGTGGGAATGGTTTTCGGAACGTATCCGGCGCTGCGCGCGGCCAACCTCGATCCCATCGAGGCGTTGCGCGCGTGACCTACGTCACCGAAGCGTTCGACGTTCTGCTCGGAAACAAGCTGCGCTCGCTGCTGACGATCCTCGGCCTGATCATCGGGGTAGCGGCGGTCATCGCCATTCAGGTGCTGGGCGGCAGTATGGCGGGCGCGATCGACGGTCTTTTGGGCGGCATGTCCGACAATTCGTTCATCATCCTCCCGAATCCGCAGCAGCGCGACGTCTCCCAAGCGGCTTTCAAACTCAGCGATCTGCAGTCCATCAGCAACGCGGTCCCGGGGATCCTCGACGCCGTTCCGGTCGCCGGAATCCGGGACGTCGTACGGAACGGCCACAACGCGGCACGCTACGGTATTTCGCCCGAGAGCAGCATTCCGTTCAACACGCTGCCGATCCAGTACGGCCGCCACATCGATCGTAACGACATCGCCGAAGCCGCCAACGTGACGGTGCTCCAGCACGTCGCCTACGTTCACCTGTTTCCCGGCGGCGGCGACCCGACGGGCAAGAGCGTTTATGCCGGCCCCAATCGTTTTCTGGTAATCGGGGTTCTCCAACCGCCCAAGCAGGGATTCATCAACGCGTCGTTCACCGGGGAAGTCGCCATTCCGTGGACGACGTACGTCAGCCGCTATTTGCGCGGCAGCCCGCTCTTTGCCGCGCGTTTCGTCGTAAACGATCCGTCGCAAATGGCGGCTACCGAAGCGGCCGTCATGCAAGAGATGCGCACGTTGCGCAACAAACCCGGCCTGCAGTACCAGAGCTTCGACAAGTCGCAGGTCACCCAAGGGATCAACGGCGTTTTCAACGCGATGACGTTGGTCGTCGCCCTGATCGGGGCCGTGTCGCTCTTGGTGGCCGGTATCGGCATCATGAACATCATGCTCGTGTCGGTAGCCGAACGCACGCGGGAAATCGGCGTTCGCAAAGCGATCGGCGCGCGGAGAAACCAAGTTCTTTGGCAGTTCTTTATCGAAGCGTTGGTGCTGTGCGGTTCGGGCTGCGCGATCGGTTGGGCGATCGGCATCGGCTTGGGTGCGCTGGTGAATAACGTCGCGATCGTCAAAGTGACTGGGACCGTGCCGCCGCTGCCGTGGCTGGAAACGATCGTCATCGCGGGCGCGTTCGCGATCGTCGTGACGCTGGCATTCGGTACGTATCCGGCGTTCCGAGCCGCCAGCTTGGATCCGATCGAGGCCCTTCGGTATGAATGACGACGCGCCGGCGATCGACCTTCGCGACATCCATAAGACGTACGAAAACGGCCTGTTGAAGGTCGCGGTGCTTCACGGGATCACGTTCACGATCGCCCGCGGAGAATACGTGGCGATCATGGGGCCGTCGGGATCGGGAAAATCGACGCTGATGAACTTGATCGGTTGTCTCGACCGCCCGACCAGCGGCACGTACGTCCTGGACGGGGTCGACGTTTCGAAGCTCGACGACAACGCGCTGGCCGACATTCGGCTGCGCAAACTCGGCTTCGTATTTCAAGGGTTCAACCTGCTGGCGCGCACCGACGCGCTCAAAAACGTCGCCCTCCCGCTGTTCTACTCGGGCGTTCCGGTCCGTCGCCGCATGCAGCGGGCGCAGCAAATACTCGATGAGGTCGGGGTCGGGGACCGCGGACGTCATCAGCCCAGCCAACTGTCGGGCGGCCAACAGCAGCGGGTGGCCATCGCCCGCGCCTTGATTAACGACCCCGCCGTCCTGCTGGCCGACGAGCCCACCGGGAACCTCGACTCGCGCACCAGTGAGGACATCATGGCGCTGTTCGGCAAGCTCCACCAGAGCGGCCGCACGATCATCATGGTCACCCATGACGAGAACATCGCCCGTCGCGCCCACCGCGTAATCCGGCTGCTCGACGGCCTGGTCGTCTCCGACGAAACGGACGGCCCACGCGGAGTCTAGGGAACTTCTGAGCCACAATCCGTGACCTTTTTGCGTTACTGTGGTAGATAAGGGGGGAGCTCGGGCAGACTCCCCAGTTCACTCGACAGCAGCATGGTTTGGAGAATGGTGAATAAACGCTTCCTACCCACCCTCATCGTAGGTCTCGTGGGCGCCGTCGTCGGCAGTTTTCTTATGATGCTTTATGCCAGCTCGCATCTCGGCGGGTCGGCCGGTCCCGACCGTACGCCGCCGGCGGTCGCCGCCGTCCCGTTAAACGGGGTCAGCGACCAAGACCGGATCGTCAGCGCCGTCAAACGGACGAAGTCGTCCGTCGTCGCGATCGTCGAAGACATCAACGGCCAGCAGTACGTCCCCGCGGACCCGTTTATGCAGCAGTTTTTCGGGCAACAGGGCGGCGGCCAAATGCGCAGCTATCGCGGCCAGGCCTCCGGCTCGGGATTCGTGATCGACCCGCAAGGCGACATCGTGACCAACGCGCACGTCGTTCAGCCGCAGCAAGGCGCTCAGATAACCAAGCTCACCGCCGTCTTTGCCAACGGCGATCACGTCCCGGCGCACGTCGTTGCCGCCAACGTCGGCGCCGACACGGCCCTGATCAAGGTGGACGGCTATAAGAAGCTGCCGCCTCCGCTCGAGCTGGCGGATTCCACCAAGCTCGAAGCGGGGCAGTGGGCGATTGCCATCGGCGAACCGCTCGAGCTCCAGCAGACCGTGACGGTCGGCGTCGTGTCGGGATTCGGCCGTTCCGAACCGATCCCAACCGAAAACGGCGGTGTGATCGACTTCAAAGGCTTGCTGCAGACCTCGGCCCCGATCAACCCCGGCAACTCCGGCGGCCCGCTGCTCGACATCGACGGCCGCGTGATCGGGATCAACCAATCGACCGTTAAGTCGGCGTACGCGCAAGGAATCGGGTTCGCAATCCCCTCGAACACGGTCAAAGCGGTCGTCGCCGACCTGCTCAAGCATCCCGGCATTCACCAGGGCACGGATACCGGCTTCCTCGGGATCTTCATGGAAGACCTCAACGACGGCGTGCGCAATCAGATCGGCTATAACGGCCAGGGCGTCGCGGTCGCGCAGGTATTCTCGGGATCGCCGGCCGACCGGGCAGGCCTCGAACCCGGCGATGTGATCCTCCAAGTGGACGGCAAAGCGTTCGACAGCCGAAAATCGCTCCACGACTACATCAGCGGTAAGAAACCGGGCGACACGATCCGCGTGAACGTCTGGTCGCAGGGCGTCAAGAAGCTGGTCTCGGTGACGCTCGGCGAAACGCCGGCCGCCCAGCCGGTCTCGCAGCAGCAAGCTCAACAGCAGCCCGAACAGCCCTAACCCCCGCAAGGGCGCTCCAAGCCGAGCGCCCTTGCGTCCGGGGTAGGAACGCCCTGCAACTCAAGTTTGCAGTGCCGGGTCGTACTCTTTGGAAACATCCCGACCGCCCGTCGCGTATGACGGTGCGGAAAAAACTTTCAAATTCCGGGTCGTTCGTAAGCGGCAAGGCGCCCGGGCGTCCGTTCGTCGACCATTTCGAATGGAGCGTTGCATGCAGCACCTCGGTGCGGCGGCTCCATCCCCGGTTCGACCGACGAATGCTCGGCTAGCTGGTCCAGGCGGCGCGGATAACTTAACGAGGTACGAATTGTATGTCTAAAGTGGTCGGAATCGACCTCGGCACGACCAACTCGGTCGTCGCCGTGATGGAAGGCACGCAGCCGGTCGTCATTCCCAATGCCGAAGGTTCGCGGACGACGCCGTCGGTGGTCGCCTTTACCAAGACCGGAGAGCGTCTCGTCGGGCAGCTCGCGAAGCGCCAGGCGATCACCAACCCCGATCGGACGATAAGTTCGATCAAACGTCACATGGGCGAAGGCGACTATCGCGTGAAGATCGACGGCAAGGATTACACGCCGCAAGAGATCTCCGCGATGATCCTGCAAAAGCTGGTGAACGACGCCAGCAACTATCTCGGCGAACGGGTGAGCAGAGCGGTCATCACGGTGCCCGCCTATTTCAACGACGCGCAGCGCCAAGCCACCAAAGACGCCGGAAAGATCGCCGGCCTGGAAGTCTTGCGCATCATCAACGAACCGACGGCGGCAGCCCTCGCGTACGGACTCGAAAAGAAGGGCAACGAGACGATCCTGGTTTGGGACCTCGGCGGCGGCACGTTCGACGTGTCGATCCTCGAAGTCGGCGACGGCGTCTTCGAGGTCAAGTCGACCAACGGCGACACCCATCTGGGCGGCGACGACTACGACGCACGGATCGTGGAGTGGCTCGTCGACCAGTTCCGCCGCGACCAAGGCATCGATCTCAGCAAGGACAAGCAGGCCCTGCAGCGTCTGACCGAGGCTGCCGAAAAAGCGAAGATCGAGCTTTCCTCGGTCGTGCAGACCAACATCAACCTGCCGTTCGTCACCGCGGATCAGGAAGGGCCCAAGCACCTCGACTACACGCTGACGCGCGCGAAGTTCGAAGAACTGACCAGCGATCTCACCGACCGCTGCGTCGGCCCGTTCAAGAGCGCGATCGCCGATGCGAAGCTCGACGTCTCGAAGATCGACGAGATCATCATGGTCGGCGGCGCGACCCGCATGCCCGTGATCCAAGAACTCGTTCGCAAGCTCACGGGCAAAGAGCCGAATCTGACCGTTAACCCCGACGAAGTGGTCGCGGTCGGCGCCGCGATTCAAGCCGGCGTGCTGGCCGGCGAAGTGCGCGACGTCGTACTGCTCGACGTGACGCCGCTCTCGCTGGGTCTAGAAACGCTCGGTGGGGTGATGACGAAGCTGATCGAGCGCAACACGACGATCCCGACGAAGAAATCGCAAGTCTTCACGACGGCCGAGGACGGCCAAACGTCGGTCGACATTCACGTTCTCCAAGGCGAACGCCCGATGGCGCAGGATAACAAGACGCTGGGCCGGTTCCGCTTGGAAGGGATTCCGGCGGCGCCGCGCGGCGTGCCGCAAATCGAAGTCTCCTTCAACATCGACGCCAACGGGATCGTCAACGTCGGCGCCAAGGACCTGGGCACCGGCAAAGAACAGGCGATCACCATCAGTGCTTCGACCAATCTTTCCAAAGACGAAGTCGACCGGATGGTCCAGGACGCCGAGCTGCAGTCCGCCACCGACAAGGCGAAGATGGAGGAGGCGGAGGTTCGCAACAACGCCTCGAGCCTGATCTATTCGACCGAAAAGTCGCTCAAGGAGGTCGGCGACAAACTCGATGCCGGCGCGCGCGGCGACGTCGAAGCGGCCCTATCGGAACTCAAACGCGTGAGCGACAACGGCACGGTCGCCGAGATCAAACCGGCGATCGAAACGCTGCAGCAAGCCAGCTACAAGATGGCCGAACTGCTGTACAAAGCCGCTTCGCCCGAGGGCGAAGGAGCCGGTCCGCAAGCCGACGGCGCGGGGCCGGGCGCAAACGGCGCTTCGGCCGGCGCGGCTCCAGCCGACGACGTCATCGACGCCGAGTTCAAAGAGTCGAAGTAGGGCGCTCGAACGCCTTGCGGCCTTACGCGGCTGCGCGCGCCTTCGGGGCGCGCGTCGCGGTCGCGCGGCCGGAGGGCGTCCGAAGCCAGCACGCCATTCAATGAGGGTTTATGTCTGAGGATGAATCGGTACTGCGGACCGAAGCGGGCGAAGCATTCATCGGCGATTCCGCCGACGAATCCGGATCGCTGCAAGAGCGGCTGACGGCGGCGCAAGCGCTCGCCGAGGAAAACTACAACAAGTTCTTGCTGGCGACGGCCGACTTCGAGAATTACAAAAAGCGCGTCGCGCGCGATCGCGAGGCGATCCTCACGTCGCACCGCGGCGCGATCCTCGAGCGCTTCCTTCCCGTTCTGGATAACCTCGAGCGCGCGCTGAAATACGAAGCGGGCGGCGAGGGTTTGCGTGGCGGCATCGAACAAACGCTCAGAGGATTCGAAGCCGTATTAGCCGGTCAGGGAGTCAAAGAAATCGCGGTCAAGGATAAGGCGTTCGATCCGCGCGTCGCCGAAGCGATCGGAACGACGCTCGGCGACGGGGTCGCGGACGACACGGTCGTCGAGGTCGTGGAGAAAGGATACAGCATCGGCGACGAATTGCTTCGGCCGGCGAAAGTGATCGTGGCCAAGAGCGCGGGATGAATTTCAAAGACTACTACTCGGTATTGGGCGTATCCAAGAATGCGGCGCAAAAAGACATCAAGTCCGCGTATCGCAAGCTCGCGCGCAAGTGGCATCCCGACGCCAACCCGCAGAATGCCAAGCAGGCCGAAGAAAAGTTCAAAGAGATATCCGAGGCGTACGAAGTCCTCGGCGACGCCGAAAAGCGCAAGAAATACGATCTGCTCGGGCCCGATTGGCAGCAGGCGGCGCGTCAAGCCGAGCAACAGCGGCGCTACCGTACGAACGACGGCGTCGAGTTCGATTTTGGGAACTTCGGCGGCGAACCCGGAGCCGGCGCCGGTCCGAGCGGCTTCTCGGATTTCTTCGACATGTTTTTCTCGGGGGTGGGCCGGCGGCAAACGACCCAGACGGCGAGCGTCGCGCGTCGCGGTCAGGATCTCGAAACGACCATCGAGTTGGGCCTGCGCGACGCCTACGACGGCGGCAAGAAAGCCGTCTCGCTGCAAATCGAGGACGTTTGTCCGCGGTGTCGCGGAACCGGGACCGAAGCCGGCCGTCTTTGTCCGCAATGTCACGGCACCGGTCGCCTGGTCGTGCCCAAGAAGTTCGAGGTGACGATTCCCCGCGGCATCGGCGAGGGCCAGCGCATCCGCTTGGCCGGGCAAGGCGGCGTCGGATTGAACGGCGGTCCAAACGGCGACCTCTACTTGATCGTCAAAGCCATCGCGGACCCGACTTACAGCCGTAAAGGAGACGACTTGTACGTCGATCTTCCCGTCAGCATCTACGATCTGCTGCTGGGCGGCGAAGTCAAAGTCCCCACGCTGGGCGGCCAAGTGGCGATGACGATTCCCGAAGGAACGCAGAACAACCGGCTGTTGCGTCTCGCCGGAAAAGGCATGCCGCGCGTCAAGGCCGGCGGCGCGGGCGACCAATACGTTCGGCTCGTCGGGCAACTGCCGCAAAGCCTCTCCGACGACGAAAAGCGGCTCTTCAAAGAACTGGCGGCGATGCGCGACGGAGAAGCGGCTCCGCGGCGATGATGAGCGGACACGGGCTGATGTGGTCGGCGATGTACCGGCCCGACAAGCCCGAAGTGCGGCGGCGGGTCGACTGGAAGCGGATGCGCGCGCTGTTCGCTCCCTACTGGACCCAACAGCTAACGGTTTTGGTCTGCATCGTCGTTGCGGCGGTGCTCGGGCTGATCCCCGGTTTCGTGATAGCCCGAATTATCGACGTCGCGATTCCCAGCCGCAACGTCGCCGAACTCGGGATCGACGTCGGCCTGATCTTGGCCTCGGCGCTCGCGGCCGCGGTCGTCGGCGTGCTGCAGGGATATCTGAATTCGCTCGTCGGCGAAGGGATCATGCGCGACATCCGCACCCAGCTCGTCGCGCACCTGCACCGCATGCCGCTGGCCTTCTTCACCGGCACGAAGACGGGCGAAATCATGAACCGGGTCAGCAGCGACGTCGACAACGTCGACAACGTCGTGACCGGGACCCTGACCTCGATCGTCACCAACCTCGTCACGATCGTGGCGACGCTCGTCGCGATGTTCGTCTGGAATTGGCGGCTCGCATTACTCTCGATCGTCGTCGTCCCGCTCATGATTCTGCCGCTGGGTCCGGTCGGGCGCCGGATGTACGACGTCCGCAAGAAGACTCGCGAAAAACGCGATCAAATCGAATCGATCACCCAAGAGACCCTCTCGATATCGGGCATCACGCTGATCAAATCGTTCGCCCGCGAATCCTACGAACGCGCGCGCTTCTACGACGTCGGCAGCCGTCTGATGCGCCTCGAGATCGACCTCGCGATGGTCGGACGCTGGTTCCTCGCATCGGTAACCGCGATGGTGATCGTCGGCCCGGCGCTAGTGTGGTTCGGCGGCGGATGGTACGCCATCGCCGGAGGGCTGCAAGTCGGCGTCATCGTCGCATTCGTTTCCTTTATTCAGGGACGCCTCTACGGCCCGGCGGCGGCGCTGGCCGGCATTCAAGTGCAAATCGTCAGCGCGCTGGCCGTGTTCGAACGAATTTTCGACTATCTCGACATGACGCCCGAGCAATACGATCCGCCCAACGCGATCGCGCCTAGTGAAGTCCGCGGCGAAATCGAGTTCGAAGACGTCGGCTTCGCGTACGACCCGTCGCGGACCGTGCTCGACGGCATCTCGTTTCGAATAGCGGCGGGACAGGCGGTTGCCTTCGTCGGTCCGTCCGGCGGTGGAAAGACGACGATCACCCAGCTCGTGCCGCGCTTCTACGTTCCCCAGAGCGGCCGCGTCACGATCGACGGCCACGACGTCGGCGCGTTCGCCTTGGAAGGGCTGCGTCGCAACGTCGGCATCGTCACCCAGGAAACGTATCTCTTCCACGACACGATCGCGAATAATCTTCGCTACGGGAAGCCCGACGCGACCGATGCCGAGTTGCGAGCGGCGGCGCGTTCGGCCAACATCGCCGACTTCATCGCCGCGCTGCCCGACGGCTACGAGACGATCGTCGGAGAGCGCGGGCACAAGCTTTCCGGCGGCGAGCGCCAGCGACTCGCAATCGCGCGGGTGCTGCTCAAGGATCCGCGCATCCTCATTCTCGACGAAGCAACGAGCTCGCTCGACTCCGAAAATGAGGCCGCCATCCAAGCCGCCCTGGTGACCGCGATGCGGGGACGAACCAGCCTCGTGATCGCCCATCGCCTTTCGACGATATTGGCGGCCGACACGATCTTCGTGGTCGATGGCGGACGGATCGTCGAAACGGGGCGCCACGCCGAGTTGCTCGCTCGCGGCGGCTTATACGCCCGCCTCTATCGCACTCAGTTCCGCGACATTTCGGCCTAGCGTTTTTGCTACTGCGCGCCGGCTTGAATGCCGGCGTTGACTTCGTCGATCGCTTGATTGACGAGCTTGATCGCATTGACGCGGTGTCCGGCCTTGTCGGCCGACGCCGCGTTGAGCTGATCGAGCGCGCTCTGAAGATCGCCTTTCGCATTGCGCATGTGCACCTGGGTCTCCGCAACCGCTACGCCGCCGACGAGCGCTCCGAGGAGGAGCGCAAACACGAAGGCGAGGGCTCCAAACCGTGAAAACGTACGACGCATTCGATACCTCCAGAGATGAGTGAGCGTTAGGGTTCGTTAGGGTTCGTTAGGGTTCACGCGATTGGCCCAATCCCCTTTCGACTAGACGCCCGGCGGAATCGTCATGGTCGCCGGGGGAACCGGTACGTGCAGCTTCGGTTCGGTCGCCGCGCGAATCTCGTCGATCGAAACGCCGGGTGCGAGTTCGCGCAGCACCAGACCCTCGGGCTCGACGTCGATCGTTCCGAGATCGGTGACGATCCGGTGGACGACGCGCCGGCCAGTCAGCGGCAGCGAGCAGCGCAGCACGATTTTGAGCGCGTTGCCCTTGGCCACGTGCTCCATCATCACGATTACGCGCTTCGCACCGTGCACCAGATCCATCGCTCCGCCCATGCCCTTGACCATCTTCCCCGGGATCATCCAGTTCGCGAGGTCCCCGTGCTCGGAAACCTGCATCGCGCCCAGGACGGCCAAATCGATGTGTCCGCCGCGAATCATCCCAAACGAAAGCGCCGAATCGAAAAACGAAGCGCCGGGCAGCAGGGTGACGGTTTCCTTGCCGGCGTTAATCAGGTCGGCATCCTCGTCGCCTTCGTACGGATACGGGCCCATTCCGAGGATGCCGTTTTCGCTCTGCAGCGTTACGGTGACGCCGGACGGAACGTAGTTGGGAATCAGCGTCGGGAGGCCGATGCCCAAGTTGACGTATTGTCCGTCGCGGAGTTCCTGCGCCAAGCGCGCGGCGAGCTGCGTTCGAGTCAGGGCCACGTTTCGTCCTCGACCTCCGTTAGTTGGCGGGGCGCTTGCGCGTCGTGACGCGCTCGATTCGCTTGCCCGCGGATCCGACCTCGACGATCCGCTGGACGAATATTCCCGGCAGGTGAACGGCCTCCGGAGGGATGGCTCCGGGTTCGACGAGCTTCTCGACCTCGGCGATCGTAATCCGGCCCGCCATCGCGCAAAGCGGATTGAAGTTGCGCGTCGCCTGGTGGAAGACGAGATTGCCGGCACGATCGCCGACCGACGCGCGGACCAGCGCGTACTCGCACACGATGCCTTCTTCCAGGACGTACTCGCGCCCGTGGAAGTGGCGCGTCTCCTTTTTTGGCGACGCAACTGCAACCGTACCGTCGGAGGCGTGACGCCATGGGAGGCCGCCTTCGGCCACCAGCGTACCGTCGCCGGCGGCGGTGTAGAACGCGGGAATGCCGCAGCCGCCCGCCCGCAAACGCTCGGCCAGCGTGCCCTGGGGACAGAGTTCGACCTCCAGCTCGCCCGAAAGATATTGCCGTTCGAACTCCTTGTTCTCGCCGACGTACGATCCGGTGGTGCGGGCGATGCGTTTGTGGTCGAGCAGCACGCCCAGCCCCCAACCGTCGACGCCGCAATTGTTCGAAACCGTAACCAGCCCGGTCGCTCCCTGCTCCAGCAGCGCCTCGATCAAGTTGTGCGGGATGCCGTTGAGTCCGAAGCCTCCAACCGCCAGCGAAGCGCCATCGGGAACGTCGGCAACGGCGGCGGCGCAGGACGCGTAGACTTTCTCCATGCTCGATGCTTATGCGTGAGTGCGTCCCTTCGTCCTGCCAATGAGTACACGCCGCGCGCGGCGAAGTCGTTCCGTCCGCCGAGGAGATGCGAGATGACGACGACCGTGCCCGCCCAAACCGATCCGGAGACCGAAGAAGAGCGCATGATGCTTGCGGCCGTTCGCGAGCTCGTCGCCGAACGCGTCGCGCCGCGCGCCGCGCAGATCGACGAAAGCGGCGAATTCCCGTGGGACGTCAAGGAACTCTTCGCCCAAAACGATCTCCTGGGCGTCCCGATTCCGGCGGAATACGGCGGACTCGGAGGCACCTTTCTTACCTACGTCAAGATCGTCGAGGAAATCGCGAAAGCGTGCGCCTCGAGTTCGTTGATCGTAGCGGTTCAGGAACTGGGAATGCTGCCCGTCATGATCGCCGGAACGCAGGAGCAGAAGCATCGCTTTCTTCCGAAAATCGCGTCGGGAGAGCATCTGGCCGCATACGCCCTGACCGAAGTGTCGAGCGGATCGGACGCGCTGGGCTCGATGCGCACGCGCGCCGTCCGGCGCGACGACTGGTACGTGCTCGACGGCCAGAAGATTTGGATTACCAACGGCAGCGTAGCCGACGTCGTCTGCGTCTTTGCGGTCACCGATCCGCAAGCGGGATCGCGCGGCGTCAGTGCGTTCGTCGTCGAGAAGGGCACGCCCGGATTTTCGGTCGGCAAGAAAGAACGCAAAATGGGCATTCGCGGATCTCCGACGGTCGAGCTGACCTTCGACAACTGCGTCGTTCCCGCGGCGAACCGGCTCGGCGAAGAAGGCGAGGGGTTCAAGATTGCGATGCGAGTTCTCGACAAATCGCGCCCGGGCATCGCGGCGCAAGCGTTGGGAATCGCCGCGGGAGCGCTCGAGTACGCGACCGGCTACGCCAAGGAGCGTTTGGCCTTTGGTAAACCGATCGGGCAGCACCAGGGCGTGGGCTTTATGCTGGCCGATATGAAGACCGAGGTCGAAGCGGCCCGGCTGCTCCTATACGAAGCCGCTCGCCGCTGCGACGCGGGCGGACCCGACGTCACCTTGTGGGCGGCGATGGCGAAGCTCAAATGCGGCGACGTCGCGATGTCGGTGACGACCGACGCGGTTCAAGTATTGGGCGGCTTTGGATATTCCAGCGAGTATCCCGTCGAGCGAATGATGCGCGACGCGAAAATCACCCAAATTTACGAAGGCACCCAGCAAATCCAGCGCTTGGTCATCGCTCGCTCGCTGGTCGGAAAGGGCAAGCCGGGCTGACGCAGCCTAGGGATCCTCCTCGTCGAACGCGTTCGATCCGCCTTTGCCGGGCACGAACCGCGGCGCGGGGATCCGGACGAATGCGCGCGGCGACTGCGTGAAGTCGAAGCAATCCGATAGATCGTTCGCACGCACGTCGGTCGTCCCCAGCGCTCCCTTGGGAATTCCAAACGTCTCCTCGGCAAATGCCAGCAGGCTGCCGAATTCGTATTGCACGTGCGACACGTACGCCGGCTTGGCGTACGGCGAAATCACGACCAGCGGAACGCGAAACGAGAGTTCGTAGAAGTCGTTCATCTGCGGCGGCGGGACGTGATCGTACCAGCCGCCCCAATCGTCCCACGTGAGCAAGATCACCGTGCTGTCCCAATAACGGCTCGTACCGAGGGCGTTGACGACGGCGGCGACCCACGACGGGCCGGCCGCGCTGCGGTTGCCGGAGTGATCCGAGTGCGGGCCGTCGGCCGGCATGACCCACGACATTGCGGGCAGCCGGCCGCGCTTGATATCGGTCAAAATGGTCTCCGGCGGCGAAACGACGTTGGCATAATCGGGACCGTAGCGCACGTGCTCGATCGCGTCGAACGCGTGCCAAAGGCCGGGTCCGAGGTGATGCTGGTAGTAACGCCACGAAATGCCGCCCCGGTCGAGAAAATCGGAAAGCACCGGGCGCTCGAAGCACGGAAACGGCGTCGGCCCCGGGGATCCGTCGGCAGGATCGATCGTGTCGACGACCGCAGAGGGCCGCGCATCGCAACCGCCGGCCTCTTGCGCGCCGGTCTTGCTATCGAACGGATCGCCCGAAACGTTATCTTGGGTCGTCGGCAACGCCGATGCCGATCCGCTTACGAGATACTGATGCGAGGGGAAACTTCCCGATTGATTCGACTGGAACATTCGATCCGCAAATGTGTACCGATGCGCCATCACGGCGTACGGCCGGACTTCGTTCGCGGGAGCGTACCCGAACGGCTGCAATCGGTAGCGCGGCGCGCGGCCGCGGTCGAATCCGTCCATCGCGCAGTTGCCGTCGGCCTGCAGGTTGCAATCGTTGAGGAAGGACGAGTGATTGTGCCCCAAATCGTAGGGCGCGGCTAACGAAACCTCGCGCAACTGCACGACCTGCCCTTCGTAGGTAACCGCCTGCCGGGCGATGTCGGCGCCGTGCGAGGCCATCGATTGAAAGAGGTCGTCGGGCGTGCGATTCTCTTGCACGATAACCACGACGTGCCGAATCGGCGTGGGCAACGACGCCGCGTTCGCGCGTTGGGTCGAACGGCTTGCCGGGCGCGAACCTGCCGGCACCGGCGCCGGAGCGCCGCACGCGGCCACGGCGACCAGCGTGACGAGCGCCATCGCCGCGCCGGCTTTCATCGCACTTGAGCCTAGTAGTCCTCGGCGTCCAGTTCGGCAGGCGAACCGCGGCCCGGAACAAACGGCGGCGCCTTGATCGTGACGAACTTTCGCGGGGACTGCTTGAAATCGAACGCATCCATCAGATCGTCGGCTCGCATGTCGGTGCCGTGGAGCGCGCCCTTGTGGATCCCGAAAACCTTTTCGGCAAAGGCGAGCATGCTGGCGAACTCGTGTTGACGATGCGAAACGTATCCCGGCCTGGCGTACGCCGAGACGATGACCAGCGGAACGCGGAAGCCCAACTCGTACTTATTGTAGATCTTGGGACGAACGTGATCGTACCATCCTCCCCAGTCATCCCACGTGACGAAGATTGCCGTGCTGTCCCAATACTGGCTGTTGCCGACGGCGTTGACGACCGCCGCAATCCACGAAGGTCCGCTCGCGCTGCGGTTGCCGGCATGGTCGGAGTGGGGATCGTCGGCCGGCATCACCCAAGCGAAGCCCGGAAGATTCCCAGTCGCGATATCCGAGAGAATCGACTGAGGCGGCGAGACGACGTCGGCGTAATCGGGCCCGTAGCGAACGTGTTTGACGGAATCCATCGCGTGCCACCAGCCGGGGCCGAAGTTTCGCTGGTAGTAACGCCACGAGACCCCCTGCTGATCCAGGAAATCGGAAAGTACCGGCCGGTCGAAACACGGAAATAGGGACGGGCCCGACATTCCGCTGTGCAGGTTGATCGTGTCGACCAGGATGTTGGGCGGAGCGTCGCAACCCGCCGGGCCGTCTTTCTTGGTTTTCGGGTAGTACGGACCGCCTTCGATTTCGTCGACGGTTTTCGGGAGCGCGCGGGCCGTTGCGCTGACGATGTATTGATGCGACGGATAGCTGCTGGACTGGTTGGTCTGGAACATGCGATCGGCGAAAGCGAACTGCGTCGCCATGTCCCAATACGGCTGAACTTCCGAAGCGGGCGCGTATCCGTAAGGGCGGTAGTACAGCTTCGCCGGTTCGGTTAAGTCCCAACCGTCCATCTTGCCGTTGTCGTAGTCGGTGAGGAAAACCGCGTGTCCGTGCCCGATGTCGTAGCCGGCGGCGAGCGAAACTTCGCGCAGCGGAACCGTGTCGCCGTGCGAGTCCAAGCCGCTCTGCGCGATGTCGGCTCCCTCGGCGATCAATTTCGGCGATTGAAAGAGATAGTCGGTGGAGCGGTTTTCCTGAAACAGGATGATCACGTGTTTGATCGGCGACGCCCCCGCCGGCCGGCGCAAATACGCACCCCCGGCCGTACCGAGCGGGCTTACCGGCAGGGGCGACGACGGCGGCGCCGGCCCGGCGCACGACGCGATCGCGACGCTTAAAGCAAGCGGCAGCATGGTCCCGTGTTTCATCGAAAAAACCTCAGACTTCACTTATCCGCCGTTGCGAACCGCGCCTTCCGAAGAACGGCGCGGGCATCGATGCAAACTGCGACGAAGGTTCGAAGGCTGCGTTATGCCCGACCCGATGGATCCGGAGTTCGCCGGACAAAACCCGATCGTCGCCGCCGCGTTGCGGATTCGCGCGCGGCGCGAACTCGGCCGCGCGATCGACGACGCCGCCGCCGAAGTCCCCGCGCGGCGCGCCGACGACGCCGAGGCGTCGCTTCGTCTGCTCGGCGAGGACCTCGCGATCGGATGTAAGCGCCTCAACGCGATCCTCGGTCGACGCGCGAGCGTAAAGCTCGTCCGTTTGGAACGGCCGTTGCGGCTACGCCTGCGTTTCGGCGAACACCGCGTGGCGCTCGAACTCGACGACGTGCATCAACTCGTGCGCGTGGCCGGCCTCGGGCTCGACGGCGAATATCAGTTCGATCCGGCGGCGGAGCAACCCGCGCTGGTGAACCTCTCGAAGATCTCGACCGAGGCGGGCTACGGACAGCGCCTTATCGCTTCGGCGCTTTTGAAGTCGATCGCGGCCGACGCGGAACTGCCGCAGCCCGAACACCTGAGCGGGCCCGGGCCCCTAAGCTTCTAGCGAGGATCGGGGGCGTCGGGCAGAGGCGCGCGAGCGGGCAGCGGCCGCACTGCGGCGTCGGCGCCTTGCAGACGGCGCGCCCGTGCAGGATGAGCCAATGGGTTGCGTCGCCCCACTTCTCGGCCGGAACGAGCGCGGTCAAGTCGTCCTCGACCTGGCGTGGAGTCTTTCCGAGGGTGGCGCCGATCCGATGCGCGACCCGAAAGACGTGCGTGTCGACGGCCAGCGCGGCTTGCGAAAATGCGTTGGCCATGACGACGCTGGCGGTCTTGCGTCCCACGCCCGCGAGCGATTCCAGCGCCTCCCGGTCGCGCGGCACCTCGCCTCCGAACCGCTCTACCAAGTCGCGCGCGCAGCCGATCACGTTGCGAGCTTTCATGCGGAAGAATCCGCAAGACTTGACGATTTTTTCGACGTCGGAAGCTTTGGCACGCGCCAGGTCCGCGGGCGCGGGGTACTTGGCGAAAAGCGCCGGCGTCGTAGCGTTGACGCGCGCATCCGTACACTGCGCCGAAAGAATGACGGCGATCAGCAACTCGAAAACGTTGCGATACGTAAGCGCCGTAACCGCGCCGGGATAGGCGCGTTCTAGAATCGCCAACTCCTCGAGCGCGACGCGGCGGGGCACCTTCTTGGTTGGAAACGGGATCGCCGGCACGGGGCACCGCTTACGCGGCAAGCCGGAAATGCCCCCCTTTGCGAGAAGCCCCGCGGGTATGACGTCCGACTCCTCGACCGCGCTCGCGCAGATCCTGGGCGACGAAACGTTTGCCGCGGCAATGAAGCGCTTTGCCGACGCCTTCCCGGCGTATCGCGAGCACCTTCCCCGGATACCGTACGCGTACAGCCGGACGCGGCTTTTCGCTACGCCGGCGTTCGAAATTATCGCGATGAGCTGGGCGCCGCAGTCGATCAGCCCGATTCACGATCACGGCCCGTCGCGTTGCTGGGTGCTGATGCTCGAAGGCACGCTCGACGTTCAAAACTTTACCTGCTCCGATCCGGCGCGCGACGGTCCGCTGGAAATCGCCGCGACGCAGCGCCTGACGCTGCGCTCCGGCGACGTCGACCATCGGCTCGGGCCGTCCGAACTCCATCGCGTCGGCAACCCGCACGCGACCGATCGCGCGGTTTCGCTTCAGCTCTATGCCGCGCCGCTGTCGACCTATTGCGTCGTGGACGCGCGCTCGCACGTGCGCCGAACCGTTACCGCCGCCTGCAACCTCGATCTCGGTTTCGACTAAGCGCCGTTTTCGGGCAGAGCGAAACCCTCGCCGCGACGCGCGACGACTCCTTCGCGCTCGAGCGCCGCGACTAACTCCCGCACGTCGTCGGGAGTACGCCCGGGCAGCAGCGGTTTCAGCGATCCGTGCAGGTCGAGCAGCGAAATTTGCGCCCCGGGCGCCAGTTCGCGCAACCGGTCGACGATCCGTCCGCGTGCGTATCGGGCCGTCGACTCGAAAGGCTCGCGATTGCGCGGCGCGCGCTCGGCCGAAGCCTGGCGGCGAAGCCGCTCGAGGCGCGTCGCGTCGATCGGCGCCGCCACGCACTCTCGGCGAAGCGGACAAATCAAGCACTTCGGCGCGCGCGCGGTACAGATCGTTGCCCCCAGGTCCATCAAGGCGGAGGTCCAGTCGTGCGCCTTTCCAGGCGGGACGAGCGCGCGCGCCCGGGCCTCGAGCTCGCGGGCGGCGGGAGCCGCGCCGGGTTCGATGCCAAAGAATACGCGCTGCAGAATTCGACGCACGTTCGTGTCGATCGGAGCGTCGTCGAGTTCGAAGGCAAACGCTCGAATCGCCGCGGCCGTGTAGGCGCCGATTCCGGGCAGCGCGCGCAGTTCGCCGGAATCGCTCGGCATCGCGCCGCCGTATCGCGCGACGATCGCGTCCCCGACCGCTTTGAGGCGAACGGCGCGTGAGTTGTAGCCCAAACCCTTCCACTGGCGTAAAACGTCCGCGGTCGACGCCCGCGCCAACGCCCCAAAATCCGGAAAGCGCGCGACGAATGCGCTGAATCGCTCGACCACCCGGTCGACTTGCGTTTGCTGCAGCATGAATTCGCTCACCAGCGTGTAGTAGGGGTCGCGAACCTTCCGCCACGGCAATTCGGTGCGGCTCGCGACGGCGTACCAATCGAGCAGCGACGTCCGCACGGCGGGGAGCGACGGCCTCACGGACGCAGGCTCGCCGCCGCCTGACCGATCCGTCGAATTCCCTCGGCGATGTCGCTCCGCGCGACCGCGGTCAAGGCCAGCCGGAAGTGATGATCGCCGCCCGAGCCGGCGAAAAATGCTTCCCCGAACAGAAACGACGCACCCAAGCGTTCGGAGGCGTCGAGCAGCGCGCGGGCGCGCAGCTCGCGCGGCGTCGTCACCCAGAGATAGAAGCCGCCCGGAGAACGGCTCGTCCGCAACGTAGCCGGCCAATACTGGGCGATGGCGGCGTCGGCGATTTGGCGGCGATTTCGCAGTTCGTCGCGCAGCTGTTCGACGTGAGCGTCGTAGCCGCGCTCGAGGTAGTCCGTCACTGCGGCCTGCACGTACAAACTAGTCGCCATGTCGTAGGCCTGCTTGCGCAGCAGCAGGCGTTCCAGAATCGTCCGAGGCGCCGCCAGCCAGCCGACCCGCAAGCTCGGCGCGATCGTCTTCGAGAAGGTCGAGAGGTAGACGACGTGTTCGGGCGCGAGCGCGACGAGCGGAACGCCCGAATGCGGGGAGAGCGGTCCGTACGGATCGTCCTCGACGATCGGAACTCCGGCGCGCCGCGCGATCGTGGTCAATCGCTGCCGGCGATCCGCATTCATCGTCGCGTTGGTCGGATTGTGCAGCGACGGCATCGTGTAGATGAAGCGCGGCCGGCGCGTGCGCAGGATTGCCTCGACGTGATCGACGCGCATCCCGTCGTCGTCGACCGGCACGGCAATCGCGCGCAGCCCGCTGATTTGGAAGACCTGTAAGGCGCCCGGGTACGACGGCAATTCGACGATGATCTCGTCTCCGGGCTCGGCCAGGCTCTGCGCGACGATCGCGATTCCCTGGGTCGAACCGGTTAGAACGATGATCGAGTTCGCGTCGACGGTCGTCGCGCCGCGCGCGTGCATTCGCGCCGCAATCGCGCAGCGTAACGGCTCGTATCCTTCCGAGTCGCCGTAGGAGAGCACCAGGCGCGAATCCGCGGCGGCGCGACCGAAGGACTCGGCCAACTCGGACAAAGGCGACGGTTCGTCCGGCGCGACCCCCTGAACGAACGAGATCCGGCCGCTCTTCTGCTTCGCGGCCAACTCCCCAAGGACGTTGGGAAAGGCACCCACCCGCCAAGGCGGCAGCGTGACCCACCACGGGACGCCGGCGGCCCGCTCCGGCTGCCCGCCGCGCAACTGCCCGACGACGCGCGATCCCGAACCGACGCGCTGCTCGATCAGTCCGTCGGAGACCAGCTCGCGATAGGCGTGGACGACGGTACTGCGATTGACGTCGAGTTTGTCCGCTAGGCTGCGCTCGGGTTCCAACCGGGTCGATTCGGGAAGCCGGCCGGCGAGAATCGCTTCGCGCAGCTGCTCGTAAATTTGACGATAGAGGGGGACGATCGACGCGCGATCGAGATGGGGCAGCATGAGATACACCCAATCATCAAGATGGACGGGTCCATTTTTGGACGAAAGCCTCGCCGAGGCCTGTCGGAAACCAGGCGCGAACGGGAGCCCAAGAACAGGAGCAGCAGGTTGGCAGAACATCAGGTTGACGCGGTCGTCATCGGGGCCGGACCGGGGGGCTATCACGCCGCCATTCGGCTGGCTCAGCTCGGGAAGAGCGTCGTGTGCGTCGATCGCGACGAGGTCGGCGGGGTTTGCCTCAACTGGGGCTGCATCCCGACCAAAGCCCTCTTGCACGTCGGTGAGGTGATCCGGCACATCCAGCAGGCGGACGCACTCGGTTTGACCGTCCCCAAACCGGCCGTCGATCCCGCCGGCGTTGCGAAATTCAAGACCGAAGTCGTCGACGCCAACGTCGGCGGCGTCAAAACCCTTTTCAAAGCCAATGGCGTCCAGTTCATCTACGGCGAAGCGTCGTTCAAGAGTCCCACCGAGATCGTCGTGAAGACTCGCGACGGCGGAACCGACACGATTCGAGCAACCGACGTCGTGATCGCCACCGGTTCGGCGCCGGTCGACGTAAAAGCGTGGCCGCGCGACGGCGAAACGATCATCAACTCCGACGACGCGGTGCAGCTCAAGCGGGTGCCGGAAGCGGCGCTGGTAATCGGCGGCGGCGTCATCGGTTTGGAGTTCGCAACCGTCTTTGGGCGCTTGGGCGCCAAAGTGCTGGTCGTCGAAATGTTGCCGCAGATTCTTACCGGTACCGATCTCGAGGTCGGCAAAACGCTTGGCCGGATCCTCAAGAAGCAGGGCATCGAAATCATGCTCGGCACCAAGGTGGGCACGCTGCAAAAGGACGGCAAGCGGATCCGCGCGACGTTCAACGGCGAAGGCACCGGCGGCAAAGACGAAACCCGCGAGTTCGATACCGTACTGGTTGCGGTAGGGCGGCGGCCGGTAACCGATAACCTCAACTTGGCAGCCGCCGGATTGAGCGTCGACGACAAAGGATTCGTCGCGGTCGACGCGCAGCTGCGCACGAAAGCCGGCAACGTGTTTGCGGTGGGCGACGTAACCGGTCAGCCGCTGCTGGCACATCGCGCGATGAAGCAAGGCGTGATCGCCGCCGAAGCGATCGCCGGCGACAAGTCGGCGGCGTTCGACCCAATCGCGGTTCCAAACTGCGTTTACACCGATCCCGAAGTCGCGACGGTCGGGCTCTCCGAAGAAGAGGCGAAAGCTCGCGGTTACGAAGTGCGCGTCGGCAAGTTTCCGCTCGCCGCGAGCGGCCGAGCGCGCACGATGAACGAGAGCGACGGGGTCATCAAAATGGTCGGAGATGCCAAGAGCGACCTGCTGCTGGGGATGCACGTCGTTGCCCCGCAAGCCGAGTCCCTAATCGGCGAAGGCGTGATCGCCCTCGAAATGGGGGCGACGCTCGAGGACATCGGCCTGTCGATCCACCCGCACCCGACGCTGACCGAAGGGATCATGGACGCCGCCGAAGCCGCGCACGGCAAGGCGATTCACATCGTCAATCCCAAGCGGAAGGCCCCGGCCGCCGCCGCGAAGTGACGCTGAAGCCCTTTACGGGCGCGGCGAGTTATTAGAGAAGGCAATGGCAACGGTGATGCCGGCTACGCGGCGGGCGCGGTTATTCGACCTCGGCCTGCGGCCGTACCGGGAAGTTTGGACGCTGCAGCACCAAATCCATGAAGCCGTTCGCGACGGACGCGCGGCCGGTACCTGGATCGTGACCGAACATCCGCCGACGATCACGCTCGGGCGCCAGGCCAGGCGCGAGCACGTGCTGTTTTCCGACGCCGCTTTGGCGGCGCGCGGCATCGACCTGGTGGCCGTCGAGCGCGGCGGCGACGTCACCTATCACGGCCCCGGGCAGTTGGTCGTCTATCCGATTATGCGCTTGGAACGGTTTCGCGAAGTGGCGCCGCTCGTGCGCGCCCTCGAGGCGGCCGCAATTCGGACGTGCGCCCGGTTCGGCGTTGGAGCAGAACGGTGGCGCGAACACGCCGGGGTTTGGGTCGGACGCAACCAGATTTGCGCGGTCGGCTTGGCGGTCCGTCAGATGACCTCGCTTCACGGGATCGCTTTCAACGTTTCGACCGACCTTACGTACGACCGGCTGATCGTGCCGTGCGGTTTACCCGATCGCGGGATCACCTCGCTGTCGCAATGCGCGGGCCGCCGCATCGACTGCGAGGACGTCAAGCCCGTGCTCCTGCGCGCGCTGGCGGACGAGTTCGGAATATCGTTCGCGTTGCCGTCCGAAGGCCCGGGGATTTAGCGCCTTGGCCATTCGAATCGACTTGACGTCGCCGCCGCCGCGGCACGTCCGCAAACCGGACTGGCTGCGCGTTTCGCTGCCGGCGGGCGGCGACTACGAGCGCGTCAAGGCCAAGGTAGACGCGGCGAAGCTCCACACCGTCTGTCGCGAGGCCGCGTGTCCGAACTTGGCGGAATGTTGGGGCGCGGGAACGGCGACGATCATGATTCTGGGCGACACCTGCACGCGCGGGTGCCGCTTCTGCAACGTGAAGACCGGAAATCCGCGCGGTCAAATCGACTGGCTCGAGCCGGTGCGCGTCGCGGACGCCGTGCGCGACCTTGGGTGGAAGTATCTCGTCCTCACGGCCGTCGACCGCGACGACCTCCCCGACGGCGGCGCGCTGATCTTCGCCAATACGGTCCGCGAGATCCACGCGCGCGTGCCGGGTGCGCGGGTGGAGATTCTCAGCGGAGACTATCGCGGCGACCTGGCCGCTCTCGATATCGTCATGGACTCGCGCCCCGACGTCTTCGCGCACAATCTCGAAACCGTCGCCCGGCTGACGCCGGCGGTTCGCGATAAGCGCGCCAAATACGCGCAGTCCTTGGCCGTTTTAGATCACGCCAAGCGGCGCGCCCCGGAGCGCTACACCAAGACGTCGCTGATGCTCGGATTGGGCGAGCGCGAGGACGAAATCGATCGGGCGCTCGACGACGCGCGGGCTTCCGGCGTCGACATCGTGACCATGGGCCAGTATCTGCAGCCCAGTAAGAAGCATTTGCCGGTCGTCGAGTTTGTGGCCCCCGAAACGTTCGCGCGGCTGGGAGAAATGGCACGCAGCAAAGGGTTTCATCAGGTCGTGTCGAGCCCGCTGTCGCGCAGTTCGTATCACGCCGAGCAGGCCTTCCCGGAGCGCTGAAGCGCCTGCAACCTGACCCGCCTTCCGGTAGTCTTTAGGCTAACGTGACTAAGGCATTCCTCCGCCGGCCCGTTCTCGCGATCGTCTGCTCGCTGATCGTCCTGATCGGGGGCGGCGTGGTGATACCGGGTTTGCCGATCGCGCAGTACCCCCAGATCGCACCGCCGGTCGTGACCGTGAGCGCTACCTACGTGGGTGCCAGTCCGCAGGCAGTCGAGGCGCAGGTTACCACCCCGCTCGAACAGGCCGTGAACACCGTCCAGGGCTTGCGCTACATCTCGTCGACCAGCGCGCAGGGCGTCTCGAACATCACCCTTACCTTTACCCTGGAAACCAATCTCGACATCGCGGCCGCCGACGTCCAAAATGCCGCGCAGACCGCCCTCGGCCAGCTCCCGGCAAGCGTCCAGCAGCTCGGCATAACCGTTTCGAAGAACTCCGGAACGTTCGTCATGGGCATCGCGCTGACGTCGGATACCAAAAAGTACGACACGCTCGAGCTGAGCAACTACGCGCAGCTCAACGTGGTCAACAATCTTTCGCGCGTGGCCGGCGTCTCGGGGATTCGAATCTTCGGGCAGCGGCAGTACGCGATGCGGATCTGGCTCAACCCGCGTCTGCTCGCCCAGCAAGGCCTCGATGCCGGCGACGTAATCAGCGCGCTGCAGGAGCAGAACGTGGCAGTCGGCGTGGGCAGTATCGGCTCGCCGCCGCAGCCCAAAGACCAGGCTCACACGTATACCGTCAATGCGGTCACCCAGCTTTCGAGCCCGGCCGAGTTCTCCAACATCATCCTGCGCGCAAATGCCAACGGCGGCTACACGCGCCTCGGCGACGTCGGCCGCGTCGAACTCGGGGCGCAGGACTACTCGAGCGCGCTGCGCTTCGACGGACAATCGCGCGTGGTCGGGCTGGGCGTCCAACAGTATTCCACCGCCAACGCGCTGGACGTATCCAAAGCGGTCACCGCCCAAATGGACAAGCTCGCCCAGGCGTTCCCGGCCGGAGTTCACTACACGGTCGCGTTCAATACGACCACGTTCGTGCGGGAGTCGATCAAGGAAGTCTTGATCACGCTGCTGCTCTCGATCGTGCTGGTCGTGCTGGTCATCTACGTCTTCCTGCAGAATCCAAAATCGACCCTGATCCCCGCCGCGACCATTCCGGTTTCGCTGGTGGGGACGTTCTTCGTCATGAAGATCTTCGGATTTTCGATCAATACGATCACCCTATTCGGGATCACGCTGGCGACCGGGCTGGTGGTCGACGATGCGATCGTCGTGATCGAAAACATCGCGCGCCACATCGAACTCAACCGCGGCAAAAAGACTCCGTTGGAGAGTGCGGCCGAGGCGATGGCCGAAATCCAGAGCGCCGTGGTCGCCTCTTCGCTCGTCCTGCTGGCGGTCTTCATTCCAGTCGGATTCTTCCCGGGGGCGACCGGTCAGCTGTACAAACAGTTCGCTCTGACGATCGCCGCCGCAATTACGATCTCGCTGTTTCAGGCGCTCACCCTCGCGCCCGTGCTTTCTGCGCGGCTGCTCGGGGAAGAGTCCGAGGCGCGCTTCTTCTTCTTTCGCTGGTTCAACCACGGTCTCAAGCGCTTTCGCGATTGGTACTCGCGGCAGTTGCCCAAGGGCTTTCGGTATCGCTGGATCGTCGCGGGCGTTTTCGGCATCGCGCTCCTGCTGACCGGCTATCTGTTCGTGGCCACGCCGCAATCGTTCATCCCCGACGAAGATCAAGGCTACTTCATCGTCCTGCTGCAAGCGCCGGAAGGGACGTCGCTCGAAGCCGAACAGGTGATCGCGAAGAAGGCCGAAGCGATCATTCTGCAGCAGCCCGAAGTCGAGCATCTCTTCGACGTCGGCGGCTTCAGCTTCAGCGGCGCCGCGCCCAATCGCGGCATCATGTTCGCGCTGCTCAAACCGTGGGGCGATCGCAAGTGCTCGTTCGTCAGCCAGCTACTGCTGCAGCCCTGCGGACATAACGTGGCGGCCGTGCTGCAGCGCCTCAACGGCATTTTCTACATGCAGATTCCCAAGGCGCAGATTTTCGGATTCAATCCGCCGGCGATCAACGGCGTCGGAACCATCGGCGGATTCCAGTTCGAACTCGAAGATCGCGGCAACATCGGTCTGGATAAGCTGATGGGCCTCACCTATGCGATGATGGGCGCCGCCGCAAAAGATCCCCGTCTGACCGGCGTCTTCACTCAGTTCCGGGTCAATTCGCCCCAAGTCGAGGCCAACGTCGACCGCAATAAAGCCAAGGCGATCGGAATTTCGCTCAGCGACATCTTCCAGACGATGGAGGTGCAGTTGGGCTCGCTTTACGTCAATAACTTTACATACCTGAACCGCTCCTGGCAGGTCGACGTGCAGGCCGACGCACCCTTCCGTAACGACATCACCTCGCTCCAGCAGATCTACGTTCACTCCGGATCGGCGGCGACCAACATCCCGACCGGAACCAATCCGTTCGCGACGCCGCCGCCGGGATCGGGAACGACGCAGACGACCGCGACCGGCGTCGTGATGACCCCGCTGAGCGCGCTGATGAACGTGAAGATGCAGTTGGGTCCGCCGATCATTTCGCACTACAACCTTTACCGGAACATCGAGTTGCAAGGCAGCGCCGCCCCGGGGCACAGCTCGGGCGAGGCGATCGCCGCGATGGAGCAGATCGCGCAGCGCGTGCTCCCCAACGGCGTGGCCTACGAATGGACGGGGCTTCAACTCGACCAGATCGCCGCGGGTCCGCTCGCCGTGATCATCTTCGCGCTCGGCATCGTCTTCGTGTTCTTGGTGCTGTCGGCTCAGTACGAGAGCTTCATCGATCCGCTGATCGTGCTGCTGGCCGTCCCGGCGGCCTTATTCGGCGCGCTGGGTTTCATGAATTTCCGGCACTTCCCGGTGCCCTTCTTGTTCGATCCGAGCCTCGCGCAGGACGCCTACGCGCAAGTCGGTTACGTGATGCTCATCGGTTTGGCGAGCAAAAGCGCCATTTTGATCGTCGAGTTTGCCAACCAGCAACTGCGAGAAGGGGCGTCGGTCGTTCAGGCGGCTCTGCGCGCCGCGCAGACGCGGCTCCGGCCAATCCTGATGACCTCGATCGCGTTCGTCGTGGCGGTCACGCCATTGGTGTTCGCGTCGGGCGCCGGCGATGCGGCCCGGCATTCGCTGGGCACCGTCGTGTTCGGCGGCATGCTCGTCTCGACGTTCCTGAACCTCGCGATCACGCCCGTGCTCTACGTGATCATCAAGTCGCTGGAGTTGCGCGGACGCGGTCCGGAGCGCAACGGAAGGGCGCCCCGGCGCGGAATGATTGCCGGCGAGCCGGACGGGGCCCTGGTGACTAAGGTTTAGTATTCGCCCAAGCGCGCGGTTTTTTGCGCCGAGCCGCCAGGGTTTTAAAGTTTCTTGGAACAACGTCCCGGCGCAACGGCACTCGAACGCTCGAGCCGCCGGCCTTCACCCCCCTTCCGTCCGGGAGTTATCGCATGCTCGTCAAAGCGCGCTTTCGCGCTGTCGCTGCCGTGACCGCCTCGATCGTGCTGGCTTCGGCCTTCTTCGCCGCAGTGCCGGCACGGGCCGACGGCATCGAAGACGTGTACGAACAAACGATCGTTCCGGGCGCAAATAGCGCCATCAAGAGCGCGTTGGACGAAGAACAGCGTAAGCGCGACGCGGCCCGGCGCCAAGCGGCTGCTTCCGCGACCCCATCGGCGAGCTTATTGCCCAACGGAACCGTCGCGCAAGTGCCGCCGGTAAACCAGCAACCGGTCGGACGAAAGATTGGCTTTCCAACCGGCTTTGGGTACAGCGCGGACATCTCCACCGCGTATCCTTACGGCGACATCGGATCGTACGGCAAGGGCTGGCTGATGGGCGGCGTCGATCTCGCGCTGACGTATGCGTTCGATCCGACGACGCGCGTCGTCGCGAGCATGTATCAAATCCAGCACTGGCCCTACGGATTCAACACCGGTCAAGTCCCGGTCTATCTCGCGGGTTTTAAGAATCCGGTCGGCTGCGCCGATCTGAGCGGCGGAAACGCCTGCGGGGCGGGCGCCGGCGAGAACCTCAACGTCCGAACCAAAGACATCTTCGGCGTCTTCATGCTGCAAAAGCTGTTTTTGATCGGCGGCATGCCCGGCGGCCACGTTTTGCCGATCGTGGTATCGCCGACGTACGTTGCGCGCAGCGGCACGATCGGCGAATCGCCCAACAACAACGACGTGGTGCCGTTTACTTTTAATCCTCCGGACGGCCCGTTCTTCACGAACCTCGCGACCCGCAGCGCGCAATACAATGCCGTGGCGATCACCCTGCCATTTCTCAAGACGCCGAAGATGTTCGGCACGTTCACCGTCGCGCCGAGCTGGCTGGTCCATACCAACGGCGTGAACACCGGAAACTCGATGCAGCTGCCGCAGGTTCTCTATCTCGAGTACACGCCGTTTCGAGACACGAAGCTGTTTTTCGAGCCGCAGAGCGCCCGCGACTACGTCCCGACCGATCCTTACCCCGAACACCTCATCGCTTATTTTCTCGGCGTCTCGCAGCGGATCACGAAATACAGTTTCGTGCAAGTGGTCCTCAATAGCGGAGGTCCGACCAACCTCGGACCGCCGGGCATTCAATCGATCAAGTGTTTGACCGCGCTGGTGTGCGCGCCGGCCATCGGCGGCCTCAAAGCCACGCAAGTCCAACTGCAACTCGGCATCGGATCGCCCGGCTGGTTTCCGCTGTAGCCGACGATGGAGCATTCGAACGTGAACTACTTGCGAAAAATCCTGGCGTCGCTTTCATTGGCGGCGGTCGCCGCCTGCAGCAGCGGCGGCGGGTCCGGGGTGGTGCCCGCGACCGGCGGCGGCGGAACGTCCCCGGGTTCGCCGCTGCTCGCCCGCATCGTCGGAGTCGGCGATAGCCTTACGGCCGGCTTTCAGGCGGACGGCTTTCTCGGCGAAACGGGTTTCACGGATCCGCTCGATCCGCTCGTCGAGATCCATCCCGGACAGGAAAACGGCTTTTGGGCCGATCTCTACGAGCAAGCGTCGGGCTTGCCGATTCCCGCGGCGATCGCGCAAATGTACGATCCGGGCGCTAGCGCGCTTCCCCTCATCGCCGCGCCCGGGATAAACAATCAGCTCGTTCCGACGCTGACGACGCCGTTCGATTTCGAAAAACAGGGCGACGCGTGCACCGATTACGGCGGATTCAACGCGGCCGGCTACACGCTCAACGGAAGCGCGCGCGTGCGCATGAATCCCGCGTCGACGGTCGTACGCGACGTCGCAGTCCCGGGGATTACGCTGCACGAGGCCAACACGCTCACGCAACCACAGTCGATGAGCTGCAAGCCGCTTCCCGGAATCCAGGGGTTGCTTTCGCAGGTAGTGGACGGCGAAAGCAGCACCTACTGGCCCGTCTTGCGCAACTGGTCTTTTATGGGCGAAGGTCTGACCATGGTCCGCGCGGCCGTCCAACTCAAGCCGACGTTGGCGACGGTTTGGCTCGGAGCCAACGACGTTCTAAAATACATGGGATCGGGCGGCCTCTTTCACGGCGGCGACACGACCTCCGGTCAGGCGGAAGCCGACTTGCGCCAAACGATCCGGACCCTTCAACATAGCGGCGCGCGCGTCGTCGCGGCCAACATCCCCAGTATTCTCGAACTGCCCTACTTCATGCGCGTCACGATTCCCAAAAATCACAATCAAGCGTGCGCGATCGCAACCTACGCCGCCTGCGTGATCAACGGCTATCTCGGTTTCTATCAAACCTCGGTGAAGCTTACGATTGAGATGGCTAAAACCTACCACTTGGATACGCCCAACGGATGCAGCCCGGCGACGACGCAGCGTCCGTGCGGGTATTTGACGCTGCAAGGCACGTTGGCGGCGCTGCAGTTCTATCAAACCCACGGCAAGCTTCCCGACCTGGATCAAGGCAAGCCCGGCAGCGGACTAGGCACGTATTACATCACGCCCGAGTTCGCCGCAAAAATCCAAACGCTCAACGACAACGTCAACGCGGGCCTCGGCAGCGCGATCGCCGAGACCAAGGTACCCCTGGTGGACGTCCGGACGATCTTTTCGGGGGTTGCGAGCGGCGACCCATCCAATCCGTACTTTCGTCAAGTGTCGAAGATCCATCGCGATCCGAGTTCGCCGTGCTGCACGCTGGCCTTCGAAGGCGGACTCATGAGCTTCGATGGGCTGCATCCGTCCAATACCGGCTATTCCTTGCTCGCGTACTACTTCATCAAAGCGATCAATCAGGGATACTCGGCGCACATCCCGCAGATCGACGTTCACGCGGCGTATGCGGGCACGCGCTGTTCCAACCCCGAGCAATGCTTTCCGGACCCGTACGCGCCGCCGTTCATCGGCCAAGCGCGAACGCGATGACGCCGGACGAACTGCGCGCGCTCGATCCTGCGGCCGTCTTACGGATCGACATCCGCAAAAATCCCGACGACCGCCAAATCCCCGGATCGATCCGGCACGACGGCGAGGCGCTCGCAGCGGCGCGGGAGTTGCCTTTCGCTTCGGACCAGCCGGTCGTGGTCTATTGCGGCAACGGTAACTCGTGCGGCCGCGTCGCCGCCACGCTGCGCGAACGCGGCTACGATGCGGTCGCGCTCGAGGGCGGGTACGCGGCCTGGGTGGGTGCCGAACTACCTACGGAGCCGCGCTAGGCGTACAGGCCGCGCATCTTCAAGGCTTTGACGACGCGGTCGATCGCGAGCGTATAGGCGGCCGTTCGCAGCGTCGCGTCGCGCGAGTTGGCGATCGCACGAATCTCGTGCAAGTTCGCGAGCAAAAACTCTTCGAGCCGTTGGTTGACCTCGGACTCCTTCCAGAAAAAGCCCATTCGGTCTTGAACCCACTCGAAATAGGAAACCGTCACGCCGCCGGCATTGGCCATGATGTCGGGAATGACGACGATGCCCTTTTCCTTAAATATCCGGTCGGCTTCGGGAGTGGTCGGGCCGTTGGCGCCCTCGACGATCAGTTTGGCTCGCACTTTCGCGGCGGTCTCGCTGGTGAAGACCTTCTCGAGCGCGGCGGGAACCAGGACGTCGCATTCGCTCGCGAGCAGCTCGGCGTTGGTAATTTTGTCGCCGCCCTTAAAGCCTTCCAACGTTCCGTACTGGGCGGCGTGCGCCATCGCGCCGATCACGTAGATGCCTTCGGGATTGTAATAGGCGCCGGTGACGTCGGAAATCCCCACGACCTTGCAGCCGCGTTCTTCGAATAGCTTGGCAGCGTACCGGCCGACGTTCCCGAAGCCTTGGATGGCGACGCTAGACTCTTCGGGGCGCAGGCCCATCTCGCTCATCTCGTCGAGCGCGCAGATCGTAACGCCCCGCCCGGTCGCCTCGACGCGACCTTTCGATCCGCCGATTTCGAGCGGCTTGCCGGTCACGACGCCCGGCTGATTTTGGCGCACGTGCATCGAGTACGTATCCATGAACCACGCCATGATTTGAGGGGTCGTGTTGACGTCGGGAGCGGGGACGTCTTTGTCCGGTCCGACGACCTCGACCAATTCGGCGGCGTAACGCCGCGTGATCCGCTCGATTTCGTTCATCGACAGCGTGCTGGGATCGCAGGTCACGCCGCCTTTGCCGCCTCCGAACGGGAGATCGACGACGGCGCACTTCCAGGTCATCCAGAAGGCGAGCGCGGTCACTTCGTCGAGCGTGACGCCGGGATGATAGCGAATGCCGCCTTTGGCCGGTCCCCGTGCGAAGCTGAACTGCACGCGATAGCCCGTGTAGACTTCGAACTCTCCCGAGTCGCGCTGAAAAGGGATCGCGAAGATGATTTGCCGTGCGGGACTCGTGAGGATGCGGCGCATCCCGGAGTCGAGTTCCAGCAAATCGGCCGCTTCTTTGAAATAGGCGATCGCATCTCCGAAAACCGAGACTTCACGCGCCGGGGTCGTCATACGAGTTTCTGCCTCCGAAGCACGGATTTTGCGCCCCCAGCGGCCTTACCCCTCCGCGAATCCCGATTGCCGGCCCGGCGCGCTATACGTTGAACCGAAAGTTCACTACGTCGCCCTCTTGCATGACGTACTCGCGGCCCTCGCTGCGAACCAGTCCCGCGGCCCGAAGGGCGTCCATCGAGCGGTACGCGACGTAGTCGTCGTACGAAACGATTTCCGCCCGAATGAAGCCGCGCTCGATGTCGCCGTGGATTCTGCCCGCCGCCTCGGGCGCCGTCGTGCCGCGCGGAATCGTCCACGCGCGCACTTCCTTCTCGCCGGCGGTCAAGAACGTCATCAGGCCGAGCAAGTCGTACGCCGCAACCGCTAGCTCGTTGAGGCCGCCTCGCTCGAGACCCATCTCGGCGCGAAATTCGGCGGCTTCTTCCTCGGAAAGACCCGCGAGTTCGGCCTCGACCTTCCCGGAAAGCACGACCGCTCGGCTTTCCTCGGCGGCGGCGATCCCGCGAACCGCGTGGATCGCGGCATCGGCCGCGCCCACCTGCGTCTCGTCGACGTTGGCGACGTACAGCAGCGGCTTGGCCGTGAGCAGAAATGCCTCGCTCGCAACCCGGCGCTCCGGCGATCCCGGCGCGAACGTACGGGCCGGTTTCCCCGCTTCCAGCGCCGCGGCGACGCGGCGCGCGTCCTCGACGCTCTGGCGCAGCTTGGGATTGGCGCGCACGTCCCGTTCCAGCTTCGAGATCCGCTTTTCGAGGGTTGCGAGATCGGCCAGCGCTAATTCGATCGCGACGATCTCGACGTCGCGTGCGGGATCGGGACTTCCCTCGACGTGAACGACGTTCTCGTCCTCGAAGCAACGCACGACCATTGCGACCGCATCGGTTTCGCGAATATGGCTTAGAAACGCGTTTCCAAGACCCTGCCCCGCGCTCGCCCCGCGCACCAGCCCGGCGATATCGACGAAGCGTACGGTGGCGGGCACGATTCGGCGCGAGTCCACGAGTTCGGCCAGCACGCGCAGACGATCGTCGGGCACCGCAACTTCGCCGACGTTCGGGTCGATGGTCGCAAACGGATAGTTCGCCGCAAGCGCCTGCGCCGAGCGGGTGAGCGCGTTGAAAATGGTCGACTTGCCGACGTTCGGTAAGCCGACGATTCCGCACGAGAACGGCATGATGAACCGCCCTCCGTTCGGGCGCCCGCTCCCCTCGCCCTACCGGCCGCTCCGCTCCGCGGCGCGCTTGGAGGCGCTGATGCCGGACGCGTCGGATACGTCGCTCATGCGCCAGATGAAGGTCGACAAACTGGGCATCGACCTGCTGACCCACGATCCGGTGGTCATTCTCAAGGATATGGACGGGACGCACTACCTGCCGATATTGATCGGCCCTTTCGAAGCGACGGCAATCGCGCTGGCGCTCGAGGGCGCGCCGGTACCGCGGCCCCTCTCGCATGACTTGATGCGCAGCATTCTCGAAACTCTCGACGCGAATCTGGAGCAAGTCGTCATCCACGATATCCGAGACTCGACGTTTTTTGCCAAGCTGGTCGTGAAAAGCGACGGCGATCTCCAAGAGATCGACGCCCGGCCCTCGGACGGCATCGCACTAGCCTTGCGCGTCCAAGCCCCGATTTTCGTGTCCGACAAAATCGTCCTCGAGGAAGCGACCGCCGAAAAGAAACCGGTAAACGACAACGAGATGGCTCGTTTCAAGAAGTTCCTCGACGATTTGAAACCGTCGGACTTCAACCGCTAGTTTACCCGCGCTTCGCACACCTCGAATTTAGAAGGCGGACACTCCATTCGGAGTGCCGTTGCCGGTGGGACCGTCGTATCCCACCCCCGCGTTACATAGATACGCGCGCGCACACTGCCCGTCGGAACCTTCGGTGACGTCCCACAGTGCGGCTCCGGGCGCGTAGAGCGATTCGGCGGCATTGGTCGTAGCCGCGTTTCCGGCGAGGGCGTACGCCGCCGCGATCAGCGGTGCCCCCACGCTCGTCCCGCCCCCGACGGACCACCCCTTTCCATAAAAGCTATCGAAAACCGCGACCCCCTTTGCGGGGTCGGCGAGCGCGGCGACGTCGTTCATCGTGCGCCCCGTGCAGCCGGCGTCGAGTTGCCACGACGGCTTGACCTGACGGCCTTCGCATCCGCTGCCGGAAAGGCTCCAAACGGTCTCCTTCCAGCCCCTGGGATTGTGGCCGGTGACCAGTTTCGTACCCCCGACCGAAACGACGGTCGGAAAACCCGCCGGCTCTGAAATCCCGAATCCTTGATCGCCCGAACTCGCCGTCATGATGACGCCCGGATGATCGTAGTGCGGCGCTTCGATCATTCCTCGCATTCCATAACCGATGTAGCTGTTGCTCACAACGTTCGCGCCGAGCTTGACGGCTTCGTCGGCCGCTTTGGCGAGGTTCTCGGGCGATGGGTTGTTGGCCTCAACCAAAATAATCGAACAGTTCGGGCAGAGGGCCGAGACCATTTCGATGTCGAGCGCCTCTTCGAACGCCCAATCGGAACTGGCGGCGGGATATTTCTTGCGGCCGCCCAGTTGGTTGACTTTACGAAAGCACGAGTTCTCGGTACTGCACGGCGAGAGCCCGTAAAAGGCGCGGTATTTCGCAAGATCCTTTTCGGCCTTCGGATCGTCGTACGCATCGACCACGGCGACGGTTTGACCGATGCCGCCGGTGGTGGAAGGCAGCACGTAAGCACTCCGAAGATCGCTGGGACCGTAGCCGGCAAACTTCGTATGGCTGCCGGCGTCGGTTCGGATCAGCGCCAGACATTGCGCGATCGCCGGATCCGCCGGAGGCGGACAGGCCCGGACGACGTTGCGCGGCAACGGCGCGCCGCGGTCCGCGGCGGTAGCGACGGCAGACCGTACGGCCGGTACTCCCGAGGGTCCGGTGCCGACGCCTCCGCAAGCGGCTAGCGCCGATGCGACGGACGCGGCTGCCGTCCGGATGACCCAGTGCATGCTGGTAAAAAACCTCCGTCAGTTGGCACGATGGTGCCGAACCGCAAACGTTCGAGGGAGGAAACTCCGGCCCCCGCGTCGCGTCCGGAGCGTCAAAGAGGACTTTCGGTCCGCGGTCCGCGACGAAGGCATCTAGGTGTTGCGCAAGCCCGGGCGCAATACTCGAAGTACGTGGATTCGAAAAACCGATTCGCGTTTGTTGCGTGCGTCGTTGCCTTATTTCTGTTGGTCTTTGCGCTGCGCGCAACGCACAAACTGCCGCCATCCTCATTTAAGGCGTTCTACTGCGCCGGCCAGGCCGTTTTGGACGGCCGGGATCCGTATGTCGTCGAACCGCTGCGAACGTGCGAGCGCATCGTAGCCCCGGGGGCGCTGCCGGCCTACGCCGTCGAACCGGCGCCGCTGCCAGGTTACGCGATCGGTCCGTTCGTGGTGGCGGCACTGGCGCCGCCGGACCTTGCCCGCGACGTCTACTTCGTCGTGTTGATCGCCGCCCTGGCCGTTACGGCGACGATGCTGGCACGCCTCGCGCCGCTCCCGGCCGTTGCCGTCCTGCTCGCCCTGCTGGCGACGTGGTTTCTCAACCTTTCGTACGGCGAGCCGCCGCCGATTACCACCGCCTGCATCGTGCTGGCGGCTTTAATGCTGCAGCGCAATCGCCCGTGGGTAGCCGCCGTCGCCGCCGGCGGCTTGGCGCTGGAACCGCACTTGGCCGCGCCCTTGTGGCTGGCGCTCGCCCTTTTCGCTCCCCGAACCCGGCTGCCGCTGCTCGTCGTCGGCTGCGCGCTGATCGCGTTAGATGCGGCGATCGGCGGACCGCACGCCGCCGTGGAATATTTCGTCCGAACGCTGCCGGCCCAAGCGCTGTCGGAAGTCTCGGCCGCCGATCAGTTCAGCTTGACGCACGTGGCCGTCGTAGCCGGTGCGAGCGTTCCGCTGGCGCTGCGGCTTGGATTCATTTCCTACGCCGTGATGGCCGTGCTCGGCATCTTGGTCGCGCGCCGGCTTTCCCTTAAGGGTGCGGCCCCGGAGTACTTGGCGCTCGTGCCGCCGGCGTTCATCCTCGTCGGCGGAACCTACTTGCACGACATCCAGTTTTACAGCGCGCTTCCGTTGGCGCTGGTCCTCCTGGCCCGCGCTCCGCGACCGAGTTTCGGTTTGGCCGCGGCCACGGTACTGCTGGCCGTCCCATGGGTCGAAGCCTCCAGCCGGTTGATGCTCGTCTTGTCGGCAACCTCGGTCTTCGCAATCGGGTGGATCGCTCTGCCGAAACGGCCGTGGCGGATTGCGGCGTGCGCGGGAGCGGCGATCATCGCCGTCGCGCTCGTGATCGCGATCGGCCGCTTGCCGGCCGTTAAGCGCGGAACGATCGCGGCGATTCCATCGGCGGCAACCGCGCTTCGCGACGACGATCAGGCGCCGCTCGCTTGGTCGATCTATCTGGGCAACAATCCGATTCTCACCAGTGCCTCGCCGCGCAGTCTCATTCGCATGGTGCCGACGTGGGGCGGCGCGCTGCTGCTGGTTTTCTGCTCGCTCGCCCTCGCGGGGCGCGCGCGAACGCTCGCGCCGCCCGAACCGCTCGCAGCCGGCCGGTCTGCCTCGTGACCGGCAGAGGCCGCTAAGTCCGCACGCGTGTCCTTTCATTCGGCCGCGTTTTTGTCGTGGCAGTTCGGCCTAGCCGTCGTCCTAAATTGCTTCGTCAACTGCATCCTGATCGGCGCCTACGCAGCCCGGCTGGCGGGCGCCGCATCGGGCCGAGTAGCGACGTCCATGTCGTTCTACAATTTGATCACGATGGTGAGCCGGCTCGCGGCTTTCGTTTATACGCCGATGCTCGGAGCGCTGTCGGATCGCGCCGCCGCGGGGGCGGGAACGCACGCTGCCGCGACCTTCCTCTGGCAACTCAGAGCCATCGTGCTTGCCGGCGCCATCGGCGCGGCGATCGGAACCCTGCTTTTGCCGGCGTTCGCCGGTTGGTTTTCGCGCGGCATTCGATCCTTCGAGCGAAGCGGATCGCTTCCGCGCGTGGCGCTGAGAATGCTGGTTCCGCGGGTCGCTCTAAGCGTGCTGGCGACGCTCCGGGCCGACGTCCGCCTGTTCGCCGGCCTCAATCTCAAGAACGTCGCGCCGCAGCTCCTCGCCTTTAACGTGTTGACGACGTCGGTTTACGCGATCGGAATGGTGGGCGCCACCTATGCCAGCGTACTCGACCCGACTTCGGCGCGCACCGCGCTGCTATCCACCGGCCTCATCAACGCCATTGCAATGGTATCGTTTACCTTCGTCGTCGACCCGGCGTCGGCGCACGTGACCGACTTGGCGGTCAAAGGCGAACGATCCATCGACGACGTCCGCCGGCTGATGGTCTGGCTGTCGCTCACGACGGTCGTCGGGATTCTGGTTGCGCAAGCGCTGCTCGTACCGGCGGCGCACTTCGTCGTGCTGGCCGCCCGGCTGCTCAGCGCCCGATGATTCGGCAGTTCGCCGGCCGCGCGACCCCCTGGATCGTGCTGGCCAATCTCGCGCTCGTCGTTCCGCTGGCGTGGATTCTCAACGTCTGGCAAGACGAGGCCTACTCGCTGCTGACGACGACCGGATCGCTCGCTCATACGGTGCATCAGGCGATCTTCTTCGAGCAGAACGCGCCGCTGTATTTCGTCGTGCTGTGGTTCTGGCGCCACGTTTCAACGGGATACTTTTGGGCCCGGATCCTTTCGATCGGTTGCATCGCGACGACCATCGGGCTCGTTCCCGCTTTAATCCGCCGTTATGCGCCCGGCATTCCCGCGGCGGCCGTCACGCTGACCGTGGCCTTCAACCCGCTGACCGTTTGGGCGGCGGTCGAAATCCGCTCGTACGCGATGGCGATCGCGCTCGGGGCGCTCGCGATGCTGGCCGGCTACGACGCCTTTTTCGCGCCGGCATCCAGGCGCTACGCTCTTCTCGCGTTCGTCGCGATCGGCGCCGCTGCGGCTTACACGCAATATTTCATCCTCTTTCTGATTGCCGGATTCGGGATCGTCCTAGCGGCGAAGCGATCCTGGAAGCCGCTCGCGCGCTACGTCCTGGCGGGCGTGGCGATGTTGGTGCTCTTCGTTCCGGAGCTCGTGATTTTGCCCGCCCAGCTTTCGGCCTTCCGAACCGCGTATCTCGGGCCGGCGAGTCTCGGGCAGGCGCTCGAACAGCTCGCCAAGATTCTTTTCTTTCAGCTCTTCCAAATCGGAGAGCTGCCGCACCGCGCGGTTTTCGCCGCCGCGATTGCCGCCGCACTCATCGTCGGATTGGTGCTGGGGCGCAAACATTTTGCGGGCCGCGGACCGCGCCTGGCGATCGCACTGTTAGCGGCCAGCGCGGTCGTCTACGCGACCGCGGTCTACGTTTTGAAGACGCACCTCGACTACCGCTACGGGGCGTTTCTGTTTATTCCGTTGATCCTGGCCACGTTCTCACTGCTCGGCTGGTGGGACGGCGCGGCTCGGCGGCGCGGAGCGATCGCGCTGGCAACCCTGCTGCTTTGCGTCTCGGCAGTCGTGTTGGTCCACACGTACCGTTCCGGAGCCAAAATCGGCGACTGGCGCCGCGTCGGCGCGTTTCTCGACGCGAACGCGTCGGCTTCCCAACCGATCGTCGTATTTCAAGCCGAGAACGCCGTCCCGCTCGCCTACTACTATCGCGGACCCGGCCGAATCGTGGCGATTCCGCATCCCGTGGACTTTCGCTCCTACGACGTGGCTCGTTTCGTGATTCACCGTTCGAGTGAGGTTAACGCGGCGATCGTGCGCCTGGGCAATCCGCGCGAACTTTGGCTAGTGACGGCCGGCGCCTGTCACTCCCTCAACGTCCGCTACGGCTGCGGCCTCGTGAACGCGTATTTCGACGCGCATTACGCAACGGTAGAGCGGCGCGACTTCTATCACGCCAGCGTCCGGCTGTTGCGCAGAAACTAGCGAACTAGGCGAGCCCGGTGCGGATGGCGTAGACCGCAACGCCGGTGCGCGCGGGAATCTGAAGTTTTTCGAAGATTCGGCTGATGTGGTTCTTGACGGTCTTCTCCGATAGCAGCAGATGCGCTCCGATGTCTCGGTTCGAGAGGCCCTGGGCGATCAATCGGACGATTTCGGTCTCGCGGCTCGAGAGTTCGTTCAGAGGGATTTCCTTGTTGGTCGCGCGCCGCCTCAGTACGCCGCCCGCGACGCGGGCGTCCACGTAGGGCGTGCCGCCGGCGAGTAGTTTGATCGCCGAGATCAACTCGCTTACCGAGGTGTCTTTGATGATGAAGCCGTCGGCGCCGGCCGCCAAGCAGCGCTGCATCAGCTCGGGCCGTACGAACGACGAGAGCGCGCACAGATGACCGCCGGCGATCCGCTGACGGCACGTCGCGAACGTCGAAGCGACGTCCGTAGAGTATTCGTCGATATCGACCAGCACGAGGTCCACGTTCTGCGGCGCCGCGATCGGAAGATCGTTCACCGACCGCAGGACCCCGGCAATGCAAATCGCCGGATCGCTCGATAGCACTTGGCTCAACGCGCGCGCGAATAAGAGCTGGCTCTCGACGAGGATGACGCGAAACGTTTTGACGTCAGTAACCACGGTGTCCCTCCAATGAAGCCACCCCTTAGAAAAGACACCCGCACCGGCATCTAGCGGCGACCCTCGTGCGCGAGCCGTTTGACCGGGCTCGGGAATGCACGCGAGGCGCCGGCTGTGAGGCCGACCGCTGACTTCGAAATGCGACCGTTGGATATGGCTCTGGCCGTATCCTTCCAACCGCGTTTCGCCTCACCTACGAATAACGCGGCCGGATGCGAAAAGTGCGCCATAGGTCGCAATTTAGGGCCGAAAAGACCATCGAACCGAACCGAAGGATCTCCCTGTGGAGCGGCTACCCAAGCGAGCCGGGTACGACTTCCTTCGGCGCGGCGGCACGATCGTTGCGGGCCGGCCACGCGTGTTCGCTCATCGGAACGACCTCGAACGTCGACCGGTACGCTTTGAGAAAGTAGTCCGCCATCTCGACGCGTTCGCTCGCGGGAAGTTGCATGCCCGGAAAAAACGCCAGTTCGGGACACTCCTGCGCGCCGATGAAATCGAGCGGATGGAGCAGCAGCGACGGCTGCGTTCCCGACAGCTTACAAGCCTGCAGGGCCGAACGCACGTAGGCGCGCGCGAGCGAGCGAGACATCGTCCGCAAATGCATGACGTAACTCAGATGGATCGGAACGCGCAGTAAAGGCATCGTGGTCACCGGCACCACCGCGATCTCCCCCGATCGGGTCGACGCGACGTGCCGGCGGTTGGGGCCGAATCCGTCGCCGAAGGATCCGAACAGCTCGCTGCGCCGTTCGCTATCTTCGGGCGCGAGCTTGGTCGAACGCAAGTAGTACGCCCGCGCTAACGGGCCGATCCACGTCGAAAGGACCGACGCGTCGTAACGGTAGCCGCGGCGAGCGAGGATGTCGAGGATGCTCTCCGACCGCGTGTAGCCCGGTCCGCGGAAACCCTGCGGGCGAACGCCCGTTGCGCTCTCGATCGCCTCCTCCGCTTGGACGATCTCGAGTTCTACCTCGGACGCCGTTCCTCGATGCATCCACGGTAAGTGCGAGTGCGAATGGTTTCCGATCTCGTGCCCGGCCGCGACGATCGAGCGCAGCGCGTCGCGGTGCTCGGGCATGGCGGCATCCTTACCAACCAGGAACACGGTGATCTTCAGTCCGTGCTGGTCGAGCAGTTCCAGAAACCGCGGCACCACGACGTCGATGTACGACGGCAGCGACTGCCAGGCGGGATCGCCGTGCACCATCATGTACGACCACTTGTTGTCTAAGTCTAGCGAAAGCGAAGCCTTCACGCACAAACCTCCACGGGACGCGACTCGCGCGAGGCCGGCAAGCTCGCGTCGATCGCGCGCACGGCCTCCTTCGCCAGGCTCAGGGTTTGATTCACGTTTAACGTTCCGTTCACGATCTGCGTCGAGTTCGCCACGTAGACGTTCGGGATCGACGTCGCGAAAGGCGGAACTCGCTGCGAGTACTGCAGCGTCGACAGCGGCAGGACGAACCGCGCCTTGGCGATTCGCGCGGCGACGACGTCACCCGCGTCCATTTCCGGATACATCTTCAAGAGCGCGTCGACGAACGTCTGGCGGATTCGGTCGTCGTCGTAGTCGAACGTCGGGTCCGAGGAGACGACGTACTTCGGCAAATACACCAGCGCGTTTCCGCCGAACGGCTCCGGGCCGGTGAGTGCGTCCATTTCGATTACCGCGGTAAACGGGGCGGGATCGGTAATGTTCGTAATATAGTAGGGACTTAACGGCCGGCGCAGCAGCAGCGAGGCGCAGATCACGCCTTGATATTCGATGTCCAGCAGCCGCCGGCGCTCCGGCTGCGAAAACTGCGGACACATCGCGGCGGCGTGGGGGGCCGGGACGGTGATCGCGACGGCGTCGAAAGACTCCCACGACCCTTCGTCTCGATAGACGCGGATTTGGCCGTCGGGCGCGCGCTCGATCCGCGCGACCGGCGCTCCGGCGCGCACGTCGATGCCCAGACCGGTCAAGTAGCCGGCGAGCCTCTCCAAAATGCGCGCGTATCCGCCCGAGACGAAGCCGAAGCACTCCCGCTTACCGGAGTTTTGGCGCGCGCCGTACATTCGCTTGATGATCGTCCAGATGAAAGCCGCGCTGACGCGCTCGGCGTTGTCGCCGAGCTTGGCACGCAGCAACGGCAGCCAGATTCGCCGGACGACGCTCGCCCCCGACAGGCTCGTGAGCCAGTCGACGGCGGTAATATCTTCGAGCGGCCGCCAATCCTCGATCCGCGACGCGCGCAGGATGGTCAATCCGAGGCGAAGCTTCTCGACCGGATTGAGCGCCGGGAAAGCGGCGAAATCGAGCATGCTCGAAAACCGATGCAGGCGGCCGTCGGTATAAAAGCCCGTTTGCGCCTTGACCCACTGGATCTCGCTCTCCAAACCGATGGCCGCAAGCAGATCGAGGAGTTCCGAGTCCGCCCCGGCGATCACGTGATAGAACCGATCCCAGACGACGTCGCCGACCCGCCACGGAGCGGCCAGACCGCCGATTCGCTCGGACGACTCCCACACGCAAACCGACTCGCCGTCTCCGGCGAGCCGGCGCGCGACGTCGAGCCCCAGCATCCCGCCGCCGACTACGCACCAGCGCACGTTAGCGCCCCGTAACCATTAGGCGACGACCTCGACGAGCTGCGCGACGCGCCCCTCTAGTATCGAGTAGACGTGACCGCACGCGCTGCAGGTGACTTGGGTGGAAACACCCGGATCGACGACGCTAAAGCGCACGAGGACGAATCCGCAGCGGCAAACCGCGCCGACGGACCGGGCCGGACTGCCCACGACGAGGTGGTGGTCGGGTACCGAACGGGTGACGACCGAACCCATGCCCACCATCGCCCAGCGGCCGATCGTAATGCCCGGGCCGATCGTCGCATTGGCGCCGATCGTCGCTCCGGACCGAACGCGCGTCGAAAGCGTATGCTCGTCGGGATCGGAGGTCCTTAGCATCGCGAGGTCGTCGGTCGTCGCCCGCGGGAAGCGGTCGTTGGTAAAGACGGTGCCGGCGCTGATCGCGACGCCGTCTTCGATGCAGACGCCGGCGCAGATATACACGAAAGCGTTGATCTTTACCCGGTTTCCGATCTCGACGTCGTACGCGATGTAGCTCTTTTCGCCGACGATGCACTCTTGCCCGATCGTCGCCCCGCGGCGAACGTGCACGTTGTCCCAAATGCTCGTGAGGTCGCCGATCGTTACGTTTTCTTCGACCAGCGCCGTCGGATGAATGCGATGCACTAGACGGCCTCCAACATCCGCGTGGGCGCGGTCCTAAGCGACGCTTCCACCAGACTGGAAACGTTTTTCCAGCGGCTCGTACGCAGCGCCTCGTAGGCGGCGACGATCACTTCGATCGACGCGACGGCATCGGCCATCGTGACGGCCAAGTCCGCCTCCCCCTTGATCGCGTCGGTGAAGTTGGTCAGCTGCTTGCGAAACGCGTCGACCTTGTCGTAGCCTCGGCCGAATACGGTCCACTCGGAAGAGGACCGCAGGCGGTACTTCGACTCTTTCCAGCCGACCAGGATCGTCCCTTCGGTTCCGTATATGCGCAGGAACGTGTCGAGTTCTTTGTTGATGCTCCAGGAGAGATCGGACGTACCGATGATTCCGCCTTCGTTTCGTACGAAGAGGCGGACGGTGTCCTCGACGCGCGGCGACTGGAGTCGTTTACCTTCGAAGACTTTGACGTCGCGCAATTGGCCGAGGAAGAAACGCAGGATATCGACCGCGTGCGTTCCGTTGTCGATCAGCACGCCGCCGCCGCTGATGGCGGGGTCGCTGTTCCAGCGCCGAGCCATGTTCACCGATGAGGTAAAGGCGTTTTCGATGAGGACCACCTCGCCGACGATGCCGCCCGCCGCCAAGTCGCGGGCCGCTCGCACGTCGTCGACGAAGCGGAACTTCGAGGCCATCGTCAGCAGCATTCCGTTACGAATCGCGTGGATCGCCATCCGGTCCGCGCTCTCGACGTCGATCGCGAGCGGCTTCTCGCACAGCACGTGGGTGCCGCACTCGAGGGCTTCGATCGCCATCGCTTCGTGAGTCGCCGGCGGCGTGCAGATCACGACCGCGTCCAAACGCTGGGCCGCGAGCATGCAGCGCAGGGTGGAGTAGGTCGAACATCCCGCGACGGTTTCGAACCGCGCCGCCGCGGCGGCGTCGGTATCGCAAGCCGCCAGGAGTTGCACGCCGTCGAGGCCTTTGACGGCCTCGGCATACGCATGCGAGATCGCGCCGGTTCCCACGATCCCCAATCGAACGCGTCGATCAAACACGAGCTACCTCTCTTTGCAGCGAGCCTACGGCGTCGCGGATTGCGTTGGCGACGTACTCGACGTCCTCGTCGGTAAAGCGATCGTTCCAGGGCACCACGAGCACGCGCTCGAGGGCTTCGTACGTTCCCGGAAAGCGCTGCGGATCGTAGTCGATCGCCTCTTTGCGGGCCAGCGTAAACGGCCACGAGCTGGAGCCGAACGTCCGCTTCTCGCGGAAGACGGCGCAAGCGAAGGCCGGCTTTTGGATGTACCGCGGCGCGGTGAAGATCTCGCGCTCGCGCAACGCGGCGGCCACGGCGGTCACGCCGCCCGGTACGATCTGCTCGTCGACGCGGATGCAGTATTTCCAGTAAACGTGTTCGGCGCGCGGATCGACCTGCGGCACCTCGACGCCGGCCAAGTCGCGTAGACGCGCGTCGAGTTTGGCCGCCAGCATCCGGCGGCGGACGACGGCCGCTTCGAGCTTTTCGAGCTGCGCCAGGGCGACCGCTCCGCAAAGCTCCGACATCCGATAGTTCGGCGCCAGGAAATAGTGGTCGGGACTCGGATCGCCGTATCCCCAGCCCTTGTTGACGAACAGGTAGACGCGGCGCGCGAGCCGGTCGTCGTCGGTGACGACGATGCCGCCCTCGCCCGTCGTGATGTGTTTGCCCTGTTGTAAGCTAAACGCTCCGATCGAACCGAACGTACCGGCCTTGCGACCGTCGAAGCGCGCCAAGAACGACTGCGCGCAGTCCTCGATGACGGGAATGCCGCGGGCCTCGGCGAGCTTTCCAATCGCCTCCATATCGGCCGGGTTGCCGAACAGGTGGGTCACCACGATCGCCCGGGTGCGCGGGCTGAGAACCCGCTCGATCGACTCTGCGGTGACGTTGTACGTGTGCGGATCGACGTCGGCAAACACCGGAATCGCGCCTTGGAAGAGAATCGGCGCGAGCGCGCCCATGTCGGTGATCGAGGTCGTGACGATCTCGTCGCCGGGTTCGGGGTCGATGGCGGCTACCGCACAGTGAATGGCGGCGGTTCCGGACGAGCACGCAATGGCGTGCTTTACGCCGAGCATCTCCGCGAATCGCTTTTCAAAGCCTTTGACGAAATCGCCCTTCGTGCTGGTCAGCGTGCCGCTGCGAATCGCCTGCGTCGCCAGCAGAATTTCCTCGGTGCCGAGGCTCCGCCCGCTGGCATCCTGATCGCTCGGCAAACGCCGAAGTTCCACGGTGTTCTGAATGATGTTACTCCTTTGTAATGACGAGACGCTGCGGCGCTAGGCGACCGAGAGTGCGGCGTCGGTGAATGAACGAAACGGTCTGTCCGGCGAACAGCGCCAGACTGGAATACTGGATGACGACGGTCACGAGACTCCAAAATGCGATTGCCGACGCCTTGAAGTGGAGGAGATAGAGAACGGCCACGACCAGCGGCAACAGTCCGGGTACCAAGCCCGGGATCGCCAACAGCAGCGAGGGCCGGTGTCCGAATCCGCAACGCATCGTATTCCACGTGAGCTTGCAGATCGAACGGATCGAACCGCGCGGCGCCGGCCGCGCGTCGCCCCAATCCAAAACGGCGGGAAGCTCCACGACGCGCGCCCCAGTCCGGACGGCCTCGAAAAGCAGCGCCGCGTTGACGTCCATCCCGGTCGCGACCGAGCGCAGCGCGAGATAGGTGCTCGCCCGGTAAGCGCGCACGACGCACGTCGAGGTGGCGATCTTACCGTTGGCGGCCATCGACAGGAACCGGTTCGCCTCGCGGCTGAGCACCGCGCGGACGAACGGAACGTTGCGGACTTTGCCGCCCTTCATATAGGGCGAGGCCAGGGCGACGTCGGCGTTTTCGGCGATGGCCGCGTCGACCAGGCGCGCGAAGAGGCTCGGAGCGTAACTCAGGTCGGCGTCGATGGTCAGCACGTAGTCGCCGCACACGTACGCGCGAGCGCTGCGCAGCCCCGCCCCCAGACCTCGATTTCGGTCGTGGCGCACGACTTCGACGTCGTTACGGCCGCTCGCAAACCGCTTTGCGATCTCGTACGTCGCATCGGACGATCCGTCGTCCACGAGTACGTAGTCGAACGCATAGCGGTCGGTTGCGGCTAGCTCCGCGTCCAGCACGGCGAGATTCGCCTCCAGGAGTGGCGCTTCGTTGTACATCGGGACGACCACGGTAACGCGCGGTCGTTTGACGGCGCGCTCGTTCGAGTTGTCGCTCACGCATTGCCCCCTGACGCCGTCGCCGGCGGCAAACCGCGGCCGGAAGCCGCAAAGTAGTCCGAATAGTCCACCAGCGCCGGCGTCGTGCGATTGAGGACGACTCCGACGATGTTGTCGATGCCCAGCGAGCGGAAGCGCGCGACGAACTCGGTTGCGAGCTTCTCGTTGCTGCTCGTGGAGGAGAGCACGACCGCCGTCGCGTCGGCGCGCGCCGCCACGATCGTCGCGTCGGCTACCGGAACGAACGCCGTCGTGTCCACGATGACCGTGTTGTAACGCGTGCGAATCGAATCGAGCAGTTCGTCGAAGGCGCGCGAGTCCAACAGGCTCACGGGATGCTGCGGCGGAGTGCCGGCGGTGAGCGCGTCGAAACCCGGACCGAGTTTGACGAGAGCCTCGTCGAGCCCGATCTTTCCTTCGAGGACGTCGGCCAAGCCGCGCTCGTTTTCGCAGTTTGCGTGGAAGTGGATCGTGGGATAGCGCAGATCCGCGTCCACGATCAGAACCGGCGGCCGAATGTTGGCCATGGCGGCGGCCAGGTTGTAGGCAATCGAGGATTTCCCGTCGCCGCGGCTGGGGCTCGTGATCGCAATCGTCTGCGCGCCGGTGCCGGCCCGCATGCGCAGCGACGTGCACAGATGGAGGAACGCCTCGACCGACATCGACCGGACCCACGGTAGTGCCCGCGGGTTCTTCGTATCGATGTTCGGAATGTGGGCGATCACCGGCAAGCCGACGGCGCGCAGCACGTCCGCGTCGTTGCGCATCCGCTGCTGGAGCAACTCGATGATTGCTACGATGATCGCGGCCAAAGCAAGCCCGAGCGGGATGCTCGCCGCTACGTTCATGAAGACGTTGGGAGTCACCGAGACGTCGCTCGCCGAAGCGGGTGCGACGACGGCGACGTCGCTGATCGCCGCATCGGCCGCGACCACGGCGTCGTTTTGCTTTTGCTGCAGCGCCGTATAGACGCCCGCGGCCATCGTCGCCTTCTGCTGCAGGAACGATAGATTGGCAACGTCGCCCGGAAGGCGTTTTATCTGCGGGTCGAGGGCTTTGCGTTCGCTCTTGAGCTCGCGCTCCTGGGCCGTATCGCCCTGGACTTGCGCGGCGAGCGTATCGACCTGCGTTTGCAGCTGCTGATGAATCGGGTTGGGGATCATGGTCACGCCACTGGCAACCGACGAGGGCAGTCCGGAAATTTCCGCGCGCAGCTGATCGCGCTGGCGCCGCAGCCCGATAACGGTGGGATGGCGATCGGTGTACTTCTGCTGGGCCGTGGCCAACGCGACTTCGGCGTCGGCCAACTGCTGGCGAAGCTGCAACGTCGTCGGATTGATTTCGCTGGCCTGCTGACCCGCGATGGTGGCCGGAACTCCGGCGAGCTGTGACTGCGCGCTGGCTAGTTGTCCCGACGCCTGCTTTGCGTCTTGGTGCACTTGGTCGAGCTTCAGGTCGATCCCGGCGGCGCGCCCCATGAGCGTTTGGGTAGCCGAGGGGGCGTCGGTGATCTGTTTGGAAGATTCGTATCGCGCGAGGTCGTTGTTGGCGGTTTGCATCCGATCGCGGGCATCGGCGATCGCCGTCTTGAGACGCTCTTGGACCTCGACCGCTTGCGATTTAACCAGATTCCGATCGTGCTCGACGAAGACCGTCGCGAAGGTGTTGGCGATCTCGGCGGCGCGTTGCGGATTCGACCACTTCGCCGACAGCGAGAGCACCGCGGTGTTCAAGACCGGCTTCACGGAGACGCGATTGAGCAGCCGCGCGCGGCTGACGTTCAGGTTGAGCTTCGAGATCACCTGATCGGCGACCGGGCCCTCCTGCATCAGCTCCGCAAACGTGTCGGAGCTGAGATCGGCGCTCTGGAGGGCGATGGCGTTGAGGACGGGCAAACCGGTCGCCTTGTCCTGCGAAGCGGCCTGATTCGGCGTCCCGCCCACGATGAGTTTGGCCGTCGCCGTGTACTGTTTCGGCGTCAAGAACGAGACGATCGCGGTCAGCAGGACGAAGCCGACGGCCACGCTCGTGAAAATCTTGCGATGGGACTTGATCGCGTCCCAAAATCGGCCGACGTACGCGAGTTCGTTGACTCGCGCCGGCTCGTCGGTGGCAACGTAAGGCGCGAGGCCTTCATCGTGCGGTCGGAGGGCGATATTTCTTGCCATTCGTGCTTTCTACAAACTAGAACGGGAATACCAGGCGCGAGAGGACGGCGAAGATGCCTTGGAAGACCGAAGAGACGTGATCGTTCTGATGGGCTTCCGGCACGAACACGACGTCGTTCTTCTGAAGCACCGGATCGGCCGTAAGGTCGCCGTGTTCGAGCGCCCGATAGAGATCGAAGGTCTGGGTTTGGGTCGTCCCGTCGGTGCCGGTGTGCGAAACGTGCACGTGCGACAGATCCGCATGGGAGCTGCTCGTATTGCCGGCTTTGGCAATCGCAATCGAAAGACGGTCGCCCACGTAGATCGGCACCGCTCCCGGGTGATCGACCGAACCCAAGACCTCGACGCTCAGTGGGGTCGGACCGGCGATATACACGATCGTATCGGAACCGAGCGAGACGTTGTCGTCGAGCTTCCCGTCCCGCATCAGCGATTGCAGCGACACCGTCTGGGCCGGACCGCCGTCGACCGAAATTCGCGCGTCCGGGTAGTCGCCGTTGGTATAAGCGATGCCGCCGGCCGCAGCAATCGCATCGGCGATCCGCGCGGTCGACGCCAGCGAATACTTCCCGGGCGTCTTGACGTTTCCGAGCACCAGGACGCTATCGGTTCCCTGCTGGGTCACGTCGAGGGTCACCATCGGATCGCGTACGTACTTCCGCAGCGCGTTGGCAACGCGCGAGGTCGCTGCCGAAATCGTGTAGCCGCCCAGCTTGATCTTACCGATTAACGGGTAGACGACCGAACCGTCGGACAAAATCACGACGCTGGCCGACAAGGTTTGGTCGCCGAACACCGAGATCGCCACTTGGTCGCCCGAGTGGAGAATGTAGTCGTGGGCCGGCGCCGGCGGCGCGGCGGCCAGCAACGCGACCGATGCGGTAGCGGCAAGGAGCAGGGCGCGGAAAGCTGCGGACGGATGTCTCACGCCCTGATGATACGCGTCGTTCGAAATCACCGGAATGGACGCAGCGCCCGACTTTGCGGACTCGGCTCCCGAGATTGTGCCGTTTTTTCGGGACCTTAGTCTCGGCGTTTGGTTCTTCGACTCCCACGTACCCTACGCGGCCTATACGAATACGGGAAGATGTGCACGCCGTTGTGGGGCTAACGGCCCTGACGAGCGTGCAATGCGCTTCACTATAATGATGCAGCCACATGTCCACACCTGTTTTAGAGATTGCGCCAACTCTCGGGCCCGAACGTGCGGTCGAGCCGCGGATCGTTCGTGCCGGAGCGCCGCACTCGCGCGCCTGGGCGATCGTTATGCTGTGCAGCGACCTCTGCGCGCTGGGCGCGGCGCTGTTTCTAGCGGCTTCGATCGGCAAACCGCATCTGCTCGCCGTACCGTCCGAGCGGCTCCTGGTCGGCGATGCAATTTACGTCGGACTCTGGATCGTCCTATTCGAACGATTGGGGCTGTACGGGCGTCTTCCGTCGTTATCGATGAAAGACGAGCTTTACTTTACCGTAACGGCGCTGACGATCGGCGTGATCCCGCAGCTGCTGCTGTTCACGTTCGTTCCGGCGATCTCGACCTCACGGGTCGTCTTGCTGTACTCGCTTGCCTTGTCGATCTTAGCAGTCGGCGGCATGCGAATGCTCCTGCACGAAGTTCGCAAGCTGCCCCAGTTCCGCCAAAATCGGCGCGTCGTCATCGTCGGACAAGGCGATCGACTGCGCGCGACGCGCGACGCGCTCACCCTTCCCGCGTACGTGAAGGTCCTGCCGATCGAATCGCACGGCATGGACGCACCGGCGGCCGCCGGCGAGGCCGGCCTGCAGAACCTTTCGTGGCTCCGGCGCGCCCGCGCCTGGCGCTGCGACACCCTGATCCTTACCGAGATGCCGCCGCCCGAAATCGTCCCCAGCTTGCTCGACTTAGCTTGGCAAGAGCAGTTCACGGTCGCTTTCGCGCCCGAGAAGCTTCAGTGCCACAGCTACTCGCTCTCGCTGCGGGTACTCGGACGGCAGGCTTTGGTCGTTCCGGCGCGCCTGCGCGCCTGTACGGCGCACGCGCGCTTCCTTAAAAGACTCATCGACGTCACCCTCGCATCGCTGGCGCTGCTCGTGTTCGCGCCGATCATCGGTCTGGCGGCGCTCGCGATCGCGCTGGAGACGGGCCGTCCGATCCTGTTCCGCCAAGAGCGCGTCGGGCTCGGCGGCAAGGTCTTTTCGATGCTCAAGTTCCGATCGATGAAGGTCGACGCCGAAGCCGAGACGGGCGCGATTTGGGTCCGCAAGGACGACGACCGCTGCACCCGCGTGGGAAAAATCCTTCGCCGCTTGAGCTTCGACGAGCTTCCCCAACTGTGGAACGTTCTGCGCGGCGATATGTCGCTGATCGGACCGCGGCCGGAACGCCCGGTCTTCGTGGAGCAGTTCCGCCTGAAGTACGCCCGGTACGACGAGCGCCATCTCGTGCGTCCCGGAATGTCCGGACTGTCGCAGTTGCAGATGCGGCGGCTCCTCAGCCAAAACGACCTCGCACAAAAGCTCACCTTCGATCTCTACTACATCGAGGAGTGGTCGATATTTCTCGATCTCTCCCTCCTGTTTCGGACCGCCACGGAGTTTTTGTTCCAACGTGCCGGTTAAGGATTACGTCGCGAAGCTGCGACGGACGTTCCCGACGAGCTGGAAGGCGCGTCGCGACTATCGTCTGTACGACGAGCGGCGTCGCGACCTCGGGCCGTATTACATCGAATGGTCGAGCGGCGACGACGCGACGTTGGGCGAAGGCTGGCATCGCCGGCCGGTCGACGACGCCGGCGTGCTCTTGACGCATACGCGCGAGTATTGGCCGGTCGATATCTTTCAGTACGGGCTTCAATGCCACGCCGATTGGCTGCGCACCGGCGACGCCCGCGCGCGCCGGCAGTTCGGGGCTCAGGCGGAATGGGCGGCGTGCGCGCAAACGACTCGCGACGGCGTTCCCGGACTCTACGCCTTCCCCAGCGGCTGGAAACGGTACGCCTGCGAGCCGGGCTTCCGCTCGGCGATGGCGCAGGGACAAGCGATTTCGCTGCTGCTGCGCGCGTATCAAGTTACCGCCACGCCTAAGTATCTGGATCGCGCGATCGCCGCCTCGTCGGCGTTCTTCCAATCGATCGAAGAAGGCGGCGTCAGTTGGCACGATGCGCTCGGCGGCGTCGTCTTCGAAGAGGCGGCCGCCTTGCCGCCCAGCCACATCCTCAACGGCTGGATCTACGCGTTGTGGGGGCTGTTCGAGCTGGGGATTCTCGTCGACGACTCCCGCGTCAAGCAACTCTACGACGCCAGTCTCGCGACTTTACGCCGCTACCTCCATCACTACGACGGCGGAGCGTGGTCGTACTACAGCCTGCTCGCCGCCCCGAACGGCTATCGCAAGTACGCGACGCTGAAGTATCACGGGTTTCATATCGCGCAGCTGCAGGTGCTGGCTTCGATGACCGGCGACGAATATTACGCGAACACGGCGCTGCGGTGGCAGTCGTTACTCGATTCGCGCCGCAGCCGCTGCCTCGTGCAGTTCAACGCGCTGACCGGGCTGGCGATCGCGACGACAACGCGGGCGGATACCGTGCCGGGCGGAGCGCGGAGCGTCGTATGAGCGGGCTGCGCGTCCTTCACATCGTCTCGACGCTCAAAGCGTACGGCGCCGAGCGGCAGGTGCTCGAGCTCATTCCGTCGCTCGCTCGCAGCGGCATCGAGGCTCGCGCCTTGGCCGTGTACGACTCGAACCTTTCGGAGCAAGACGAACGCGCCTTAGGCACGGCGGTGGCTTCGGTCGGCCGGCGCGGGCGCCGCGACTATGGATTCATGCCGAAGCTGGTGCGCACGATCGCAAGCTTTCGGCCCGACGTCGTGCACACCCACACCCACGTCGGCAAGTACTGGGGACGGCCCGCCGCGCGCCTCGCGGGAGCGAAGGCAATCGTTCACACGGAGCACAACCCCTGCGACCCGCGCCGCAACCCTGCCGAACGCCTTCTCGACCGCGCTTACGGCCGCTTCACCAGCCGGTTCGTTCTCTTCTTCCCCGAGCAGCGCGACTTTTTGGCACGCATGGAGTCGATCGCTCCGGAAAAAATCGTGGCCATCCCCAACGGACTCGATTCGGCGCCGTTCGACCGGCGCTCGCGCCGCGAAGAAATCCGGCGCGCGCATTCGATTCCCGACGACCGGCTCGCGATCATGATGGTCGGCCGGCTCGAGCACCAAAAAAATCACGAGCTGGCTTTGCGTGCGGTCGCCCGTCTCAATCCGGCCCTGCGCGATCGCATCGCGCTTTACGTCGTCGGTGCCGGCGCTCGCGAACGCGAGCTGCGCAGCGCGAGCCAAGAACTTGGAATCGGCGCATCCACCCATTTTCTCGGCTACCGGAGCGACGCCGGCGAGCTGCTCGGCGCCGCCGACGTTCTTCTCAACGCTTCCCATTTCGAAGGGATGCCGATCACGTTCGTCGAGGCGATGCTCGCCGGCGTTCCGATCGTCACGACGCCGTGGCTGGGTGCCGCGAACATGCTCGACGAGGGAGCGTTGGGTTTTATCGCCGCGGGTTGGCAGCCGCAAGATTTGGCTCGAACGCTCGAACGGGCACTCGGCGACGACGGCGCCCGGGCGTGCTGCACCGCATTAGCCGGGGCTCGCGCGCGCTCGGATTACACGGTGTCCCGCACCGCCGGATCGCACGTCCGGCTTTACGAAACTCTGGCCGCACGAGGCGTACCCGCATGAAAATCGCCTACGTAACGGTACAGTTTCCGTACGGGCCTCACGAAGCGTTCTTCGCTTCGGAAGTGCGCGAGCTGGTCGCGCTCGAGCACGAGGTCACGGTCATTCCCACCCGGCCGCGCGCGGCTTTCATTCCGTACCGCGCGTTCAAAGCGGGCGTCCTGCGCCTGCCCCTTTTCGGCTTGCGCACGCTGGCGCTCGCGGCGGGCGAGGCAATCCGCCGGCCGGCGGCGGTGCTCCGGGTCGTCCGGCACATCGCCGGCGCGCGACACGGCCGCGATGCCAAGCTCAAGAACCTCGCTGTGCTGCCCAAAGCGCTGGCCGTTGCCGCCGAAGCCCGGCGGCTGGGAATCGAACACGTCCACGCCTTGTGGCTGTCGACCCCGGCCACCGTCGCGTACGTCGTTTCCGAACTTACCGGCATCCCCTGGAGCTGCTCCGCTCATCGCTTCGACGTCTTCACCGACAACTTGCTGCGCAACAAAGTGGAGAGTGCGGCGTTCGTGCGGGCGATCTCGGAAAATACACGGCGCCTGCTGGTCGAGCGCGCCGGCGAGGACGTCGGCGACCGCTGCCGAGTGGCGCACCTCGGCGTGGACGTGCCGGCACGCTTGCACGTGCGCCGGAAGGATCGCACGCTGCGGCTGCTCTGCCCGGCCCAACTGGTCCCCAAGAAGGGGCACAAATACTTGCTGCGCGCGCTGGCCCTACTTCACGAGCACGGCATTCCGTTCGAGTGCGACCTCGCCGGGGACGGACCGCTTTCGGACGAGGTGCGGCGCGAGGTAACCGAGCTCGGCCTCGCAGCCTGCGTTTCGCTCTGCGGAAACGTTCCGCACGACATCCTGCTGTCGCGCCTCGAGCGCAGCTTTTACGACGCCGTCGTCCTGGCCAGCGTCGATATCGACGGCCAACCGGGCGAAGGCATTCCGGTGTCGCTCATGGAGGCCATGGCGGTCGGCATTCCCTGCATCGCGACCCGAACCGGCGGCGTAACGGAGCTGATCGACGACCCGCGTTGTTCGCGCGTCGTTCCGCAGCGAGACGCCGCCGCCTTGGCGGCCGCGATCGCCGAATTTGCCTTGGACCCGCAGCGGCGCGTCGATATCGGAACGCGCGCCCGCAAACGCATCTGCGACGCCTTCGACGTCAAGACTACCACGCAGGAACTCTGCGAACTGATTGGAGCCACGTGAAAATAACGATCTTCACGCAATATTACGATCCCGAACCCTGCGCGGCGGCCAAGCGAACGACGGCGACGGCTCGCAAGTTTGCCAGCAGCGGCTTCGCCGTCGACATCGTCACGGGGTTCCCCAACTTTCCCGACGGCCGAATTCCCAAGAAGTATCGCGGAAAACTCTTCTCGCTCGACCGCGACGGAAGCGTGTCGGTCACGCGGGTCTGGACCTTCGCGTCGACCAACCGGCGCGGGCTGTATCGGGCCTTCAACTGGATCTCCGTGGCGCTAGGCTCGATCGTGCTGGCCTGCTTGCGCATTCGGTCGTGCGACGCAATTTACGTTTCCATTCCGCCGATAACTCTGGCCTTTCCAGCGTTGATCGCATCGTACGTGAGCGGCGCGCCGTTGTTCGTCGACGTCCGCGACGCCTACCCCGAGGTTGCGATCAATCTGGGCGTCTGGAAACGCGACAGCACGATCGCCAAGATCGTATCGGCGATCGCCGACTTGACGTATCGCCGCGCGCGCACGATTTTCTGTGCCACCGAGGGCGTTCGCGACGCCGTGGTGGAGCGCTGCTCCCCCGGAAAAGACGTGCAGGTCGTTACCAATGGATTCGATCGGACGCGGCCCGACGATACGTCCTTCGCCCGCGAGGCCGGCGAGTTCGTCGCGGCTTACGCCGGCAACATGGGGCTGGTTTCGGGACTCGACGTGGTGCTCGACGCGGCCGCCCTCTTGCGCGACGATCGACGAATTCGCTTCCGGCTGGTCGGCGGCGGGAGCGAGTCGGAGGCGCTCCGCGAACGCGTGCGCACCGAAAATCTTGCCAACGTCGAGTTTGCCGGGGTCGTCGCCGCCCCGCTCGCGCTGGCGGCGCTGCGCGACGCCGACGTCGCGCTGGTTCCATTGAAGCGCCAGATCGTGGACTGCCTCCCGAGCAAGATGTTCGACGCCTTGAGCGTCGGCTGTCCGCTGATGCTCTCCGGCGACGGCGAAGCAAAGCGGTTTCTAGAGCGCGCCGGCGGCGGCTGGTGCGTTCCACCCGAAGATCCGGCGGCGCTAGCCGACGCGCTGCGGCAGGCGGCATCGGACCGCAAAGCCTGCCGCGCCCGCGGAAAGTCCGGACGCGACTTCGTCTTGGCTAATTACGATCGCGACCGAATCGTTTCCGGCGTCGTACGGAGCGTCTTTGCCGCGACCTCACCCCTCCCGCATCAGCCGGCCTATGGAGACGTCGCATGACCGACTGGCTCGTTCAAGCTCCTCGGATCGCCGATCACGGCGCCGACCTGATCGAAAAGTTCGATCGGAAAACCGCGCGCGTCGGCGTCGTCGGGATCGGATACGTCGGGTTGCCGTTGGCGGTCGAAAAGGCCAAGGTTGGATTCGAGGTCGTCGCCTACGATCGCAATGCCGATCGCGTCGCTCGGGTCAACCGCGGAGAAAACTATATCGGCGACGTCTCCGATGCCGACTTAAAGGAAGTCGTCGGGTGCAACCGCCTGAGCGCGACCGACGACTTTACGTCGCTGCGCCGCTGCGACGTGATCGTGATCTGCGTCCCGACGCCTTTGACGATCAACCGCGATCCCAACCTTGAATACGTCCGGGCGGTCGGTCAGGAAATCGCGCGCGTGATCCGGCCCGGGCAGTTGATCTGTTTGGAGAGCACGACCTATCCGGGGACGACCCAAGACGTGCTTCTTCCGCTCTTCTCGATCGGCGATCTCGTCGTCGGCGAAGACTTCTTCCTGGCCTTCTCCCCGGAACGCGTGGATCCGGGTAACGCTCGCTATACCACCAAGAACACCAACAAAATCGTCGGCGGCGTCACCCCCCGCTGCACCGAGGTCGCGAGCTCGTTTTACCAGCAGACGCTGACGTCGGTGGTCCCGGTGAGTTCGCCGGCGGTTGCCGAAATGACGAAGGTCTTCGAAAACACCTTTCGGGCCGTGAACATCGCGCTCGTCAACGAAATGGCGCTGTTGTGCGACCGGATGGGGCTCGACATTTGGGAAGTCGTCGACGCCGCCGCTACCAAACCGTTCGGAATCATGCGATTCGAACCCGGACCCGGAGTCGGCGGACACTGCATCCCGATCGACCCGTTCTATCTAACCTGGAAAGCTAGAGAGTTGGAATTCCACACGAGGTTCATCGAACTCGCCGGCGAGATCAACGTTCAGATGCCGTACTTCACGCGCGAAAAGGTCGCGCGCGCCTTGAACCGCAGCGGTAAAGCGATGCGCGGCGCGCGCATCCTGGCGTTGGGGATCGCGTACAAGCGCGAACTCGACGACTGTCGCGAGTCGCCGGCGCTCAAAGTGATCGAACTGCTCGAGCGGGACTTAGCCGAAGTCGAGTATCACGATCCGCACGTATCGGAGTACGTGGACGCCGCCGGCAAACGCCGCGCGTCCGTGGAGTTGACCGATGCCCAGCTTTCGGAGGCGGACTGCGTCGTGATCCTGTGCGATCATTCCGGCATAGATTGGGAACGCGTCGTACGCCTGTCCGGGCTCGTGGTCGACGCTCGCAACGCGACCCGCGGCGTCGCGGATCGCGGCGAAAAGGTGGTCCTGTTATGATCGCGCCGGCAAAACCGAGGATCGGCGTGGCCGGGGCCGGAGCTTGGGGACGAAACCTCGTCCGCAACTGCGCCGAAGCCGGGGTGCTGGCGGCGATCTGCGACGAGAACTCGGCAGCGCTCGACGCGTTGGCCGGCGAATACCGCGGCGTGCGCTGCGTGGCCGGCTACGAGCAGTTCTTGCAGCTTCCGATCGACGCCGTGATCGTCGCGACTCCGGCGCGGCGTCACTGCGAGATGGCGCTGGCGGCGATCGACGCCGGCAAGCACGTTTTCGTGGAAAAGCCGTTTGCCATCGCCACCGAAGAAGCGGAGGCCGTCGTGGCCCGGGCGCAGGCGCGCGGGTTGACCTCGTTCGCGGGCCACATTCTGCTCTATCATCCGGCGATCGAGGAGCTTCTGCAACGCGTTCGCGCGGGCGCGATCGGCGAAGTCCGGCACGTCCGCTCGCGACGGCTGGGCTTGGGTCGCTTACGCAGTTTCGAGAACGTCTGGTGGAGCTTCGCGCCGCACGACGTGGCGGTCGTGCTGGCGATTGCCGGCGACTCTCCCACGGACTGCTCGTCGCAGGCCGTGGACGTTACCGGATCGGGGATTGCAGACTTCGGCTACGCCGACTACTCGTTTTCCAACGGTTTGACGGCCCACGTGGAGGTCGGTTGGCTCGAGCCGACGCGCTCGCATCGTCTCGACGTCATCGGAACGCTCGGAACGCTCACCCTCTCCGACTCGCGCGACGGCGCCGGGTTGACGCTCCACGTTCGGGAGATCTCCGCCGGCCCCCAAGGACAGCGAGAACTCAAGGTCGTTTCCAACTCGGAGATTCCGTTTCGAGATGTCGAACCGCTGCGGGCCGAGATCGACGCGTTCGTGCGGTCGATCGAAACCAAGCAACCCGCAGTCACGGATGGGCGATCGGCCATCGGCGTGACGGCGGCACTCGCGATGGCGGAGGCGTGCTCGCTACCAGCGACCGCGGCGCTCGTATGACCGTGCCGACGGAACAGATGCAGTCCTTCTTCGCCCACGAGACGGCGTGTATCGACGCTCCCGCCGTCATCGGCGAGGGCACGAAAATCTGGCATTTCTCGCACGTCATGGCCGGCGCGATCGTCGGCGCCCATTGTTCGCTCGGGCAGAACGTGTTCGTCGCCGCCCGCGCCGAAATCGGCGACCACGTGAAGATTCAGAACAACGTCTCGGTCTACGAAGGCGTCGTGCTCGAGGAGTACGTTTTCTGCGGACCGAGCGTCGTGTTTACCAACGTCGTCACGCCGCGATCGGCGGTCGCCCGCAATCGCTCCGAAGACTATTCCCGCACGCTCGTCCGTCGCGGCGCGACCCTCGGCGCCAACGCGACGATCGTCTGTGGAATCACGATCGGCGAGTATGCGTTCGTCGGCGCGGGCGCCGTCGTCACTCGAGACGTTCCGGCCTACGCACTCGCTTACGGAAACCCGGCGCGCGTCTTCGGCTATGCCTGCCGTTGCGGCGAACCATTCACCCTCGTCCTGGATCGGGCGACCTGCCGCGCGTGCGGCGCGGCCTACGAGCGATCCGGTGGAGAACTCAGGAGAGCCGATGGCTGAACCAACTCTTCCCGTTTTGGACCTGCGCCGCCAGTATGCGGAGCTAGCCGGTGAAATCGCACGGGCCGTCACGGGCGTATTCGAGAGCGGTGTTTTTATCAACGGCCGCAACGTCGCCGAGTTCGAGCGCGAGTTTGCCGGCTACGTCGGGACGGAGTTCGCCGTCGGGTTGAACTCGGGAACCGACGCCCTGCACCTCGCGCTTCGCGCGCTCGACATCGGCCCGGGAGACGACGTGGTCACGACCCCGTTTACCTTCGCGGCGACCGCCGAAGCGATCGGCATGGTCGGCGCCCGCCCGGTCTTCGCCGACATCGACCCGCGGACGTACGCCCTCGATCCACGCGCCGCGGAAGCGGCGATCACGCCGCGCACGAAGGCGATCCTTCCGGTGCATCTCTACGGGTTGCCCGCCGACATGGGCGCGCTGGCGGAGGTCGCCGCGCGCAGGGGCCTGGCATTGGTCGAGGATTGCGCGCAGTCGGTCGGTGCGAAGTTCGATGGGCGGATGACCGGATCGTTCGGGCAGATCGGTTGCTTCAGTTTCTTTCCTTCAAAGAATTTGGGTGCGTACGGCGACGGCGGCATGCTCGTAACGTCGGACCCCGCCATTGCCAAACGGGTACGCTCGCTCCGCGCACACGGGGCTGCGAAGAAGTACTATCACGAGGAGCTTGGCGTCAACAGCCGGCTCGACGAGCTCCAGGCCGCGATCCTGCGCGTCAAACTGCCGCATCTAGAGCGTTGGAATCGCGCGCGGCGCGCGGCCGCCCATCGGTACGACGGCCTCCTCGCCGGGATTGCGGGACTGGACCTTCCCGTCGTACCGGACGGACGCGAATGCGTCTACCACCAATACACCGTCGCCGTCGAAGATCGCGATCGCGTCCGCGCCGACGCGAAAGCGCGCGGCGTCGAAACGATGGTGTACTACCCCGTTCCGCTGCATCTTCAACTGGTGGCCAAGGACTTGGGAATCGAGCGCGGAGCGTTTCCGATCGCCGAAGCGGCCGCGGACCGCGTTCTTTCGCTGCCGATGTTTCCGGAACTCCGGCCCGATGAAATCGCCCGCGCCGCCGCCGCACTGACGGCGTCGATCGTCGGCGCCGAAGCCGCCCTGTCGGCGTGACGTGGGCAAGCTCACCGTCGCGGCCGCGCTCTGTGCGACGCTGGCCGCCTGCTTCGTAAGCACGCGCCACGCGAGCTCGGCCCCGACGCCCACTCCCTCGGCTGCGGCACTACAATCCGGCCCGCACTATGACGGCTGCCCGGTGTTCCCGCCCGGCGATCCGGCCTACAATCGCGACCTGCGCGACGCGCCCGTAGATCCCAATAGCGCCGCTTATCTCGACTCACTCGGCAGCAACCGCGCGTGGGACAACGACGTCATCGAATATCTCAACGTCTCGGCGGGCGGTCCGCTGGTGACCGTGCGGCCGAAGGTCCGCTGGCATTCGATGTCGCCCCAGCCGTGGGAGCCGGGGTTTCGAATCGAAGCGGTTTCCGACGCACACGCCTTCGTGCTCGACACGGCCACGTGCCATTTATACGAGTTGTATCAGGCGTATTACGACGGTTCGTTGTCGGCGTACTCCGGCGGAGATTGGGATCTTCGCCGGCCTTTCGTCTCCAAGCCGCTCGGGCAGAGTTCGGCGGTCGCGTCGGGATTGTCGATGTTCGCAGGTGCGGTGAAGTATCGGGAACTCGCCGATGGAGAGGTCGCGCACGCCCTCTTCCTGATCGTGCCGTATCGAACGTTGGCGCAATGGAGCTTCGTTCGGCCGGCATCCTCGACCGACGGAACCGCGTATGCCGGCAGCTCCGCGCTGCATTTGCCTTACGGAGCGCGGCTACGGTTGCGCGCCGATTTCCCCGAAAACGGCGCCGGCCCGCAAGCGACGGCCGTCTTGCACGCTTTAAAAACCTACGGCGCGATCGTGGGAGACACCGGCTGTTGCTACAAGTTCGTGTTCATGAACGACTTGAACACGAAGAACGCCTTCGACTACGCCGACCTACGCGCTCTCGACGCGATCGGGCCGAAGGACTGGCAGGTGTTGGCTTTGCCGGAAATTCGGCGCGTGCCGGGTCGCTGACCCGACCGCCACGCGCCGTACGGTCGACGCGAGGTATGCGACCTGCGCTGCGCTTGCGAACACCAGCCAAGCATATTTGTACGTGAACAAATCGATGAACAGCGAGGCAATCGCGATTCCGACCAAACCCGCTTCGACCATGACGCGATAGTCGTAGTACGGATGGTCGCGGCCGATGCCGCGCAGCATCCCGAAGTGGGCGACGTAGAACCAGACGATGAGCGCCAAACCGACGAAGCCCACCTCGACCGCATAGTGGATGATGAGATCGTGCGGCGGACGCGTCCAACCGTCGGGGTGGAGCTGCGCGACCGCCAAGTAGAAACGGTCGTAGACCGCCGGAAACGTGCCGAGGCCCGAACCCATCAGCCAGTAATGCTTGATGGCGACCATGCCGACCGACCAAATCGAAGCGCGCCCCTGGGGTCCTTGCTGGAACAGCAGCGCGAACCGCCCGAAGAGTACGCCCGCGAACGGTGCGGCAAAGAGCGCGCAAATCGCGCAAAGCGCCAACAGTTGAACGCGATCCCGGCCGCGCCACAAGAAATAGGCGAACATGGCCGCCAGCGCCAGAAAGGCCTCGCGCGACCCGCTCGCCAGCATTGCCGCGACCATCAGGCCGATGCCGACGGCGCAGGCGCCTTTGATCGCCAGCCAGCGCGTGCGCAGCAGCGATGCGATCAGGACCGCAATCGGGAAGAGAAAGGCGTTGGCGAAGTGGTTCTGGTCGATCTCGGTATTGCCGAGTTTGAGCGAGATTCGCTGTTGATCGAGGTCGCCGACCGCATGGAATGCCGGGTCGTGATAGAACGCGTGAATTCCGAATATCGCGGCGACCGAAAACGCGACGGCGACGGTACCCATCGCAATCTGGAAGTCGCGCGCGGAGACCGGCGTCAGCGCGAGAGCGCCGTACAGCAGCGCCAGTCCGAAGTACGTCTTCAGCCACGTCAACGTATCGTCCGTTCCGACCGACCAGAGCGCACCCAAGCTCATCCAGATCAACAGCAGGACGAGGATCGTAAGCGGCCGGCGCAGCGGAGCGATCTGCCTGACGCGCAAACAATAGAAGAGACAGACGAGACCCGACACTTCACCCAAGGCTTTGGTCAGGGTGCTGCTGCCGTGGGTCACCAGCAGCACGTCGTACGGCATCAACAGGACGTAGAGTCCGTACGGAAACACGATCGGATGCTTTAGGGCGAGGTAAGCCGCGACCGGGGTAGCAATCAGCCCGGCGACCGCAACGATCCGCATCGGCGTGCTGCTGCCGCCGAGAGCCAGTGCGGTTAAGATTGCGAAAAGGACGCCCGCGACGAGGACGATCGCGGTCCGCGGCTCGGTCCGTGGATAAGCGAGCAGACGGGCCAGCGAGACGGTCACCCCCCGAGCATACGCGGTTTTAGACCCGGGGCGTAGATTCAATGGGCGCGGCCCGCGGGGCAAAAGGTCCCCACTGGAGGCCGAGTCTGGGACTAACGGCCTAAAGTCGCGGCGGGTTTTAGGACCTTAGTCCCGAAAAGAGGCCCCCTGCGGACCAAACGGGTGTACTCATTTGTCTTACTTTGCACGCACCGGGGCCTTCCCGGTAATTACCCTGCTTTTGGCGGCGGCCGGCTGCGGAGGCGGATCAAGCGGACCGGTAGGATCCTTGCCCGTCCAATCACTGCCCAGTGCGATCCGACCGGCCCGCACGGGCGGCGGAGCCCCGACCTACGACGGGTGTCCGGTTTTTCCGCCGGGAGATCGCGCCTACAATCAGGATATCAGCGCAACCCCGCTCGACCCCAATAGCGCTCAATACATTCAATCCCTCGGATCGAACAAGTCGTGGGATTTCGATACCGACGAGTATCTCAATACGGCCAACGCGTCGGTCAAGAAGCTTCCGGTTCAACAGGACGTGCCCTGGCATTCGGAACCACCCGAACCGTGGCTTTCGTCCTACCTCATCGAGCCGCTAAGCGACGGTCACAGCTTCGTTTTGGACACCTCGGCCTGCCACATTTACGAGTTGTACGAAACGGCGTACTCACAGGGAACGCTTTCGGCGTACTCGGGCGGAGATTGGAACCTGAGGAAGCCCTACGTTAACCATCCGCCCGGGCAAAGCACCGCCGTTGCCGGCGGCGACTCGATGTTTGCCGGCGCGGTAAAGTATCCGGAACTGGCTGCCGGCGAAGTCGACCACGCCCTGTTTCTCATCGTACCCTACAACATGCTGTCGCAGTGGAACTACGTGCGCCCGGCGGCTTCGACCGACGGAATTCCTTATAAAGGACCCGGTCCCGACCCAATGCCGTACGGCGCCAAGCTGCGGCTTCGTGCCAACTTTTCCGAGACGGGGCTCGGTCCCCAGGCGCTTGCCGTCGTGCACGCGCTCAAGACCTACGGCGCCATCGTCAGCGACACGGGCTGTTGCTACAAGTTCATTTTCATGAACGATCCGGCGACCGCTAATGCGTTTAACCTCCGGGACCTCGACAGCCTCGAGTCCATCCAGCCCACCGACTGGGGCGTGGTAAAACTCCGCCGCGTCCGCGCGGTCCAGCACTAGCGGCCGTCGCGGGCCGTTAGGGCAGGTCTGATTTATTCGGCTCATCACAACGTGTCACCCTGAGCCTGTCGAAGGGCGGCTCAAGAAGCACAAAGCGGTGACCTGTGATACAATTTTCACATGAGCATGGAAGAACAGCTGTCGTTGGCCGCGACGG
>DASXDV010000056.1:0-4897 GCA_036490465.1 Candidatus Tumulicola sp. | reverse complement strand
TGGCGATTGCGTTGACGGCCGCGAGCCCGGCACTCGTGGTGACCGGACAGCTGCTGGCCTATCAGGACGGATTCGTCTTCTTCACGACCGGCGACGGCTTTCGCGTCGCCCCCGGCGTTCTGATCCGCAATGCCGCCGGCGACGGGCCGGCGACGATCCCGCCGGCCCCGCGCATCTGGGCGCGCGTCCACTTCGATCCAAACGGCACGGTGACCGAACTCGACCTGTCGCGCAAGCCGCTTGCGCCGGAAGGCAGTTTCGACGACGTCGCGCGGTTTGCGGTCGCGCTCTCCTCGCCGCTGCCGAATCCGGACCTCCTTCCGCCTTCGCCGGCACCGGGGCATACGCTGGCGCCGACGCAGCATTTTTCGGGCCGGCCGGTGCTGGTGACGTTTACAGTCCAAGTTCCGCCCGGAACTCCCTTGGGCGCGAGCGTCTACATCACGACCGACGCGAGCGGCTGGAACGCGCAAGCCATTCCGATGGATCGGGTCGATACGCTCCACTACCAAATTACGCGCCGCCTCGGCTCGGGCACGATCGTTCGCTACCTCTACGACCGAGGATCGTTTCAATCCGAAGAAATCGCGCAAAACGGACTGCAGCGGGCACCGCGCGAGCTGGTGGTCACCGACGCCGACGTGCGCGGCGAGCGCGACGTCGTCTACGCGTGGGCCGACTCCGTCACCGGTACCAACTCCCAGCAGACGACGGCGTTGCCGACTCCCTACAATCCCGCGCCGTTCCCGAACTTGCCGCCGGGATTTCCAAGTCCGGGAATTCCCGCGCCCCATCCCAAGCCGCCGCACTAGCGGGCGGCACCGCACTCCCGCCTCAGCGAACGGTGATCGGCAGGGTCGTCTGGACCGCGTCGCCGCGCGCGTTGCGCGCGATGATCTTCATTTCATACGTGCCGTGAATGAAGAACGGCAGCGTTCCAACGGTGTAGGACAAAGAAAATCGCCCGACTCCAACTTTCGACAGCGACATTCCGTAGGCGGCGACGCGTACCTCGACGCTGGCAACGTTCGAACTCGTGACGACGGTGCCCGAAACCGTATCGCCCGAACGAACCGTCGTCTCGTTGATGTCGACCGAAACGATCCGCGGCGGCGCGTCCGGGGGTAGCCGAATCGGAACCGGAGGCGGTGTGGAAGGCGCCGGCGTTTCCGGCGAAGCCGACGGCTGCGGCGCGGACGTCGGCGCGGCCGTTGGGCTTGCGGGCGCGCTCGTTGGGCCTGGCGACGCGGTTCGCGGAGCCGCCGTTGCCGCCGACGCAGTCGGGGCCGGGGCGGGCCGTGCGCGCGCGGCCGGAGTCCGCGGGGCGGCGGAGACCGGGACGGAAGCAGGCGGAGACGAGGTCGAGGACGATTGCGCGTGGCTGCAGGCCGCGGCCGAAAGCAACCCGGCGAGCGCGACCAGCCGGCGGGGGTTCACAGCCAGCCAGGATTCTCGCCGGCGGCCCGGGTTCCGCTCCGGCGGACGAAGCTCTCCCATCGTCGAACCGCAGGCGGTCATGACCGCAGCGCACCGCGAGCATCCGGTCCTGAGCGTCGTCGTTCCGATGTACAACGAGGAAGGCAACGTCGCACCGCTGGTCGCCCGCATCGCGGCCGTCATGGATAATCTGGACGGTCGCCCGGCCTACGAAATCGTGCTCGTCAACGACGGGAGCTCCGACGCGACCGCCCGCGCGATCCGGGCCGAAATGCGCGTGCGCGCCCACCTCGTGTTGATCAACCTTTCGCGCAACTTCGGCCACCAGTTAGCGGCAACGGCCGGGATCGAACTCGCCGCCGGCGACGCCGTCATCCTAATGGACGGCGACCTGCAAGACCCGCCGGAGCTGATCGGCGCGTTCGTCGAAAAGTGGCGGCAAGGATTCGACGTCGTCTACGCCGTGCGACGCACGCGCAAGGGAGAAAACCTCTTCAAGGTCCTCACCGCCGGTTTTTTCTATCGCACGATCAAGCGCCTGACGAAGGTGGCTATCCCGGTCGACACCGGCGACTTCCGATTGATGAGCCGGCGCGTGGTCGAAGCGCTGCGCCGTTCGCCGGAGCGGCATCGCTTTCTGCGCGGCATGGTTAGCTGGGTCGGTTTCAACCAAGTCGGCGTTCGGTACGACCGCGACGAGCGGCTTTCGGGAACCACCAAATATCCGCTCCCGCGCATGATCCGGTTCGCCATCGACGGGATCACCTCGTTTTCGGACATCCCGCTGCGCTTCGCTTCGTACTTCGGTTTTATCGTAAGCGCACTCGCGTTTCTGTACGCACTCGTCGTGATCGTTGCCAAACTGCTGCGCGTCAACCCGCCCGCTTACACGCCGGGCTGGGCCTCGACCATCGTCGCGGTCGTGTTTCTGGGCGGCGTACAGCTGATCAGCTTAGGAATTCTCGGCGAATACCTAGGCCGCATCTACGACGAAGTAAAGGGCCGACCGCTGTATTTGATCGACGACGTCGAACGCTCTTGACCTATCACCCCGTCGTCGATCGGTTCGCCATCCCGGTACCGCTCGATCCCCTTTCGACCGCGCTTTTCGTCGCGGTCTTCGCGGGCGCGGTCCTGCTGACCGCACGCCGTCCGGCCTACGGACTGTGCGGATTGATCCTGGCGACGCCGTTTGCGCTGTACCGCGAGGTCGCCGGCACGACCGTCACGCTGCCGAAGGTCGTGTTGCTCGGCGTTTTGATCGGACTGAGCGCCTTCCCGGGATGCGCCGCCCGGCTGCGCGACCGGCCGATGCCGTTGCTGCTGGGTGTGCTGGCGATCTACGCGGCGATCTGCGCGCTTTCCGGGATCGGCGCCGAGCATCGTGCGGCGACCGCTCGCGAAACCTTGAAGGTTTTGGAATACGCGGCCGTTTTCGCAGTCGCATACTTGTGCCGCCGCCTCGATCCCGACGATCGTCCGATCGTAGCCGCCGTCGCCGTGGCGACGATCCTAGTGGCGCTCTCGGCGCTCGCCCAAGAAGTGGCCGGAGCGCCGTCGGGGCTGTACGTCGGCAAAGCCATCGTGCCGCGCATTGCGGGCGTCCTCGAAGGGCCCAACCAGCTAGCCGGCTACTTTCAAATCGCAATCTCTGCGGTCGGCGCGTGGACGCTCGCGCGGCGCGCCGCCTTACTCGATCTCGCGCTGATTCTCGGCGTTTGCGCCGACGTGCTGACCTTTTCGCGAGCCGGCCTGCTCGGGCTCGCGGTCGTCGGGGCGATCTTGCTGATTGCCGGCGGCCGCGGCGCGGCGCGCGCCTTGCGGCCGGCGCTCTTTGGTTTGATGGCTGGAATCGGAATCGTGGGCTGGTGGGCCTTCTACGCCCACACCGTCAACGTGTTGCGTATTTCGCTCGCCGAGAGTTCCTACGCCGGCGGCGTCGGCGACCGCGGAGAACTCTGGAGGGCGGCGTGGCGGATGTGGCTGCGGCACCCGCTCCTCGGGGTCGGAGCCGGTAACTACGAACTCGACCTCCCGCAATATGGCGTCTTCGGCGTGCGCACGCATGCGAACAGTTGGTTTCTGCAGTCCCTCGCAGAGGGCGGGATCGCGCTGTTTGCGGCGACGCTGGCTTCGATCGCGGCGATCGTAGCGACGTTCGCACCGCAAGCGCGACGTGCGAGTTCGCCGTGGGTGCTGGCGGCGTTTACCGCCAGTTGCGCGCTCGCGCTGCATCAGATCGCCGACTATCTCGTTTTCTATCCCAAAGTCGGCGGGGCGTGGTGGCTGCTGCTCGGCTTGGGTGCGGCCGCCGTCGCGGCGCGCAACCCGCCTGCGTGAAGGGACTGCGAATCGCGCTGGCGATTCCGGTCGCGCTGCTCTTGGCCGCGATCGCAATGCGCGTCGCGTGTGCGCACGTCCCCCCGCGCGCCCAGATCGGCCTGCTCCAACCATTGGCCGTCGCCACCAACTTCGATTCGTTCGGCGCGGAACTACTCGGCGCGCTGCTGGCCGCAGCGGCGGCCGCGGCCGGCGCCTATTGGTGGATCCTCGCGCACGGTGCGCGCTGCGCGGGCTTACGCGGCCCGCTCGCCGTCGCCGGAATCGCGGCGCTGGCTTTGTTCGCCGCCTGGTGCGCTCCGGTGGTCTTTTCGAGCGACGTCTACGCCTACGCCGCGTATGGCGAACTCGCCCGGATCGGTGCAAACCCGTACGCGCACCAAGCGCTTCCCGATGGCAACGCGCTGTTCGATGCGACGATCGTGCAGTGGGGGAATCCGCCGCCGGCGTGCGTGTACGGGCTACCGTTCGTGTGGGTTGCGGCGCTGCTGGTGCGCTTCTTCGCACCGTTGGGCGTCGCGGGTCAACTCGCCGGGCTGCGCGTGCTCTCGTCGGGCGCTCTCTTGGGCGCGGCTTTGCTGGCATACGCGGCCTATCCCGGCGACCGCATCCGCCGGCTCTCCGCGGCCGCGACGATCGCCCTCAACCCGGCAGCGATTTGGTGTGCGGCCGAGGGACACAACGACGCGCTCGTCATCGCGGTGGCGCTCGGCGGCCTCGCGCTCGCGCGCCGGGGCCGTTTCGAAATCGGCGCCGCCGTGGCCGCGGCTGCGGGAACGATTAAGCTGCCGGGCGTTGCAGCGTGTTTGCCGATGGTGCTCGCGGTTCGACGCGCGTGGCCCGGAGCCGCGTTGGGCGCTTTGACGACCCTCGCGTTCTCGGCGCCGCTGCTGGCCAACGCCGCGACGGGTTTCGCCGCGCACGCCCGCTACGCGCCTCAAGTCTCGCTGCAAGCATTGGTCGATACGGCCGCGAGCTTGTGGTTGGGAGATCGGCCGGCACCGGCGCTTGCCTGGGGAATCGCGGCGGCCTGCGCCGCTGCGTTAACCGGCGTCGCGATCGCGCGACTGCGGCGAGGATCGGCCGAGGGCTGGATCTATCTGGCCATCGGCGGCTGGCT
>DASXDV010000034.1:0-25092 GCA_036490465.1 Candidatus Tumulicola sp. | reverse complement strand
TTTCCAATCTAAACCTCCGGGCGCGCCGTTACTTAAGGGAATCGCACCGTAGAAAGGCTTGAACTATCGTGATGAAATCCCGTTGGATTGCGGCGCTCGCAAGTGCCGGTCTGTTACTCGCGGCGGCGCCGGCGCTCGCTGCGACCTGGCTTCCCAACGTCACCGGCGCCCCGTCGCGTTTCTCGGGACCCGGCGTCTATACCGGCCCGCCGGCGCTGGCGGTCACGTTGTCGATGGTAATGGCCGGCGGCGGCCCTGCCGACTTCCAAACGCTGACCTTGGTGAAGGCGCTCGCGGGCGACAAGACCGACGCCGAAGTCGCCTCGCTCAAGAAGAAGTTCGGCGATCAGAAGGTTACCAACTTCGTGACGATCTTTCCGTTCGTGATAAGCGACGCGCTGAAGATCGCCAAGGCCAAGGGCGTCGCTCTTCCCGCCAAGCCGAATCCGGATCCCAAAGACGGTGAAGCGCTCGCCGGGGCCCTCTGGGGAGCCGGCCAAACGGGCCACGGCTTCAACGTCGAAGTGATGCTCGACCGGGCCGTCTCGCATCCGATTCACGAACAAGTGATGAAAGACATCGATGCGAAGTACGGCATCGCCGCAGACGCGGACTATCACGCCGTGCTCAATCAGGCGATGCACGACCTGGCCGCGGTGTACAAATTCAACGCAATGGGCAAACCGGCGTCGATGTAAGCCGATCCAAGGCCCTTGACAAAAAGCAGGAGGGTGGCGCAATCGCGCCACCCTTTTTCTGCCTTATCGAGCCGGCCGTAGAACTGGCGCTGCGCCCGGCTACTCCACCCCCGACGAATGCGGTGAAAAGCGCTTCACCATACATCAGCGCCTGGAGAAGCCGATTCTACCGAATTAGCCGGTCGAAAACAATACGTTCGCCCGCAAAAGGTCCAGGCAAAGCAGAGCCAGCGACCAGTTCACTAGGTGGGCCGTCCAGCAGTACGGACAGGCCCGGCGCGTCACGAAGAGCAGCGACCACGCCAGAACCGCCGAGGTGGCGCCGGCTAGGGCAACGGCCGCTAGCACGGCGATGCCGGCCGCCTCCGGCAGGGGTGCGAACCAGAGCGTCACGGCCAGCGCCGGATAGTAGAGGGCACCCAGGAGGGCGTTGGGCAGGCCGCCATACAGCCGCGCCCGCGGCGACTGCACCACACTGGGCTCGGCGAGTTCGCCCCGCTGCGCCCGCCGAGTTTTGATAAGCATGAAAACCGAGGCGTAGAGACCAACTCCGCACAAGACCGTGATAATCGCTTTGAACACCATGCTCGTTTTGGCTTGCCTCGATTCATAAGGCGCTTCGCCGGCTTCGGTCTGCTGCTGGCATCCTTCGGGCTGGCCTGTCTGGTCATCCGCTATCAGCCCTTGGTCGAGCACGAAATCCGGACCCTCGGGCCGTGGGCCTATCCGTTGGCGATCGCGGTCTTCGCCCTGGTCGCGTCGGCCCCGTTCTCGGTTACCGACGCGCTGGCGATCATGAACGGCGCGATCTTCGGACCGGTCAAAGGCTCGATCGTCGATATCGTCGGGCTGGTGCTGGCCGCCATGCTCGGCTACTGGGTCAACCTGCGCGCGTCCAAACTGCTCGACCTCCACGAGTACTTGCAGCGGCTGCCGCCGTGGGTCAAGCGGTTTCCGGTCGGTTCGCCGGCCTTTCTGATCGCGGTGCGCGTCATCCCCGGATTCGGCGGCACGGTCGCGACCGCCAGCGCGGCGGCGTTTAAAGTGCCGCTCTGGGTGCACGTATGGACGATGTGCGCGATCGCGGTGCCGCTCTGCGTCATCTTGTCGATCTTCGGGGATCGGGTGACCGTGTTCGTTCACGGCATGACGCATCGGTACGAAGACCGTTACCACCATTACTGCCAGACCCATCGGTGCCCGCACTTCCGTTTCCGGCGCGAAGAGCGGGCAACGCCGGCGCCATGAGCGATCCCGTGATCGTCGCGGCCGACGCGCGCTCGGTCGAAGAACTCAGCGCGCGCGTCCGGGCGGCCGATCGCGTCGCGCTCGATACCGAATTTCACGCCGAGCGCACGTATGCGCCGCGCCTGATGGTCGTGCAAATCGCGTTCGACGACGGCGTCGCGATCGTCGATCCGCTCGCGGCCGGCGACCTGCGCGGCCTCGCCGCCGCGTTGGCCGAGGCGATCGTCGTCGGACACGCGCTTTCCTCGGATCTCAAGATTTTGGCGGATCGTTTTGCTTCGGTGCCCGCGCGCATCTTCGACACCCAGGTTGCGGCCGCGTTCCTCGGCTACGGCATGCAGATTTCGCTGGCCGACTTGGTTCGCGATCTGCGCCACGTGCGGTTGGCGAAATCGCAAACGGTGAGCGACTGGTCGGCGCGTCCGTTTTCGCCGCGTCAGCTGGAGTATTTGGTCGAGGACGTCGCCCATCTGCTGCCGATGCACGACGTGCTCCGCCAACGTCTGGAAGAGCGGGGCCGCTACGAGTGGGCGCTGGCCGAATGCGCGGAGCTGGGCGATCTGCAACGCTATCGGCCCGACGAACGGCGAGCGTATCTGCGAATCCCCGGCGCAATGCGGATGAATCGCCGCGAACTCGCGATCCTCAACGAGGTCGTCGCTTTGCGCGACCGCGTGGCGCGCGAGCGCGACTTACCGTTGAAATATATTTTGCCCGACGACGTCGTGGCCGGACTCGCGACCCTCAAGCCCAAGCAAATCGGCGACTTAGCGCAACTGCGCCGGCTCGACGGCGGCGCGCGCCGCCAGTTGGGCGAAGCGATTCTGCGGGCGGTCGCGCGCGGCGAGGCGGTCGACGAGGCCCAACTGCCGGAGCGTCCGCAGCGCCCGCTCGGGCCGGCGCGCGATACGGTCGCGGCGCTGCTGGCCGTCGTGGTCGGTGAAATCGCGCGCGACCTCGGATTGCCGACGAACCTGCTGGTTCCGCGCGCGTCGCTCGAGCGCGTCGCGCGCGAAGTGCCGCCGGACCGCGCGACGTTCGAAGCGTCGCTCGCGCTGCAACCCTGGCGGCTCGCCCTGGTCGCCGATCCGCTCTGGCGCCTGTTGTCGGGCGAGGAAGCGCTCACCGTCGAAGGCTACGCGGCCGGGAATCCCAAAGTACGGTTATCCCATGAATGAGCGGATGGACAGCTTCGACGCGATCGCCTCGCTGCGCGTCGGCGAACGCACCTACGAATACTTTCGGCTCGGCGCGCTCGAAGACGCGGGACTCGTCAAACTCGCGCGCCTTCCGTTTTCGCTGAAGATCCTACTCGAAAACCTGCTGCGCTTCGAAGACGGCCGCTCGGTCACCAAACGCGACGTCGAAGCGCTCGCGCGCTGGAACGCGACGGCGCGACACGAAAAGGAAATCGCGTTTCGTCCCGCGCGGGTGTTGCTGCAGGATTTCACGGGCGTTCCGTGCGTCGTCGATTTGGCGGCGATGCGCGACGCGATGGCCGCGATGGGCGGCGATCCGAACGCGATCAATCCGTTGCAGCCGGTCGAGTTGGTGGTGGATCATTCGGTCCAAGTCGACGCCTTCGGATCGAGCGCCGCGCTGGCCAAGAACGCCGCCCTCGAGTTCGAACGCAATCACGAGCGATACGCGTTTCTCAAATGGGGTCAGTCGGCGTTCGACGGCTTCCGGGCGATGCCGCCCGACACCGGCATCGTCCATCAGGTCAATATCGAGTATCTCGCGCGCGTCATTTTCGGTGCCGAGGATTCGGCGCGCACGCCGATGGCGTATCCCGATACGGCGGTCGGTACCGATTCGCACACCACGATGGTCGACGGACTGGGCGTGCTCGCATGGGGCGTCGGCGGCATCGAGGCTGAGGCGGCGATGCTCGGCCAGCCCGTTACGATGCTGATTCCCGAAGTCGTCGGTGTCCGGCTCGACGGTGCGCTGCGCGAAGGCGTCACCGCTACTGACCTGGTGCTGACGGTTACCGAAATGCTGCGCCGCAAGGGCGTCGTCGGAAAGTTCGTCGAGTTCTTCGGATGCGGTCTGTCGGCGTTGCCGGTTGCCGACCGCACGACCCTGGGCAATATGTCGCCCGAGTTTGGTTCCACGGTCGCGATGTTTCCGATCGACGATCGCACGCTCGATTATCTCCGGCTAACCGGCCGTTCGCCCGAGCGGCTCGCGCTGGTCGAAGCCTACGCAAAAGCGCAAGGTCTCTTCCGGACCGACGACACGCCGGATCCCGAGTTCAGCGACGTGCTGCACCTCGATCTGTCGTCGGTCGAGCCGAGCTTAGCCGGTCCGCGCCGGCCGCAAGATCGCGTTGCGCTGCACGACGTGAAAGCGGCGTGGGGCACGGCGCTGCAAGAGTGGGCCGACGTGCGCGATAAAGGGAACAATGCCATCGCGCGCTTCGAAAGCGAAGGCGGCGGCGGCACCGCAACGATTGCGAACACCGAGAAAGACGTTTCCGACGGCGCCGTCGTGATCGCGGCCATCACCAGTTGCACGAACACCTCGAATCCATCGGTGCTGATCGGCGCCGGTTTGCTGGCGCGCAACGCCGTGCGCCGCGGATTGCAGACCCAGCCCTGGGTGAAGACCTCGCTCGCACCCGGTTCGAAAGTGGTGACCGATTATTTGGCCAAGGCCGGACTCCAGGAACCGCTCGACCGGCTCGGTTTCAACATCGTCGGTTACGGCTGTACGACCTGTATCGGGAACTCGGGTCCTTTGCCGCCCGACGTCGCCGAAACGGTGGCCGATCAGCATTTGATCGTCGCCGCCGTCCTCTCGGGCAACCGAAACTTCGAAGGCCGCATCCACCCGCAGGTCCATGCGAACTATCTGGCGTCGCCTCCGCTGGTGGTCGCGTACGCGTTGACCGGCCGGATGGACGTCGACCTCACCACCGAGCCGCTGGGGATCGGAAGCGACGGCGCGCCGGTCTTTCTCAAAGACGTGTGGCCAGGCGACGACGAGATCGCCGAAACGATCGCGCGTTGCGTCGACGACGCGATGTTCAAGGCGCGGTACGCCGACGCGTTTCGGGGCGACGACAACTGGGCGAAGCTCGCCGTCGCCGCGAGCGAGCGCTACGCCTGGGATCCGCAGTCGGAATACGTTAAAAAGCCGCCCTACTTCGATGGAATGGGCGCGGAGCCGGCGCCGTTGCGCGACATCCACGGCGCGCGCGCCATCGCGGTGCTGGGCGACTCGGTAACGACCGATCACATTTCGCCGGCCGGCAATATCGCCAAGGCGTCGCCGGCCGGAGCGTATTTAATGGCGCGCGGCATCGAGCCGAAGGATTTCAACTCGTACGGTTCGCGCCGCGGAAACCACGAGGTGATGGTGCGCGGGACCTTCGCCAACGTTCGGCTGCGCAACCACTTGGTGCCGGGCGTCGAAGGAGGAATGACCCGCTATCTACCCACCGGCGAATCGCAGTCGATCTTCGACGCATCCGTCAAATACGCCGCCGACGGGACGCCGCTCGTCGTGCTGGCGGGGCGCGAGTACGGCTCGGGTTCGTCTCGCGACTGGGCGGCGAAGGGTCCGTATCTGCTCGGGATCCAGGCCGTCATCGCCGATTCGTTCGAACGGATCCACCGCAGCAACTTGATCGGCATGGGCGTTCTGCCGCTCGAGTACGTCGATCACGCGAATCGCACCACCTACGGGCTCACCGGTGAAGAAGTTTTCGATATCACCGGCATCGCCGGCGGCGTGACCCCGCGGATGGAGGCGAAGGTCAAGGCGACCGACGTCAAAACCGGAAGGGCGATCGAGTTCACCGTGCGCGTCCGCATCGATACGCCCGACGAAGCCGAATACTATCGCCACGGCGGAATATTGCAGTACGTTTTGCGCCAGCTTGCAGAACGCGGTCGCACCAAGTCCGCATGAACCAGCCGGAGCCGCCTTCGGGCAACGCCTCCGACGACGAACGCACCACGATCCATCGGCTCGAAGCGTTTTCGGATATCGTCATCGGCTTCTGCATTGCGGAAATGGGGATCAACCTCTTGATCCCGCGAACGGCGGCCGCGCTTTCGACGATTACCGTCGGCACGGTCGGCTTCGCCTTTTCGTTCGTCTTGATCTCGATCGTCTGGTGGATCCATCACCGCCTGTTCAAGAGCCTGTTCGTGCTCAACACCGTTACGGTGATCATGAACTTCGCGATGCTCGGCAGCCTCGTGCTGATGGTCTATTTCCAGCAGATCAGCTTGCACTTACTCGTTACCGGCGACGAGGCGAGCACGGCGGTGCGCCTCTGGCTGGTCTCCTACGCGGTCGTGTACGCGCTCGTCGGCGGGATGCTTTGGATCGGTCTCGTCACCCGCTGGTCGTCGCTGCCCGAATCCGATCTGCGCTGGGGCACGAGCCGCGCCGTCCTCGCCTCGGTCGGAACGATCATCTTCCTCACCTACGGCGCAATCTTCAACACCGACGTCGTCAACAAAAGCCTCATCGTCGTCCCCTTCGTCGTAATCCTCGCCGTCCGCCTAACCCTCCCCAAAATAATCGACCGCCTCATCACCCACCATCGCTAACCCACTGTCGCCAGCAACTACGGCACGAGCGCGCACAACGCCACCTTTGTCATCCCGAGCGGAGGCGCGAAGCGCCGCAGTCGAGGGAGCCGCAAAGCACGGTCATCCCGAGCGGAGGCGCGGAGCGCCGCAGTCGAGGGAGCCGCGAAGCACTGTCATGCCGAGCGGAGGCGCGGAGCGCCGCAGTCGAGGGAGCCGCGGAGGATGCATGCATTACGGTCTCTCGACTACGCGCCTTCGGCGCTCCGCTCGAGATGACAAGTGGCTCCGCTCGAGATGACGGGACTCCGCTCGAGATGACAGGGCGAAAGCGCCGCTAGAGTGAGATGCGGCGGAAGTCGGCTAGTAGTTGGGTGATGTGGGCGAGAAAGCGGGCGGCGCCGGCGCCGTCGATCACGCGGTGATCGTAGCTGACGGAGATGGGCAGCAGCGTGCGAGGAACGAACGCGGTGCCGTTCCAGACCGGTTCGGTCGAGGTTCGCACGGCGCCGAGGATAGCGACTTCGGGCGCGTTTACGATCTGGGTAAAGGCCGTGCCACCGATGCCGCCGATCGACGAGATCGTGAACGTTCCGCCTTGCATGTCGGTGAGCGCGAGCTTCCCGTCGCGAGCCTTGCCGGCCAGTTCCGCGCTCTCGCGCGCGATTTCGATCAGACCCTTGGCGGCCGCGTCTTTGAGCACCGGGACGACCAAGCCGCCGGGCGTATCGGCGGCAAAGCCGACGTTGTAGTAGCGTTTCAGTACCAGCTCGTCGCCGTCCAGCGATGCGTTGAACTCGGGGAAACGCTGCAGTGCGGCCACCGACGCTTTGACCAAAAATGCGAGCATCGTGAGTTTCTGCGCGCCGCTTTTGCTTTGCTCGGCGTTGATTTCGTTGCGGAATTTCTCGAGATCGGTGACGTCCGCGCGATCGTAGTTGGTGATGTGAGGAATCCGCACCCAGTTGCGGTGCAGGTTCGGGCCGGAAAGTTTTTTGATGCGCGAAAGCGGCGTGCGTTCGATCTCGCCGTATCGGGCGAAATCAACCTTCGGCCAGGGAGGCAGGTCGCCGAACGTACTCGTCGCGCCGCTGCCGCCTTGCGCCAGCGCGGATTTGACGAAGCCCTGCACGTCTTCGCGGGTGACGCGTCCGCGCGGGCCGCTGCCGCGCAAGCCGTGAAGATCGACGCCGAGTTCGCGCGCGAACCGGCGAATCGCCGGGCTCGCGTGCACGATCGCGCCGTCGCGCACCGGCGCGGCCGGAGAGGAAGGCGTTGGCGCGGCAGCGGGCGCCGCTTTCGCTGCGACCGGCGCAGCTGCGGCAGGCGTTGGCGCGGCAGGCGCGCCGGGGTCGGCCGTTGTCGTCAGCGTTGCGATCACGCTGCCTTGCGAAACCTTGTCGCCGGGCTTGAGTTTGATCTCGCCGATCGTGCCCGCCCGGCTCGCCGGCACTTCCATCGACGCTTTCTCGCTCTCGAGGACGAGCAACGGCGTTTCCTTGGCAATCGTTTGACCGGGTTTGACGAGCACTTCGACGACCGGGACGTCTTTGAAGTCGCCGATGTCGGGAACGGTCAGCTCGATCGTACCGCCGCCGGCGCCAGCCGACGAGGCTGCCGCGGCCGGCGCTTCCGCGGGCGGCGCGGCGTCGCCGCGCACGGTTAGCAGAACGCTGCCTTCGGACACTTTGTCGCCGACGGTGACGCCGACGTTTTCCACCGTGCCGGCGACGCTCGACGGTACTTCCATCGAGGCTTTCTCGCTCTCGAGCACGACCAGCGGCGTCTCTTTGGCAATCGTCTGCCCGGGCTTGACGAGCACTTCGATTACCGGGACGTCTTTGAAATCGCCGATGTCGGGGACCCGGACTTCGATCGTCGCGCTCACGATTCGATCGGGTTGGGTTTGTTGGGATCGATGTGATACTTCTTGATCGCCTTGGCGACCAGCGCTGGGGCGACGGTTCCTTCGTCGGCCAGCGCTTTGAGCGCGGCCAATACGACGAAGTGACGGTTTACTTCGAAAAATTCGCGCAGTTTACGGCGGTAGTCGCTGCGTCCGTAGCCGTCGGTGCCGAGCGTTACGTAATGCCGTCCCACGAACGGATGGATTTGTTCGGCGAACGTGTGCACGTAGTCGGTGGCGGCGACGCCGGGGCCGGGGCGGCCGCCGAGCGACTCCTCGACGAACGAACGCCGCGGCGGCGCTTCGGGATGCAACAGGTTCCAACGCTGGGCGGCGATCCCGTCGCGCTGGAGTTGATTGAAACTGGTGACGCTCCAAACGTCGCTGCGAACGTTCCACTCGTTTTCGAGCAGTTCCGCAGCGGCCAGCACTTCGCGCAGAATCGCGCCCGAACCGAAGAGCTGCACCCGCGGCTCCTTTTTGGCGCCCTTGCCTCCGTCGCGCAGGAGGTACATTCCGCGGAGAATCCCGTCGCGCGCAGCTTCGGGCATCGCGGGATGCGGATAGTTCTCGTTGAGCAGCGTGATGTAATAGTAGACGTCTTCTTGATCGGTCAGCATCCGGCGGAGACCGTCTTGCACGATGGTGGCGAGTTCGTAGCCGTACGTCGGATCGTAGCTGCGGCAGTTCGGAATGAACGACGCCGCGACTTGGCTGCTGCCGTCTTCGTGCTGCAGGCCTTCGCCGTTGAGGGTCGTTCGCCCCGAGGTCGCGCCGAGTAGGAATCCACGCGTGCGGCTGTCGCCGCCGGCCCACGCTAAGTCGCCGATGCGCTGAAAGCCGAACATCGAGTAGAAGATGTAGAACGGAATCATCGGCAGATCGTGATTGGAATACGACGTGCCGGCCGCAATCCACGACGAGAACGCACCCGCTTCGTTGATCCCCTCCTGGAGAATCTGGCCGAGCTTGTCCTCGCGATACCACATCAGCTGTTCGGCGTCTTGCGGATGGTAGAGCTGGCCGACCGACGAGTAAATTCCCAACTGCCGGAACATGCCTTCCATCCCGAACGTCCGCGATTCGTCGGCGACGATCGGCACGACCCGCGGACCGATCGTTGGGTCCCGCACGATCGTGTTGAGAATCCGCACGAACGACATCGTCGTCGAAATCTCGCGGTCGCCCGTGCCCTTGAGCTGCGGGTCGAAGGCCGCCAGCTCCGGGACCGCCAGCGCAGCAGACGTGCGGCGGCGTTGCGGAATTTGGCCGAGCGTCTCGACCCGGTCGCGCAAGTAGCGCATCTCCGGGCTGTCGTCGGGCGGCTTGTAAAATGGAATTTTCTCGATCTCGGCATCCGGGATCGGAATGGCGAAGCGGTCGCGAAACGCGCGCATCGCTTCGACTTCCATCTTCTTGGCTTGGTGGGCGATGTTGCGCGCTTCGCCGGCGACGCCCATGCCGTAGCCCTTGATCGTCATCGCCAGCACGACGGTCGGCTGGCCGCGGTGTTCGATGGCGCGCCGATAGGCGGCGTACACCTTGAGCGAATCGTGGCCGCCGCGCTGCAGCGCCCAAATCTCGTCGTCGGTCATGTTCGCGACCAGCGCGGCCGTCTCCGGATAGCGGCCGAAGAAGGCATCGCGCACGTATTTCCCGTCGCGCGATTTAAACGTTTGGTAGTCGCCGTCGACGCACTCGGTCATCAGCTCGACCAGCCGGCCGCCGGCGTCTTCGCGCAGCAGACGGTCCCATTTGCTGCCCCAGACGACCTTGAGCACGTTCCAGCCGGCGCCCTTGAAGACGCGCTCGAGTTCTTGAATGATCTTTCCGTTGCCGCGCACCGGGCCGTCGAGCCGCTGCAGGTTGCAGTTAATCACCCAAATGAGATTGTCGAGTTTCTCGCGCCCGGCCAAGGAAATTGCGCCCAGCGACTCGGGTTCGTCCATCTCGCCGTCGCCGTGAAACGCCCACACTTTGCGGTCGCGCGCGTCGATCAATCCGCGGTCGTGCAAATAGCGCATGAAGCGCGCTTGATAGATCGACATGATGGGCCCCAGCCCCATCGAGACGGTGGGAAACTGCCAAAACTCGGGCATCAGCCACGGATGCGGATACGACGAAAGCCCTTTGCCGCCGACTTCCTGGCGGAAGTGTTCGAGCTGTTCGTGGCTGATGCGGCCTTCGAGAAACGCGCGCGCATAGAATCCGGGCGCCGAGTGGCCCTGCAGAAAAACTAAATCCCCGCCGAACGTTTCCGACGGGGCGCGGAAGAAGTGATTGAATCCGACGTCGTACAGCGTGGCCGCCGAGGCGAAGCTCGCGACGTGGCCGCCCAGTTCGGAGCTGACCTTGTTCGCGCGCACGACCATCGCGAGCGCGTTCCAGCGCACGTAGTGGCGCAGCTTGGCCTCGAGTTCGCGGTCGCCCGGCATTGCCGGCTGCTCCTCGACCGGAATCGTATTGATGTAGGGCGTTTCGAGTCCGAGCGACACGTACGCGCCGTTGCGCTGGGCTTCATCGACAATGCGGCCGATCAGCGCGCGCGCGCGATCCGGTCCCTCGACCGTCACGACGCCGCGCATCGCTTCGACCCACTCTTTGGTTTCGGCCGGGTCGGGATCTTGAACGAACGCCGTCATCGTGTCACCCCATTCCCCGCGCCCGTCCAATCCCTTCCGAGCGGAGCGGTCCAATCGAGCGGCTGGGTGCCGCCAATGTTAGAGTGGCGTTTCGAGCGGCGCCGCCGCGCCGCGGTCGTCGCGCACGACGATCGCAATCGCCGCCAGCAAGACGGCCGCGCCCGCAACGGCCGCCGGCGACAGCGTTTCGCCGAACACGATCAGTGCCAAAACCGCCGCGCAGACCGGTTCGAGCAGATTGGTAAACGAGACGGCGCTCGGTGAAAACCAGCGCAGGCTCGCGTTAATCGCGGTGTGCCCCAGCAGTTGCGAAATCAGCGCCATCGCGAGGATCCCGCCCCAGGCCGGCAGGTCGTGCAGCGCCGGCGGAGGTTGGCGCGCGATCGCGGCTCCGGCGACCAGCACGACGGCCGCCGTCGCATACGTGCGGGTGACGATGACTTCCGTGGCGAGCGTCCCGCGGGCGTCGCGCACGATCACGAGATAGGCCGCCATCGCGAGGCTGCCGCCCAGCGCCAACGCCGCTCCGAGCAAACCGTGGCCGCTCACCGGCGGCGGCGTCGCGTTGAACCCGACGATCGCCACCAGGCCGGCGGCGCCGGCCGCGAATGCCGCGAGCGTCGCGCGCGACGGGATGCGCCCGCGCACGAGTGCGTCGTAGAGCGCGCTCCAGAGCGGGGTGGTTGCGACGAGCAGCGTCGAAACGGCAACCGTCGCGTACGCGAGCGAAGCGATCCATCCGGCAAAATGGAGCGCCAGCGCGACCCCCGCGGCGACGAGCGCGAACGTTTGGCGGCGCGACGGCCGGCGGAGCGCGCGTCTCGGACGGAGCGCCGAAATCGCAAACAGCGCCAGGGTGGCGATGCAGAGCCGCCCGGCCGAAACCGCGAGCGGGCCGGCCCCGCCCAGCGCGAAGCGGGCGAAAATCGCGGCCGCGCCGACGGCAAGCTGCGCGCCGCCGAGCAGCGCGTACGGACCGGCAAGCGAGGAACTTTTCACGGGCGTGGGCGTGCGGTCAATTTCGAAAGCATCCGGCGGTTCCCTCGCCTGCGATGGCAACGGGGGGTTTTACGGCGAGTTTGATAAGTAGTCGTCAGCGGGAGCTCGCGAGTTGAAGCGGGCTGAGAGGGCGAGCGTATCCTCGCCGACCGCACGCACCTGATCCGGGTAATGCCGGCGGAGGGAGGACCCCATGAAAACCTACGTTCAAGGATCCGACTTGTCGATTCGCGTCCCGATGCGCGAAATTGCGCTCAGCGACGGCACGCATCACATCGTCTACGATACGAGCGGCCCGTATTCCGACGCCGCGGTGACCACCGACGTGCGGCGCGGACTGAGGCCGCTGCGCGCTGACTGGATCGCGGCGCGCGGCGACACGCTGGCGGTCGAACGGCCGGTGACGATCGATCGGTTTGCCGATCGCACGCCGGTGCGCCGCGCCAAGCCGGGCGCCAACGTCACCCAAATGCATTACGCGCGCCGCGGCGAGATCACGCCCGAGATGGAGTTCGTTGCGATCCGCGAGGGGCTCGCCCCCGAGTTCGTGCGCGACGAGATCGCCCGCGGGCGCGCGATTCTCCCGGCCAACGTCAACCATCCCGAAAGCGAACCGATGGTGATCGGACGCGGCTTCCTCGTGAAGATCAACGCGAACATCGGCAACTCGGCCGTGACCTCGTCGATCGAAGAAGAAGTCGAGAAAATGACCTGGGCCACTCGCTGGGGCGCCGATACCGTGATGGATCTCTCGACGGGGAAGAACATTCACGAAACGCGCGAGTGGATTTTGCGCAACTCGCCGGTGCCGATCGGGACGGTGCCGATTTACCAGGCGCTCGAGAAGGTCGGCGGCAAGGCCGAAGACCTCACCTGGGAACTCTATCGCGACACGCTGATCGAGCAGGCGGAGCAGGGCGTGGACTATTTCACGATCCACGCCGGCGTGCTGCTGCGCTACGTGCCGCTCACCGCGACGCGCGTGACCGGCATCGTGTCGCGCGGCGGCTCGATCTTGGCGAAATGGTGTCTCGCGCATCACCGCGAGAACTTTCTCTACACCCGCTTCGAAGAGATCTGCGAGATCATGAAGGCCTACGACGTGGCGTTTTCGCTCGGCGACGGTCTGCGGCCGGGGTGCACGGCCGACGCCAACGATGCCGCCCAGTTCGGCGAGTTGGAAACGCTCGGCGAACTCACCCAAATCGCTTGGAAGCACGACGTGCAAGTCATGATCGAAGGCCCCGGCCACGTCCCGATGCATTTGATCAAGGAGAACGTCGACAAGCAGCTCGAGATTTGCCACGAGGCGCCGTTTTACACGCTCGGGCCGCTGGTGACCGACATCGCGCCGGGCTACGATCACATTACCAGCGCGATCGGTGCGGCCATGATCGGCTGGTTCGGAACGGCGATGCTCTGCTACGTCACGCCCAAAGAGCATCTCGGTTTGCCCAACAAGAAGGACGTCAAAGACGGCGTGATCGCCTACAAGATCGCGGCCCACGCGGCCGATCTCGCCAAAGGGCATCCGCGCGCGCGCCACTGGGACGACGTGCTCTCGAAGGCGCGGTTCGAGTTCCGGTGGGAAGATCAGTTCGACCTTTCGTTGGATCCCGAAACGGCGCGCGAGTTCCACGACGAAACGCTGCCCGCACCCGGCGCCAAGGTCGCGCACTTTTGCTCGATGTGCGGTCCGCACTTCTGTTCGATGAAGATCACCCAGGAAGTCCGCGAGTACGCGCAGCGCGGAATGGAAGAGAAGTCGCGGGAGTTTCTGGAGCGCGGCGCCGACGTGTACGTGCCGGCGCCCGAGACCGTTTCGCCCTGAGCGCGAGCCGCGTCGAAGCCGTGCTCTTCGATCGCGACAAGACGCTGATCGTCGACGTGCCGTTCAACGGCGACCCCGATCTCGTTCGGGCCGCGCCGGGGGCGCGCGCGCAGCTCGACCGGCTGCGCGCGGCTGGGTTGCCGCTTGCGGTGGTCAGCAACCAGAGCGGCGTCGGTCGCGGACTGCTGACGCTCGAGCAAGTCGAGGCGGTCAACCGGCGCGTGGACGAGTTGCTCGGTCCGTTCGCCGGCTTCTTTATTTGCCCGCACGCGCCGGACGATGCGTGCGACTGCCGGAAGCCCAAGCCGAAACTGATCCTGGATGCGGCCCGCAGTTTGGGCGTGGAACCGCGTTATTGCGTCGTCGTCGGCGATCGCGAGAGCGACGTGGAGGCGGCCCGCAACGCGGGCGCGATCCCCTTAAAAGTAGCCGGCGCGCACGCGCTCGCCGATGCGGTCGACCGCGTCTTGGCGCTTAGCGAACGGCGCTAGCTTCGAGCCAGTACGCGGCGTCGGGCGTGCGGATCGACGCAAGCGTATCTTCCGGAACGCGGACGGTTTTGGTGAGGTACTGCCACGCATCCATGACGCGCACCACGTAGTGCTGCGTTTCGCTAAACGGCGGAATCCCGCCGTACTCGGACACCGCTTTGGGACCGGCGTTATAGGCCGCGAAGACGAGATCGTAGTGATGGGAGCCGAAGCGGTGCATCAGCCCGCTGAGGTAGCGGGCCGCGCCCGAAAGATTCTCGCCGGCGTTGTGCGGGTTGACGCCGAGATTGGCGGCGGTTCCCGGCATCAGCTGTCCCAAGCCGATGGCGCCCGCGCGGGAGACGGCGTGCGTGTGCCAACGCGACTCGACGGTCACGATCGCGACCAGCATGTTCGCGTCGAGGCGCCAGCGCTCGGCGTTGACCAGGACCCGTCGAGCCAAGTCGCGGCTCTGCCATTTCGGGAGCTGCGGGTTGATCCGGTGGAGGACCGAGGCGTAGACGGCGACGTTGGCGGGCGACGACTGGAGGGGCGCTTGGGCGGCCTCGGCCGGCACGGCTAAGGCCCAGGCGGCACAAACGAGACCTAGTGCCGCCATGGAGTTGGCGAACATCCGCATGAGGCCGGGCTTCAACCTCGGTCCCCCCGGGCCTCCCGGGAAGGGCAACCCACCGCTCAGAACGCTGGGCGAGGTGAGCCGCAGCACAATGTCCCCGCGCGCCCGCCGCGCCTGGGCGATCGGATTGATCGTATTTTTCGTCGTGATGTGCGGCGCGATCGCCGTTTCGCAGTGGTGGGCGATCCATAAGAACGTTCCGTATTACGAGTCGCAAACGCAACGCGGCGTTTGATGGATCTTTGATGCGCGCGCGCAGGAGTCGCGTGCGCGCATATGGGAGCGAACGTACATGACTCGCCGTCTTTCGTTCGCAACGTCGGCCGTCGCGGCCGCCGTTCTTTTTTTCTGTCCTTTCACTCGCGCGCAGGCCGCTTCGTCGCCGGCGCCGGCCGTTTCCGCCTCGCCGGCCGCTTCGGCAGCGCCGATTCCGCCCAAACCGGCAAAGCCGACGCCCACCCCGTCACCCACGCCGACGCCCGGACCGCCGTTTTCGAACATGACGTGGCGCGAAATCGGCCCGGCGGCGGCGGGCGGGCGCGTCGCGGCGGTTGCCGGCTCGGCGACCAACCCCAAGCTTTACTATGTCGGAAGCGCCGGCGGCGGCGTTTGGAAATCCGAAAACAGCGGACAGACGTGGGACCCCGTTTTCGGCAAAGAACCCGTTGCCGCGATCGGGGCCGTCGTTATTGATCCCACGGACAACGAAACCGTTTGGGTGGGAACCGGCGAGACCAATCCGCGCAACGACGTCAGTTACGGCGACGGCGTCTACAAGACGACCGACGGCGGCAAGACGTGGACGAACGTCGGCCTGAAGGGCACGAAATACATCTCCCGGATGGTCGTCGATCCGCGCAATCACAATCACGTCGTCGTGGCCGCGATGGGTGACGCGTTCGCCGATAGTTCCGACCGCGGCATTTACGTGACCGACGACGGCGGAAAGACGTGGAAGCAAACGCTCTACGTCGGTCCGCGCAGCGGCGCGTCGGATTTGGCGATGAGCGCGCAGAATCCGAGCGTGCTCTACACCGGCATTTGGGAGTTTCGCCGCGAGCCCTGGACCTTTACCAGCGGCGGCGCGGAGGACGGGCTTTACAAGTCGACCGACGGCGGAGCGTCGTGGATGAAACTGGAGGGTCACGGGCTGCCGCCCGCGCCGGTCGGGCGCATCGGTCTGGCGGTCGCACCCAGTAACGGAAATCGCGTCTACGCGCTGATCGAGTCGAGCCAAGGCATCCTCTGGCGTTCCGACGACGCCGGCTCGAATTGGACGATGGTCAGTAAGGATACGCTGGTCGACCAGCGGCCGTTTTACTTCAGCCATATCGAAGTCGATCCGAAAAATCCCGATAGGGTGTACGGCGTCTCCGAGGCGCTTTCGGTCAGCACCGACGGCGGAAAGAAGTTCAAGGAAATCGCCGATCCGGTGCACGTCGACTACCACGCCATCTGGATCGCGCCCAACGACGCGGCCCGCATCCTGGTCGGCGAAGACGGCGGTTACGCGCTCACGCTCGACAACGGGGACAACTGGTTCTTTTCGGCAAATCTCGCGATCGGCCAAGTCTATCGCGTCGGCCTCGGAAACGACAATCCGTATACCGTCTGCGCCGGCCTGCAAGACAACAACGGCTGGTGCGGTCCGTCGAACTCGCTCGACCAGTCCGGAATCCAAAACAAGGACTGGATCGTCACCGTGGGCGGCGACGGCGAGTGGGGCATTCCCGAGCCCGACGACGCAAACTGGATCTGGTCCGATTCCGAGAACGGCGCGCTGGTGATCTTCAACCGCGCGACCCAAGACGGGTGGTACGCGCAACCGTATCTGCAGACATCGAAGGAATCGTTCGATACGTCGGTCAGCACGTATCGCTTCAACTGGGAGTCGCCGATCGCGTTTGCGCCGTGGAATCCGCGCGTCGGCTGGTACGGCGGCAACGTGATCTTTCAAACGACCAATCGCGGGCGGTCGTGGACGACGATCAGTCCGGATCTCACTCGAAACGTCAAGGCGCATCAAAAACCCTCGGGCGGTCCGATCACGCACGACGTGTCCGGCGCCGAGTATAGCGACACCCTGCTCGACATCGAAGGTTCGACCGTTGCCAAAGGCGAGATTTGGGTGGGCACCGACGACGGGCTCGTCCAGCTGACGCGCGACTACGGCAAGCACTGGTCGAACGTGACGCCTCCGGGCGCCCCCGAGTTCGGTCGCTTCGCAACCGTCGCGCCGTCGACGCTGGCCGACGGAACCGCCTACGCGATCGCCGACGGGCACTACACCGGCGACAACGCTCCGTATGCATTCGTGACCCACGATTTCGGCAAACACTGGACGAAAATCGTCGGCGGCTTACCGAAGGATCAGTGGGTGCGCGCGATTCGGCCCGACATCCGCGATCGCAACCTCGTCTATCTCGGCACCGAAGAGGGCATCTGGATTTCCTTCAACGGCGGTACGACGTGGGAGTCTTTTCAAAACGATCTGCCGACCGTCTCCGTCCACGACATTCGGATGCAGCCCCAAGCCGACGATCTGGTCATCGCGACCCACGGCCGCTCCGTATATATCATGGACGACATGCGCCCGGTGCAGCGCTTACAGCAGGCCGTCGCGCGCGGAACGTGGCTGTTCGCGCCCCGCGTCTCGTATCAGTGGTCGCTGCACGAATACGACGAAGGCACTTACACGAACTATGCGGCCGACAACCCGCCCAACGGCGTCGTCGTAACGTTCTATCAAAAGCAGCCGCAAAAAAATGCGCCCAAGCTCGAGTTCCTCGACGCGCACGGGCGCACGCTCCGGACCGTGTCGGGCACGCATAAAGTCGGCGGCAAGGACCAGCCTTACATCACCAACAAGGTCGGGCTCAACCGGTACGTTTGGAGTTTCGGCATCGACGGTCCGGTGAAGTGGCTGGGCGCCGCGAAACCGCGCTATCAGGGACCCAATGCCGGCCCGGCGGTTCCCCCGGGCTCCTACGCGGTTCGCATGACGCTCGACGGTCATACGTACGTGCAGCACTTCACCATCAAAGCCGATCCGCATTCGCAATTCACGCAAGCCGACTACGAACAGATCTATTCGACCGCGCTAAAGCTCGAAGTTCAGTACTCGCTGGTCGACACGATGCTCAACAACCTCGACGCGGTCAAGAAGGGGATCGACGCGGGCTCGGATGGCGCGAAGAAGGCCAATAATGCGGACTTGACCGCGACGCTCGCCGTCGCTTCGACCGCTCGCCAAAGCATCTTCGACGCACTGACGGCCGACTATCAAAACGACGAGGACGGCATCCAGCGGCCGGGCGCGCTGCGCGAAGACTTGCAGACCGCCTACTTCGGCGCGCAGGGCGTGATGACGCATCCGGTCGCGAACTATATCGGTCGCGTAACCGGCGAACTGCGCGACGTCGTCACCCGCTACAACGCGTTCGTCACCGGCACGCTTCCCGGCGTCGACGCCGCCCTGAAAAAAGCCGGACTGAAGCCGTTGCCGGCTACCGCGACCGTGAAGGCCCCAGCAGGCGCTTGAGCAGCGCGTCGTGTTTGTACGACGCGCTGCGGCCGAAGTGCACGATTGCGACGTCGAGCGACGGCACGAGATAGAGCGCTTGTCCGCCCGAGCCGCTGGCGTACGTGAGATCCATCGGCACCCCCGCGGCGCCGAGCCACCAGCCCAGGCCGTAGCGCGGATTGACGGTCGATCCGTGAAAGCAGTCGGCGAGCGCCGCGCGTCGCCGTAAAACGAAACGCCCGTAGGCAAGCCAGTTGGCGGCCGTCAGCGACGCGCCGGTGGGCAGCGGCTGCGTCCCGTCGGCCAGTTCGCGCCAAGCCGCGACGGTCACGCCGGCCGGATCTAAAACGCGTTCGCGCAGGTACGCCTGCGGCGTCCGGCCCGAGCCCGCGAGCTTCCGGCCGAGCACCGCGCCGAACACCTGCAGCGAAATGCCGCCGTACGTGAAGGCCGTGCCGGGTTCGTTCTTCAGTGCGAAGTCCAATGCGCGGTCGTACGTGGGAACCGCGCTCCCCAATCCGCCAAACCCGAAACCGGCCGTCAGCGATAGCAGCATCCGCAGCGTGACCCGCCGCTTCCACGGATCGTCGCGCCACGATTCGATCGTTTCGGCGACCCGTTCGTCGAACTGCAGCAGTCCGTCGGATTGCGCGTAGATCGCGGCGACGCCCCAGAAACTCTTGGTGCCGCTGTACAGCGCGTGCGGCTTTTGGGGTGCGAACCCATCGCCGTATATCTCCGCGACGACGTCGCCGGCGTGCGTGACGACGAATGCCTCGAGGCCGTGCTTGCGTGCGTAGTCGGTTGCGGCGGCGACGTCCATGCGGAAGGAGCGTTCGCGCAGTAACCGCAAGAGCGCCTTCATGAGGCCGTACGTCCTTTTGGTGGCGTCCGTCGCGGCGCTTGGGGGGCTGCTCTTCGGTTACGATACCGGCGTCATTTCGGGCGCCATTCTCTTTATCGGCAAAGACTTTTCGCTGAGCACGCACCTTCAAGAGTTCACGATCAGCGTCGTGCTGATCGGCTGCATTCTCGGTGCGGCCGTTACCGGAACGGTCGCCGACCGAATCGGACGGCGCTTGACGCTGCTGACGGCCGGCATCGTCTTTCTCGCCGGCGCGCTGGTTTCGGCGCTCGCGCCCGACGAGACCGTCCTGCTGATCGGCCGGTTCGTCGTCGGTATCGGCGTGGGCTTCAGTTCGGTCGTCTCGCCGCTCTACATTTCGGAAGTCGCGCCGGCCAACGTGCGCGGCGCGCTCGTTTCGCTGTATCAGTTTGCGATTACGGTCGGCATTCTGGGCGCGTATTTGATCGATTTCCGGTTTTCGTCGGCCGGCGATTGGCGAACGATGCTCGGCTTCGCGGTCGTCCCGTCGGTCATTTTGATCGCCGGCATGATCGTGATGCCGGAAAGCCCGCGCTACCTCTTCAAGATCGGACACGACTCGCGCGCGCGCGACGTGCTGCAGCGCATCGCCGAGACGCCCGACGAGTCGGCGAGCGAAGAGCGCGCCATCCTCGCGGCGCTGCACGCCAAGACGGCCGGCTTTGCGGTCTTCAAAGACCCCTCCGTCCGGATCGCATTGTTCATCGGCGTGACGCTGGCCGTATTGCAGCAAGTCACCGGCATCAACACGATCATCTACTACGGTCCGAAAATCTTCGAGATGGCCGGGATCTCGTCGGCGTCCACCTCGATCCTCGCCGAGTCGGTGGTCGGCACGGTCAACGTCCTGATGACCCTGATCGCGATCTTCTTCGTCGACCGCGTCGGCCGCAAGCCGCTGCTCTATCTCGGATTGACCGGCATGTTCATCGCCCTGGCATCGCTCGCGATCGCGTTCGCGCAGCCGCACCTCTCGGGCTCGCTCGCCGCGATCGCGCTGGGCAGCATGATGCTCTACGTCGGCTGTTTCGCGTTCAGCCTCGGCCCGATCGTGTGGCTGCTGATCTCGGAGATCTTTCCGCTCCCGGCGCGCGGGCTGGGGATGTCGATCTCGACGCTGGCGAACTGGGTGGGAAACTTTCTGGTCTCGCAGTTTTTCCTGACGATGCTCCTGCGGCTCGGAGCGCCGGCCACCTTTTGGGTATATGCGGTTCTGTGCGTCGTGACGATTCTGTTCGTCCGGTCGATGGTGCCGGAAACCAAGCGCGAACTGCTCGAACAAATCAGCGTCGGAACGCGCGCCGGCGCTACCGGCCGCTAGGGGCGTCGCCGTGCTGGCGATCGTGCGGCATGCGGGCGATCCGGCGGGCGGCGTCCGCGTCGAGGAGACCGACGCTCCGCAGCCGGCCGCCGGCGAGTTGCTGTTGCGGGTGCGCGCGTGCGGCGTCTGCCGGACGGACCTCCATATCGTCGACGCCGAGCTGCCGGCGCGGCACGCGCGGATGATTCCCGGTCATCAGATCGTCGGCGACGTGGTTGGTTTGGGCGCCGGCATCGATCCCGGTTTTACCGGGCGGCGCGTCGGCGTCTCGTGGCTGGGCGGTACCGACGGCACCTGCGAACAGTGCCGCGCGGGCCGCGAGAATCTGTGCGATCGTCCGACGTACACGGGCTACGATCGCGACGGCGGCTATGCGGAGTACGTGTGCGCGCGGGCCGATTTCACCGTTGCGCTGCCCGACGCGCTCGACGATTTGCAAGCGGCGCCGCTGCTGTGCGCGGGCATCGTCGGCTTCCGGGCGTTGCGCGTCGCGGGCGTGCAGCCCGGGGAGCGCGTCGGACTGTTCGGATTCGGTGCGTCCGCGCACCTCGCGCTGCCGGTGCTGCGATCGTGGGAGTGCGACGTATACGTTGCGACGCGCGGCGCCGGACATCGCGCGTTTGCGACGCGGCTGGGCGCCGCGTGGGCCGGCGACGCGCTCGACAAGCCGCCGGTCGCGCTCGATCGGGCGATTACCTTCGCTCCGGCGGGCGACGTCGTGGTCGCGGCCTTGGGCTCGCTGCGCAAGGGCGGGGTCGTCGCGATTAATGCGATCCACCTCGATCGCATGCCCGCGTTCGACTACGATTCGCTGCTGTGGGGCGAGCGCCAAATCCGCAGCGTGACCAATGCGACCCGCGCGGACGCGCGCGATTTTTTCGCGATCGCCGCGCGCGTACCCCTGCGTCCCGAATCGACCGCATTTGCGTTGCGCGATGCCGCCTCGGCGTTGGAAGCGGTGCGCAGTGACGCGCTCGACGGCGCCGCGGTGATTCGGCCGTGAGCCGCGCGTTCGTCAAGGAAGGCGACGATCGTCCGGAGCGTCCGCCGCCGCGGCCCGCGAGCGATCGGACGAACTACGTCACTGCCCGCGGCCTGACGCTGCTGCGCGAGCAATTGGAAGCGGCGCGCGCCGCCGGCGACGAGCGGAACGTCGCGTATTACGAGGATCGGATCGCCGTCGCCGTACCGGTCGACGCGCATGCGGGGCCGCCGGGAACGATTGCGTTCGGATCGACGGTGGTCGCGCGCGAGAGCGGCGGCGCGCAGTTGCGGGTGCGGATCGTCGGCGAAGACGAAGCCGATCCGCGCCACGGAACGATTGCCTGGAGTTCGCCCTACGCGCAAGCGCTCGCCGGCCATCGCGCCGGCGATCGCGTGGTAGTGCAGCGTCCCGCCGGACCGGCCGCGATCGTCGTCGAGGCGGTCGAGACCCTGTAGTGGCCGCGACCCTCAGCATCGTCGTTCCGGTTTACGACAACTGGTGGATGACGGAGCGGCTGCTGCGCGTGCTGGACGATTTGCGCCCGTCGAGCCTGCCGTTCGAGACGATCGTCGTCGACAACGCTTCGCGCGACGAAACGCCGTCGGCGATCGCGCAGTTTCCGTGGGTTCGCTACGAACGGATGGACCGCAACCGCAACTTCGCCGGGGCCTGCAACGCCGGCGCGCACCTCGCCGAAAGCGACCTCGTACTCTTTTTGAACAACGACGCCTATCCGATCGGCGACGCGTTAACGGCGCTCGCGCGGGCGTTCGACCGCGACGACGCGGCCGTCGCCGGCGGCGCCCTGTTCTTCGAAGACGGCGCCACTCAGTGCGCCGGGTTCGTCGTGCTGCCCAACGCGCACTGGCACTATTCGTGCCGGAACCTTCCGCCGGCGCTCGCCGGCGTAACCCGGCCGCGCGACGCGATCGGCGTTTCGGGCGCGGCGATGGCCGTCCGCAGGCAGTGGTTTCTGGCCGGCGGCGGCTTCGACGAATCGTACGTCAACGGATTCGAAGACGTGGATCTCTGCATGCGCGCGCGCGCGGCCGGGCGCGCGATCGTCTACGTCGCCGGCGCGCGCTTCGCGCACTACGAAGGCGCATCGGCCGGGCGTTTCGATCGCGAAGCCGAGAACGAGCGGCGCTTCTACGATCGCTGGGCGAGCGCGTTTGCCGATATTCCGCGCACGGCGCGCGGCGAGGTCGGCGGCGTCTTCGTGCGCGCCGATCCGGGCGCATCGCCGCTTTGCTTAGCGGGGTTGGCCGATCTCGAAAGCGGGATGCGCTCCTTCGGCCATCCTGTCGTGCGCGGCGAGCCCGGCTTTCGCCACCGATTCGATCGCCGCTTCCGGGTGCGCGCTGAACTGGCGTGGTTTACGCGCGGCCGCGCGCCGGCGGGCGTGACGATCCAACGGCGTCCCGGCGCTCCGGCCGTCATCCGCACGCACGGCGCCGTCGATTTGGACGTTCCGTGGCTGCCGTGTGCGAGCGCCGAACGCGTCGCGGCATTGCCCGTCGCTGCGGCGCGTGCCGGCGCCGGCGGCGCGCTGGCGATTGCCGGTTTCGAATTCTTGCCGCCCGGCCGGAAAGCCGAAGTAACGAGGGCGCTCGAGGACCTCGCCGCGCGCGACCCGGCGGTGCGCTTCATCGCCTTGTCCGCCCCGGCCGCAAGCGAACTCGGCGCGTGCTTGGGCGATCGGGTGACGCAAGCCGACCTGCTCGGCGAGCGCGCGAACCGCATCGAAATCGCGTGCGTTTTGCAGGCGGGTTTGACCGACGCGAGCGCGTTCGGCAACGTGCTGCTCGCGCAAGCGGAGCTGGCGACCGTCGTGCTCGCGGAAACCGAACCGGCCGCTCTGCTCGCACCCGACGTCGTGTCGACGGCAGCGCGCGGCGACGTCGCGGCTCAGATTTCGCGCTTGTTCGCCGATCCCGGCGCCCGCGCGCGTTTGGCCGCGCGCTCCGCTGCCGACGCGCGCCGCCGGTTCTCGCCGCGTCGCAGCGCGATTCGAGTCATCGACTTGCTCTGTGCGGCGCGTTTCGGACTCGAGCGACCGGCAAGCGCGCGCAGCAACACGCCGCTCGCGCGCTAATTTGCGTCGCCGGGCGTTCCGTATCCGCCGCCGCCCGGCGTTTGAACGGTCAGGACGTCGCCCGGCTGGAGCGTCAACTGCGTCTTCGCCGGAAGTTCCGACTCGGCGCCGTCGCGGCGCAGGGCGTGGCGGCCGACGGTTCCGGGTGCGCCGCCGCGCGCTCCCGGCGGCGGCATCGTGTGGCGATCGGCCAGCAGCGACGCGCGCGCGGACCCGTCGACGAGTTCGATCGCGCGAATCAAACCGTCGCCGCCGCGATACCGTCCCGCGCCGCCGGTCGCGGGCGCGAACTCGTAGCGCACCACCCGCAGCGGATAATCGGCTTCGATCGCTTCGATCGGCGTGTTGAGCGTGTTGGTCATATGGCACTGGATGCCGTCGATCCCGTCGCTGTTCGGGCGCGCGCCCATGCCGCAGCCGTTGGTTTCGTAAAACGCCCAAATGCGGCCGTCGGTTCGCGTTCCGCCCAGCATCACGTTGCTCATCGTGCCGCCACTGCTGGCCGGAATGCGGTCCGGCGCCGCTTTGGCCAGCGCCTGCAGTACGACGTCGGCGTTCCGCGTGCTGGTCTCCACGTTGCCGCCCGAAACCGGTGCGGGCCGGCGCGGATTGAGCAGCGTGCCTTCGGGAACGGCCACCTCGACCGGGCGGAAACAGCCGTCGTTCATCGGAATCGTCGGATCGGTCGCCGCTCGCAACGCGTAGTGGACGCCCGAGAGCGTAACGCCGTAGACGGCGTTGAGCGGAAATCCGACCTCGCTAGAAGTTCCGCGGTAGTCGAGCCGCGCGGTGCCGTCGCGCAGCGTGAGCTGCAGCGCGATTCGGATCGTCGGCCGGCCGGCGCGGTCTTCGAGAAAATCCGTGCTGTCGAAGACGCCGTTGCCGAGTGCGCGCAGGGCGTTGCGCATTCGGGTTTCGCTGTCGTCGAGGATGCGTTCGAGGGCGGCGAAGACGCCGGCGGCGCCGTAGCGCGCGCAGAGTTCGAGCAATCGCCGCTCGCCGGTATAGTTGCCGGCAATTTGCGCGCGCAAGTCGCCGCTGCGGGCGTTGGGCGTGCGCGAGTTTGCGCGAAAGAGCGCGAGCGTTTCCGGCAGCGGTTCGTCGCGGCGGACCAAGCGCGTCGGCGGAACGATCAAACCTTCGGCAAACAGGTCGGCGGCGTCGGCCGGCATCGAACCCGGCACGCTGCCGCCGACGTCGGTATGGTGCGCTTTGTTGGCGGCGTAGCCGATCAACATGCCGTGCAAGAAAATGGGCCGGATCACGGTCACGTCGTTGAGATGCGTTCCCGAGACGTACGGATC
>DASXDV010000031.1:0-9021 GCA_036490465.1 Candidatus Tumulicola sp. | reverse complement strand
CGGGGGCTCTGGCGTACTGCTTTGCGCGGCCGCCGGCGTTCACTGCTGGGGGCATCGATTTCGACGCGTTTTACTGCGGTGCGCGTCTGTTGGCGGCCAGCGAGAATCCTTATCAATACGAACCGTTGCGCACATGCGAGCACGCGAACAGGCGCTGGGCAAACCGGAAGCAAGTCGTAGCGGCGCCGCTGCCGCCCTACGCCTTGGCTATGCTCGTCCCACTCGCCCGGCTAGCGTACCCCCAGGCCAGCCTTCTATGGTTCGTGCTCCTCCTGGCATCCATGCTCGCAACGATCCGCGCAGTCATTCAGCTGACGGATTTGCCCCTACTTGCCGTCGGGGCGAGCATTTGCATCGCTACTTTGATCCAAGCACTGCCAACGGGGGCGTTAGCTCCCATCGCCATAGCATCGTTATGTATCGTCGCCGTGGCCCTTACCCGCAAGCAATGGAATGCCGCGACGTTGTTCCTTATACTTGCCTGCCTTGAACCCCACGTTGCTTTACCGCCTCTAATTGCCACTTTCGTGGTAGTCCGCGAAATGCGAATTCGTGTAATACTGGTCGGCGTCGCTCTCGTCGCGCTGTCCCTGCTAGCGGACGGCGTCCCCCTGAACGCGGAGTATTTCACCAGCGCTTTGCCTGCGCACGCGTGGTCCGAACTTGGATCGATTACGCAGTTTAGTCTAAGTTCGATGCTACACAACTTCGGCGTACCCGGCGAAACGGCACTCGCCGTCGGGAGCTTGCAATATGGGCTCTTCGCATTGTTAGGCCTCTGGCTTGCGAAATTACTGGGATTCGAGATACCCGCCACTGTGGTGCTAATCCCTATGGCGCTCGCCGTCACTGGCGGCACCTATATCCACCTTTCGCAGATCCTAGCAGTGCTGCCGCTCGCCTTCGTCGCTGCGAAGCGGGGACACGCTATAGTTGCATACGTCGCCATCGCGCTGCTGACCGTTCCATGGAACCTTCTTAATGCGTTCAGTGCAGATGCGTTGACAGTTCCGCGGCTAGCCGATGTCCTGGCTCGAGCGCTTGCGCGGCAACCAACGCCGGGCGGGATGGCGTACGTTGCTAATGCCCTCGTCTACCTGGGTATCTTTCTTACCTTTTGGACTCTGCTCGCAAGTCGCAGCCGGCAATTACGGGCCGGTCCGGCCGCTGGCGTAGGGGGTTCCCACTAGACCCTCGGCTGGGAACCTCCTTCTAGGCCAACGCGCCCCGGCGAGGCAGTCACGACAAGGCGAAAGACGGCGTGATATAATCGGTGATGATGGTGGACCATCGGCACCGGATCCAGTATATCGACGGCCTTAGAGCCGTCGCGGTTTTAACTGTTGTGGCGAGCCACTCGGTCCTTCCGGGTCTATTCGGCCAGTCGTTCGGCGTGATGCTATTTTTTGTTATCTCGGGATTTTGCTTATCGTATCCAACGCTGGCCAAACTTCACGAGAGCAAAGTAGCCGGATTTGACGTCTATCGGTATGCCGCTCATCGAATGGTTCGAATCATACCGCCTTACTATATTGCTATCGCATTGCTATTCGCATGTGCTCTTTTTCTTCCCGACTTAACGCATGTCTCACTACTGGATGCGACCCGCCAGATTTTATTTTTGGACGACCGCACTGTTCTGCTGACCCCCCCATTTTGGTCGCTACCCGTGGAGTTTCGGTGGTACTTTCTCTTTCCGGTTGCGCTTTGGCTTTGGACCCGCTCCCCAAAAGCATTTCTAGCCGCCGCCCTCCTAATCATAATCGCCGGCCAAGCGACCAGAGCCACCAGCATTGACCTTGTCGTGCTCCCCGCTTTCTTATCGGGGATCGTGGCTGCACACGTTAGGATACACGAGTATCGAATAGCGCGCTTCGCGCTCCCCGCGTGCGCGGTGATGGTTGTAACGGCCTACCTAAAAACGGGGACGGAAGTGAACCCCGCCTGGGAGGCGGCGGTTTTCTTACTCGTCGTAGCCGCGGGGTCGTTACCATGGCTTGGCCGACTCCTGTCCATGAGATGGTTGGCATCCATCGGGTTCGTGTCGTACAGTATCTACCTCGTTCACGCCCCCGTTATAAAAGTCGCGGAGGACCACGGCATCACCCCGATTATCGCAGGCGCTATTGGAATCGCATTTGGCTATGCTTTTTGGTTAATTGCAGAACGACCGTTCGTTGGGGGTCGCACAAGGAGTCGCTTAATCTCCGAGTTCGAGACGGTTTTTGCAAAGTGGTTTCCGCGTCTTGGCGTTGGCAGGCTAATGCACTTATCCGCAGACGGCCCCTGGGCACCACCCTCGCGGCCTCCGACGCTCGATCTTGCGATCCAAAGCGGGACCGAAGAGCCGTTGCACCATGAGGCGACGGAAACGCATTGAAGTCGCGAATCCCGTTTATTCTGTGGTTCAGCTACGCATTTGTCGCAGCGGTTCTGATCCTTCCGGCTTTATTCAACGAGCGCATTAACGGGGACATTTTCTGGCAGCGCTGGCTCGGCGCGCAAATATTGTCCGATCACAGAATTCCGATGCACCTGGGTCCCGAGACACTGAGTGCGGTTGGGGCTTCATGGGTACCGCAGGAATGGCTCCTGAGTGTGATCTTGGCCCTGGCGCAGCGTACCGGAACGTACATGGTACTGGCTATCGGCGCCGTTCTCGCGGTGCTCGCGACGATGTTGCTCTCCGAACTCCGGTCGCGTCGCCGCGGTGTACAAAGCCCTCTTCTCCTAGCGGCATGTGCAATTCTGATAGGACTATCGGCGCGCGGGACATTCGGGGTTCGAGCCCAAGTGTTTGCGTGGCCGCTGCTCGCGCTGCTTTTACTCCTCCTCGATGAGGGCGATGCCGCTATCTGGTGGAACATTCCCCTCGTAGCAATCTGGTCGAACGTCCACGCCTCCGTGATTCTGGCTCCGATTGTTGCCTTGTTATACGCCGTCGGCGCAGCCGCCAAGGCGCGTGCCTGGACGCCTACCGTCACTCGCTACGCAATTCTCGTGCCGGCGCTCGCTGCGGCCAGCTGCGCGAATCCCCTCGGTTGGCGGATCCCGCTCTACGCACTCTCGCTCGAGCGCAGCCCCATACACTCGTTTATTTCTGAATGGCAGCCGCTACGCTTTCGCGATTACGGTCTTTGGCTGCTCGTCATTCCCGTTGCTCTCGGGATCGGCGTAGCTTGGTGGCGCGGAGTTCGGTTAGGCCCTATCGACGCTTTGGTAACACTAGCGTTCGGATTCCTCGCATTCACAGCTTTGCGAAACCTGCCCATATTCGCGATCGCAGTCGTTCCGATAGCATGCTCGAACATCACGAAGACGATTCCGTCCCCGAAGGTACGGCGCGAGCAGCCGCTCGAATTGGCGCTCCAGCTTATAGTTGCTATAGTCGTCCTTCCCATCATAGCCTTAGCGACTTTTCTACACTCCGACTACTCCAGCGTAGAAGCTCGCTTGCCTACAAGTGCGATCGATTTCGTAGCCCAGCTTCCAGGCCCGAAGCGACTGTTTTGCTTCGATTTTGGAGCTTGTAGCCTCGCCCTCGGGCATAGTGGCGTTCGTTCGTTTATGGATGGAAGGTGCGATCCGTTTCCGCTTGACGTTTGGGATCAATATCGCGTGTTAGTCGAGGCAGGGCCTGGCTGGAAGCGGATATTGCGCAGTTACAACATCACGCAGGTCTTGACGCCAAGCAGCTCGCCGCTTGCTCTCGCGATTCGTGCGAGCAAACGATGGAAGGTGCTGTACGACGACAAAACGACTTTAGTGTTCGCGCGACGCTCGCCCTACGTCCGGACATAAACGACAAAAGTATCGTCGCGAAACTCGGTGCGCCAGCTAGTGTCTGAATCCAAGGCGGCAGCGAGACCGCCCTTGCGTGCTGCGACTATAGAGTCAACGCTAAAATCAGCTAGCGTGCGCTTCCACCCGGGTTGAAGACGCACGACTGAAATGTACGCTTTCCAAACGGCAAGGGGAAACGGGTCACAACGGCCGTCCATGAACACACGCACGTTGGGATACTGGAGCGCAACACTGCAGTCGTTGAAATTCTCGCAAAACAGCCGGTGCTCGCGACCGCCCGCTGCCAGGCGGCCGAGGGCGACAACGGGCACCTTTGGTGCCGCATCATGGTTCGCCCACGTAAAAGCGAGCGCGGTTATGCCGAATGCAAAACACGTCGCCACTATCGCAAAGCGCTCTAGGCCAGCGACTCGGTCGGCGATTCGACGCAACGATGGAAATCGGAGGTCAAGGCATTGTGCGGCTAACGGCGCGGCGGCTATGGCGAAAAGGGGCTCATTTCTCCTGGCAGATAACACAGCGAAAAACAGCATGGCGACTGGCACGCTTTCCGCTTTATCCTTCATCAGGGTTTGAAACCCGCCCAGCGCTATAAGGATTGCAAGTGGAAGTGCACCAAACAGGAAGTCGGGCTCCGCGATCCCCGCAGGCTGCCATTCTTGAATGTACTGCCGAATTGGACTCGCCATGAGTGTAATCGCGTATGCGGGCAAATGCCAGCCCAGAGGGGTGCAGAGCAATGCGAGCGCAACGAACGGCAGAATCCGAATGTCCCTATTAACCCTCAAACTGCCCATGCCGCGGTCGGCAACGGTGCCCGCAATGCGTGCCGCTAAGAACACAGGCGCAAGCATGGCGCTTGCATGGCAGTTCGCCCACAGTATAACGACGGCGATGGCCGCGTAATACCAGGAGTCCTTGCGCTGTAGGAGCAGCAGAAAGGCCGCAAAGCAAGCCCACCCCAGGACCTGCGCCCTCACGCCGAACGAAGCGTCGAGCGCTACGCCGGTAAAGAGCAGTACGGTGGCGATCGCCATCGGTGTAGCACGGGCGCGCGATCGTAAGTAGATCGACCACAGGGTGCCGATGTGCAAGATCGCTATGAAGAGTACGAGAAAAGTGAACAAGCCCTCGCGCATCGAGAGAGCGACGGCTATGCTGAGAAGCCATTCTTGAGGTACCCATGGCGCCCCAGCTGCCGCGAATGTTTCTGGCCCTAAGGTCGACGGCAGACGATGCGTTCGCAAGATCAAATCGCCAAGCCACCGCTGCCACCAGAGGTCTCCGTCTGCTGCCGGCATCAACGGCCCAAGGACGAGAAAGAGACCGCCCCAGAGCACCATGACGATTCGAACGGGGCTCACGGGACTACTCCAGCGCTAATTCGTCGCCGGCAAGAAGATCGCGCCCCTGGAGTGTGGCCTCCCCAAGTTCGACGACCGCGCGCGCGCCATAAGTTACGGCAAAGCGATAGCGTGGGATCGCGCGCTCGACACGAAGAACGCGCTGATTTTTGTCGAGGAATACGACGTCTATCCGTTCCTTCATGCCAATCGTGTGGATAGCCGAGCAATTGTCGTACCACAGACCGTCGTCGGGGCGAACTTTCTTTCGCGTAATAAATCCGACCATGCGGCTTAGGATACCATTAGCACGCACGACATTTGCGGCAATGATTTCACCGGTTGTAACGTTCTTTAGCACGGCCATTTCTAACGTAGCATCCCTAGGGGAATGGCCGCGCCAAAAGCGGCCGCAAGGTAAGGCGCAAAAGCAATCGGGCCCGCCTTTGTGCGCCCGAGGCGGGAGCCAACTACCGCTGCGATGCATGCCACGAGGATTGCCAGGATTGCGACCGGGGCTCCCAAAGCCGCGCCCGCGAGCGCCGCGAGCTTGACATCGCCCCATCCCATTCCACGCCCGTGGGTCGTCCACGCGGCTACCGCGAAAGGAGTAACGGCTATCAGGGCGGACGCGAATACAAGCCAGTCTCGCCGGGCCCCGGCGACGGCTAGCAGAATTCCGAGGGGAAGGAGCGTAAATACGTCGGGCACGATGCCCCTCAGGCTGTCGCTCGACCAGCACGCAACGAGTACGAGAACTAAAAACGCCGATGTACCGAGTTCTATTGGCTGCATTCCCCGCACCACCAGCAGAGCGCCCAGAAAGGCTCCCGCAGCCACTAACGCTGCTACCGGCGGGTGGCCTAACGGAGGTGCATCCTCCAATGGGGACACGCGAGCGCACGCCGCTCGGCTTAACTCAATCCCAAAGAACGCAGCGCATCCAAAAAACACGACCGCCAATACGATTTCGAGCATCCGACTTACTTTGGCGAAAAGTAGCTAGCGATGATGGGCCCGAAAATAACAACAAAAATCGCGGGCAACATGAAAAACGCCATCGGAAAGACCATTTTGACTGGAAGTTTCGCAGCCGCTTCCTCGACCAGCATGATTCGATGGTGCCGAGTGTCTTCGGCCAAATCCGCCAGCACCTTAGCGATGTTCGATCCTAGGCGCTCCGATTGCGAGATCGCCAAAACCGCGGTCTTGAATTCCTGCTGATTCGTTCGTTCGGCCGCGGCCTTTAATGCCTCGGCACGATTGCGCCCGAGGCGAACTTCCGAAAGCACCTCGTTAATTTCCTCACCAAGAGCTCCGGGCGCCGCGTCGACCGCATACGCCATCGCCGCATTTAGGGCGAGGCCTGCCTGCACGGTAGACGAAAGCATATCCAGAAATTCCGGAAGCGATTTCTGAATGTCGGTCTTTCGCGCTTCCATGGCCTGATTCAGCATAAGAATCGGGAAATACGTTCCGATCACCGCCACTAGGATCATCAGCGATACGAGCATCCACGTCGCGATCGGAGCGAACGCCCACAACAGAAGCGCCAGCATAATGCCTAAAAACGCACCCGCGACTACCCGAAGACCCATTTGTGCCGGCGTTACGGTGTACCATCCCGCCTCCGCCAATTGACGGCTAAGCAGCGCCCTCCGCTCCGGTGTAAAAACTTTGGCAAATGAGGCGAATTGCGCGGTATCGCGCTCCGCGACGTCGCGCGTCTTCAACGCGTCGAGCTGGGCCGTAAGGGCGCTCTTAGACGGAATCAGCGATAGTGCGAAGAGAAAGGCGGACGCACCGAAAAGAAACGGGATGAAATAGAACAGCCAGCCCATCAGACGTTCACCTTCATCAAGGCCCTCAACCAGAAATAGCCGACTAGTTCCAAGCCGAGAATTATTCCGATGACGACGTGTCCTAAAAATGAATGGAGCAGGGCACCGCCGTACTGCGGCTGGGTCGTCGTAATGAACAGTCCAAGGGCGATTGGAATCGAAAGCAGCACGATCGCACTCATCCGGCCTTCGGCAGTAAGCGCGGAGATTTTACGAACGACCTGACGACGCGCCTTGATAGTGCCGGCGAGTTGCTCGAGAATTCTCGCGAGGTCGCCACCGCTTTGCGACTGAATACGAATGACGCGAGCCATCATCAGCGTTTCGTTGCTTGGCATCCGCTCGGCAAGGTCGTCAAGCGCATCCAGCACGCTGACACCAATGTTCGTTTGACCGATTACCCGCAGAAACTCGTGCCGCGCCGGGTCGGGAAGCTCCTCGGTGACGATCGTCAACGCCTGGCGCAAACCAAGACCAACTCGAATGCCACTGGCGATGACTCGCAACGCCAGCTCGAGCTGGGTGATGAAGGCCGACAGGCGGCGCTCGATTTTAAACTTCACCCAGCTGTAGAACATGCCGGCTCCCGCAAAGGCGATTACCGGCAATATTAGGATAGCCAGGATAACGGGCGGGCGCAGAAGGACGACCAGCGCGATCCACACGAGAGCAACGCATCCCGAGACCGTCAGCACGATCTCCTGGGGCTTCATCGAGATCGCGGCTCGGTCGAGCTGTTGCGAAAGTCCGCGCGCCTTCTGGGTCGCGCGCGCGTTGAAAGAGCTCCAAATAGAATAAAATACCAGAGCCACCGTCGCCGATACGCCTACGAAGATTGCGAGTGGTCCCAGAGTACCTACCATCGAGCACCCGCCGGAGCGAGTGAAGCGAGATTCGTCGAGTCGTACGAGATGCCGTATTCTCTGAACCGGCGCAAGCAGTTTGGCTGCACGCCGGTATATTGGAACTCCCCGATGACCTTATTCTCTTTGTCCACGCCGTGCTGGGCGAAACGCACGATCTCTTGCATCGTCACGATATCGCCTTCCATGCCGACGACTTCACTGATGCTGGTAATCTTGCGCGAGCCGTCACGCATGCGAGACGTATGGATAACCACATCCAGGGCATTCGAAATTTGCTCGCGGATGGCTCGAACTGGTAAATCGAAGCCTGCCATCAATACCATCGTTTCAATACGTGACAGGGCGTCTCGTGGGCTGTTTGCGTGAATAGTCGTGAGTGAGCCGTCGTGACCCGTATTCATTGCCTGCAGCATATCGAGCGCTTCGGCTCCGCGACACTCACCGATAATAATGCGGTCGGGGCGCATACGCAGAGCGTTACGGAGCAGCTCCCGAATCCGGACCTCTCCCGTACCCTCGATATTTGGCGGACGCGATTCCAAGCGAACGACGTGCGCCTGATTTAGCAGCAGTTCCGCGGCATCTTCGATCGTGACAATCCGCTCGCTGTCGGGCAGATACGACGAAAGAATATTTAGGAACGTCGTTTTACCGGAGCCGGTTCCCCCCGAGATGATGATATTGAGTCGCGCCTCAACCGCCGCGCGTAAAAAGTCCAACATCGACGCGGTTAGCGCCCCAATCTTCACTAAATCGTCGGTCTGGAGACGTCGCGTTCCGAACCGCCGTATCGTCAGAGTCGCGCCGTCGATTGCCAGTGGCTCGATGATTGCATTGACGCGCGAGCCGTCAGGAAGGCGCGCGTCAACCATCGGCGACGATTCATCGATTCGGCGACCGATGGGGGTGATGATCCGCTCGATGACTTGCCGAAGCTGGCGTTCGTCGGCGAAACGCTTGACGGTCCTTTCGATCTTGCCGTGACGCTCGACGTAAATGCTTTCCGGGCCGTTTACCATGATTTCGGTGACGTCCGGATCGTCGATGAGATCCTCCAGCGGCCCGAGCCCGAGGGCCTCATTCATGATCTCCTGTCGAAGCTGGGCGATATCTTCAGCAGAGCCGCCGGCGATTCGCTCGCCGATAATTTCCGAAGTAATTCCTTCG